>NZ_JBBUKT010000010.1 GCF_038066715.1 Luteolibacter sp. Y139 | reverse complement strand
GCACTCCGCTGCTATTGGGACTAAGCGAGCTCTCTGGTTCGATCACCTCACAGAATTGGATACCGTTTCGGAAAAGGAACGAATTCACCGAAGAACTTTGGATCAAGGGAGGGGCGACGATCCAGTGGAAACTGGCATGCACCCTTTCGTTTTTTCCGATGGAAGCATTCGGAAGATTCCATCCGTAGAATCACGTCCCGCGCGTTCATTGCATCGCAGACCGGAAGAGTGCATCTGTTTACCTATCGCATCCGTGCGTGGTGCCCGTGGTTCGGGGGGACTGCGGGTACCAAGCCTTTCCGTGGTATTCGTGTGAAGCGGCAAATGCGCCCGTGGCCGGAATTCAAACCCAACCGGTCACGGGTATTCTTTCGCCTCCTACTTTCCCAGGAACAATGGCGACAGGCGCAAGAGTTTCACAGGCCGCGCCTGTCGCCTACTTTGTGCGCTGCTGGTGCGCGACTGCCAGACCGGCATGTCAGATCCCGGCGGCGGTTCCGACAATGCGCATCTCTCGCGTAGAAGATAGGACGCCAAGTCGCCCTCGCTCAATTGTTCCGACGGCTCCAAAATCCATTTCGCGGTGTGCAGGGCGCGCGCCAGTTCTTCCTATGATGCCTCGGGATGACGCTCGCGCAAGAGAGCGACGATGCGCGCATTGCCGGCCAGAAACGCGGCATCGGAGCGCATTGATGGAATGCTCATGCCATCCCTCAAAACCGAAATCTTCGCTCTGGATGAGACTGCTGCTGTGGTGGAAATTCCTACGAGGCGGATGCGGAGCTAAGCCGACCGGCGGGTGCTCGCCATCGCGATGGCTACTGCCACCAAGATGGCGGCCACCGCTAGGTCGTCAAAAATCTCAGGATTCATGGCGTTACCATTCCAATCGCACGAACCGGGAAACTGTCAAACGACGGTGGCCGTGCGCCTCATCCTCCGCGAGCGCCACGCGAGCCACCCGCCCCAAAGCCCGACGAAGGAGAAGAAGACGAGGGAGTCGGGGATTCTCAGGCAGCGAATGCCCGGCTGAGTGAACACGAATTCTTGCGCCTCGGTGGTTGTGGGCGGAAGGCGCGCCACGCCGCTGCCCTTTCCGGTTAACGTGTGCACCGCGCGGTCAAAAATATAGGTGGTTCCGTCCAGCCGCACTACACCGCGGGTTCCCGACTCAACCCACCAATGCACGCAAGTCGTGGCGCGCGTGGTATCCCACCATGCCCACGCGAGAAAGGACGCGACGAAAAGCCCGAGCCAAAACGACGGGCGGCGAAGCAAGGGGCGCGGCTTCACGTTTCAGGTTCCCTCTTTGTTAGTACTCTCTGCCGCCGCCACCGCCATCCGACGAAGGCGGACCAAGGGAGAAGGAAGGCAAGAACAAGTGACCAGTGGGCGAAACGAAGACGTAAGCTGTGGCCAGTGATAGGATGAGCTCATCGTTAGCGATGCTTCCACCCATGGAGACGGAAACAAAGCCCCCCCTCGACTCGTGGCTCGTTCATCTCCCCCACAATGCCCCACATGGATCGGCGCACGTCGACTGCAATTCCCAATCTGCCCTCATATTGGGAAGGGGTCAGAGTGAATCCGCGTGTTGAGATAGCCGCCCAGCGGTTGACCGTCCTCCCGGTCAACCAATTTTTGAAGCCGGGCCGTTTGACATGAGGTCAGGACTGGATATGGAAATTTCTATGTCCACCGCTCCCAATCCCGACCGTTGGAGGCCTGACGCTCTTGACGGGCTTACAGTGGCCGTTCTGGTTCTCTCGTTGGCCATGGTCCTTTCCATGGTCTTCCGAATGTTCACGTGAGATCGTCGCTACCCGACCGCCTGCCGTCCACGTCCAGAGTCTCCGGCGCGCCCAGTTCACGCACAGCGGGTGACGGGCCCGGGGCTCTGCGGCATCTCTGCGAGCGCTCCAGATGCTCCAGCCGCTTTTGCAGATCCGCAACACCTGCGGCGATTGACTTGATGGTGGGGACTTCCTCGGCAGGATCGAGAACGGGTTTCCATCTCATCGTTCGCAAATAGCAGGAAGGTAGTTAGAAAGCGAGGAATTCTGAGCTCGTTTACCCCGAAGTCGTACGCTGCCGCCCAGGTTGACCTCCGCGCTACCCTCCTTCAATGCATCCTCGCCAGATCTACCGATGGAAGAGCGTCTGGCTCGGTCTGCTCGTGCTGGCGTTCCTGGGTTGGGCGTGGAGCCGGTCGCTTCGCCATGAGGATACGCTGGTATGCCATTACGGCGGGTGGGAGGGGGCGATCGTCAACTTGGGCGGTGCCGCTAGGTATGTAGGGGAACTTGATTGGTCCAACCACCGACGCCTCCATTTCTCCACGAACACTGTTCCCACGCTGAAGGGTGAGGCATGGCCGATCATTGCCGCCCCATGGACCGTGGAAGAGTTCGGACCTACATTCGCGCACTGGTTCCTTATGCTACTCTTTACCGTTCCATGGACCGCCTTCCTTGCGTGGCGGTGGCGGAGGATGAGGCGCGCCAAATGAGAACCTCAGTGGTGCCGGCGCGGGGGGATGTATGGGACCGTGCAGTCGATCGCCACAACCCTCCGATCGTTCGGGTCGAAGTCCTCACGGAACATCTCAATCGGTCCGAGGGGCTCAAGCTCGTACATCATCGAGAAGCGGAAATGTCGCCACTCTTGTGCAGGCTCGTGGCACCATGCGATGACAACGTATGCCCCCGTCTTCTTTGCGTGGCCGAGCATGTAAAGGTCGGCAATGACCTTTTCCCGGCCGTAGTAGAAGGACACGCGCTGGCCGCCGCGGACCGCCGACCGGACCTCATTGAGCGAAGCGAAGATGCGCATGCGCGGGAAGAAATTCACCCGCGCGCGCCTTTCAACCGGGAATTTTGTCAGCGGCCGCCTCTCCCATTTGGCACTGCCCTGCCTACGCGCCAACCGCACTGCATCCGATTGCAACTGAACTCACGGCGTCTGATGCATCCCAAATTGGGAGAATCTTCAGCACCACATGGTGGACGGGCTTCCTTCCCGTTCGGCAAGTCCACGCGTAGGCTTCCGCGGCTCGAAGGTGGCCGAGCAACTCGAACGTCTCAACGTGCCCTTGCGATCCCGCCTTTGGCCCGCATTGGAGCTCGATCCGCGTGGTGTCCCTATGTTTGCACCTGCACCCCAGCAGAGCTTTCACGGCCTTTGAGAGCGCCTTCCGGTGAGAGGTAGAGCGAATGCCATGTGCCTATCAGGTATCGAGGTGCTCGTCTGCCAAAATCGGATCAAGCGGAACCGAGCGAATTCCTGAACGCGCTTTTCATCTTCCGCAGATGGCGCCCAGCTTCAGAATCTCGCCGCGGCATTGGAGGCCCCGTTCAATCTTGCGAGATCGATTGCCACATCGTTTGCGCTGGCTCCGGATCGAGGCGATGGTGGCACTGTGCTCTAGGGCTGGTCGGACGCGCTTCGGGGGGAGCGCCCTGGCCAGTCCGCGGCCACATCAATAGTTGTTTCGATTCCCGAAAGGCGGTGCCCGTAAATTTGGTGTGCGGGCACCGCGCTCAGTCCTCAAGCCGGCGTTACCTTGCGCCATGGACGGATGATCCGGAAGACGGCGATTCTGCGACCGGCCACCTCAATGATGCCCTCGAATCCGACCGTGTAGACGACAGAGACTTCCATGATGTGGGTGACCTGGCGGAGGGCCGCGCTCAATGCCTTCTTCGACACGACGATCCCGCAAAGGTCATCCCCTTGACCCTCGGGCATGAACGCACACGCCACACTGGTCACCACCGCGCCGTCCGGCGGTCTACCCGCCCACATGGAGACGACGTCAGGGCTAATCCCACCCACGGCCCCGTAAGTGGGGGCACGTGGTCCGACTCGCACGTAAAAGGCGCTTCCTCTGCTACGCGCTGGGGATGGGATTCCACCATTGAGGAGAAACAGTTTCCCGGCCCCGTTACAAGCCTTCCTATTCAGCGTCCTCCTCACGAACTTGCCTTATCGCTGCATCGCTGCTTCTCTCGTGGTGATGTCCGGACATCAGACAAGCCAACGTGCCCATCCAGGGCAGTGTCTCTTGGGCGATTGGGTGCTCGCATCGTCGGTGCCCGAGTGGAGCACAAGCCAGCTCTTCCAGACATTCGTGACGCCGGGACAGAGATCCGAGCGCTGGACCTTCCGCGGGAGCTACTACATCGATTCCGCCGGTGATCCCGTCGCCATCTGGCGGCGAGAGGGGCCGGCGTGAAAACGAATAGGCTCCTTCCTTTCTGCCGCTGAGCGAGTCCTCCCTACTTGATCCGGCGACGGGATAAACGATACCTCCATCGAAGAGGCGGGAGTCTGGAGGGTTCGTGTTAATTGCGGCTCTCCGCCCGCCTCTTCGTTTGGAGAGACGGGCCGGCTGCCATGGGGCAAGCCGTGTAATTACTCGCGAGTCAGTCCCCCAAACCAAGGATGTTCTGAATCATCGTGGGGCTGATGAATTCGTCAGCCAATGAGCGGCCTCATCCACCGAGTTGCACGAGCAAAAATCCAAGCTAGGTAACAACTTAACCAGCCGTACTTCCGCCAATGCCAGACGACGAATTCAACGATGTCATCGCGGCCGCACGCCAGAAGGCGAGTGAACGCGAAGTTCAGGCCGCTAATCGCCGCGACGGAATGATGGAGGCCATTCGCTCGAAGCGGGACGTCCTTCACACGGTCGTGCACCGGGTCCTGCTTCAGGCGTGGCGGGCGTTGGAATCAGCCGGCGTGAAGGCCTCCGTCGATACCGGCGCGAATTCACGCGGCGAATGGCAAATCGCGCTCAAGGTCGCCGATAAGCCGCATGCTCCCGCTTTGGTTTTCTCGGTGATATCCGGCTTGGCCGTCCACCTGGTTTGCAGCAAGGAATACCAGACGCCGCGGGAAGAGGTGAACTACGACCTCATCGACGACGCCACGCCGGTCGAGATCGCCCAAATCGTGAGCGACTACCTGTCGGAAACCTTGGGTTGATGCGAGGGCTGGTGTTCAGCGTGGATAGCCGGTTCCCCCGTTGCTACGCCCGACCGGCAGCGAGCGTCTTATGTCGCCTGGGTAGGCTGCTCTCAGGCCGCACGGTGGGATTACGGGAGGCCCTTTGAGAAAGACATTTGCACCCCAGCCCTGAGGCGATCGTTGAGATCGGCCTCCGGCATGCTGGAACGATCAGCTTGCAGACTGAAGGCTCTTCTCCGATGCCCTCGGTAGAAACTTGTCTGGCAGAACGTCCATCGCCCGGATGCTCCAGTAGTGGAACGTCATCCATCTAGAATCACCTCCGGCCGACGACCTTCGCACCCAAGCCTTGAGCTCGGAGGTGCCGGTGACAGGGTTGCGACTCAGCTCGTGAGGTTCGGCCTCATACTTCCGGCCATCGTAGGTAAAGCGGATCACGCGGTAATGGCGGATCGCCCCCCGAAGGTCGGCCATCAATGCATTTTTGTGCAGTGCCATAATGGCGGAAAATATCCATAATTGGCCGCTGTCAAGAGGGGTGTGGGAACTTTTCTACCGAGTTTCTTCACCCCCCGGCGCGGAAACCGAGGGCGATATATCGGCCTTGGTCTTAGCCCTTGGCTCCAGCCATTGAAGAGAGCGCGGCCTGCAGGATTATGCGGAGCCGTCCTAAGTCTCCGGCGCGTCCAGTGCCCCTACCGCCGGTGAGACGTCGGACGCTCTCCGCCATTTCGTAGGTCCGTCACCCGGCGCTAAATTTCGTGCAGAGGGGGTGTTAGGGCGCTGGGACATCCTGCACCGCCTTTGGGGGTGCGGGTGACGTCGCGGGCACCAGCAGATGACTCCCCGCTGCGGTTGTGAATCCCGCACCCCAACTTTCGGTCGTCACAGGCACGAGGACGCTCGCGAGATAATAGTAATCCGCCTGCATCTGCTGCGGGCTAATCGAGAGCACCACGTAGCCGTGCCGGTCCAGATCCGCAAACTTCATGTGCGGATTGTGATTAACGCCATCCCCCGGAAACGGACTGTTGATGATCGACTCGACGCTACCAGTGAAGAACTCTCCGATCTCCTCGTCGAAATTGGCGGCCGACAAGCTTGGCGTGACGATTTCTACCGCCACCGCACCTGCGCCCGTGGAGGGATCGTAGTTCGGATTCCCAAACGCCGGATTCGCCACTTCGAAGGCGAAGCTACAATGGATGTCACCTGTCAAGATCACGACGTTGTCGATGGTTTCCGTCGAAAGGAAATCCACCAGCTCCGCACGCTCCGCTGGATAGCCGTCCCAGATATCGAGAAATTGATTCTCAAGGAAGTCTCCAGTCACTAGAGGGTCCAGCGAGGCGGTGAAGCCAATATTGAACTCGGAGAATACCACCTGGTTGCCGAGCACCTTCCACGTGGCAGTTGAGTCGCTCAGCTCGGTTTTCAACCATTCCTTTTGCGACGCGCCGAGAATGGTCCGATCCGGTGCATATAGGAGTGGATTGTTCACATCCTCAATCTGAATATCGCGACCCTCGATGCGCGTATCAAGAAGGACCAGATCCATCAGCGGCCCATAGCTGAGTGAGCGCACAATGCTCGTCCCCGACTCGCGGATTGGCATCCATTCGAAATACGCTTGCATGGCCGCCGCCTTGCGTCGCTTCCAGCTGCCTTCTTTGCGCGGATTGTGGTTCTCCGCGCCCCCGCGCCAAGCGTTGTTGGCGAACTCGTGGTCATCCCAGATCGTAATGAAGGGATGCTGCTGGTGCGCGTGGCGCAGGTTAGGGTCCAGCCGGTAGTTCGCGTAGCGTTTCCGGTAATGCTTTAGGGTCACCGTCTCATTGCGCGGGAAGAGCACCCGCTCATCGCGGATTTCCGGAGAACTGTAGGTGTCATTGTCGGCGTATTCGTAAATCGAGTCGCCGGTATTGATTACCGCATCGAGATCGGTGCGCTTCGCGATCTGATCGTAGCCGGAAAAATAGCCCCACTCGTAGTTCGCGCAGGAAATCACAGCGAACTTCAGCTGGTCGACGGCCACATTCGGTGCGGTCTTGGTCTTGCCGGTAATCGACGCGCGCCCCATCGACTCAAAGCCGTAGTAGTAGGTCCGGCCCGCCGTCAGTCCGCGAACGTCCACCTTCACCGTATAGTCGGTGTCGGCAGTGGCGAAGGTGTTCCCGCTCGCAACGACCTGTGTCAGGGCCGGATCGGTCGCCATCGTCCACTTCACCGGCACCTTGCGCTGCATGGTGAAGCCGGACTTGCCCGGCGGGGTGACCCTCGTCCACAGGATGATTCCATCCGGCAATGGATCGCCCGAGGCTACACCATGATAGAAGGGCGCAAGCGCGGGATCGTAGAGATCTTCAATCTTGAACGGTAGCTGAGCGGACGTCGGAAGGGCTGTAAAAGCCAAAAGGGCCAGCAGGAAGGGGCGCAAGGTTTTCATGGTTCGCATGGGATTAGCGCTTCTTTGCACGTTCCATTCCTAGAGCTACTGGCCAACGAATGCCGCCGACCTTTAGGTCATGCGCCACAAGCCACTTCTGCAATCGCCCGTAATAAGCGCGACAGCGATTCATTTAGGCAGGACGGCCTTGATAGGAGAGAGTAAATCTGTAGCGGGCCACCGCCGCCCTCACCGTCCCAATTTCAAGCGCTCTGCTAATCGCACCGTTGTCGAGCAAACTGCGCTGCCAGGAGGCAGACGCGCTTTCTTAACACGTTGAGATCGCGAGTAGCGTGATCGGTCCGAATATGGCGCACCAAATGCAGGGTGGCGAATCCCCCCACTGCCCAAATCGGGTGGCAGGCACGGAGTTCCCCCCCGTCTGTGCCTGCTACCCCTTGCATACTCATTCATTACATCACCCCCGGATCTATCAGATAAGGAGTTTATCGCCACAAACCTCCGCATCATGGGGATGCTGCAACGGAAGCACCCAAATGCCACCGAAGCCAAGCTGGTGTGGGGTCTACGCCAATCTCTGGCACTGATGGACCAGGCAACAAGCGATAGAATCATGGCCGCAGCTTCGATGCTGCTGGATCCCCAGTGAAGCTTACCCGTACCCTCCTCCGGATGGCCAAAGCCCACAAACCACCACTCAGTCTGGAGGTTTCGCCAAAGGTCTTTGGCGATCGTCCGCTTGCTCGTGGACCACACCGCCAAGAGTCTTCGGGTCGTGTCGGAAAATGAGGGGGGGGCGAAGCGAAATCCCCAGAATCGTCTGACCGAGGCGGCGCATCCAAATAGCGCCTTGCCACGAATCGCAGGTTCAAAACGACTGGCGCAAGCTTCTAACAAATTTCTGTAGGCTCCATGCTCAACATTGCCGCTCTTTTCGAATTGCCCGTAGATACCAGTCCTGCCCGCCGGGGCCAGATCAACGCCGAGCTCCAGATTGCCGGCTTTTCACGGCGGCCGGAGGTGCCTTCCCTTTGGCTTTCGCGCTCGAGATATCCCGACCTAAGAGCGGCACGCCATGCTTTCCGGAACGCCTTCCACTCGTGTCAGGAGCCGCTCCCCCGTACGTTTCTGATTCCCTTCACGGAAATCTCGGAACTGCCTTAGACGTCAAGAAACGGAGAGAGGAACGTGATGACGAGGCTTCGCGTCCGCGCTCAGTCGTCGGGCCTATCCCTCTCGTGCTCTGCGCTGGCATGGAGGAACACCTCCGCCGTATCACGTGTGTCGATCCACTTTCCGCAGACGGGGCATTGGACGAAGTGAACCCGGTCCTCTTCTTCTGCTCGATCGTGGTCGTGGTCCTGCATCGTTACGCGGATTTTTTAGCCGCCTTCTTCGCGACTTTCTTGGCGACCTTCTTCGCAGCCGGCCTCGTCACTTCAGCGGCCTTTGGCGATCCCGACTTTCCACCTTTCAGGCTTTGCTCAAGGTAGGCAGCCAGGTCGATCGTGTTGTTAGCGGTCACCCGATCATCGCGCTCACGGTCCCCGCCCTTCACAACGGCGGCACCACCCGAGGCGGCCTTCTTATCGATGTAGGCCATCAGCGCCGCCTGGTATTCGTCGTGGTGCTGCGACGGGTCCCACTTCTCGGTCATCTGCTCCACCAGGTGCTCCGCGAGATCCAGTTCCTTCTTCCCGGGCTGATACTGTGCGTCGTCGCTCGCCGGCAGATCGAGCTTGTCGGCCTTCCTGAGCTCCTCGGGGTAACGAAGCATTTCAAGGACGATCGCATCGCCACGCACGAACATTGCGGCCAAGTAGCTGCGGGTCCGGATCACCACCTTTGCGATGCCTGCCTTGCCCGTCTTCCGCAGTGTCTCCCGCAAAAGCGCATAAGCCTTTTTGCCGCGTTTCTCGGGCTCAAGGTAATAAGGCTTTTCGAAAAGCATCGGCTCGATGTGCTCAAGGTCGACGAACTGCTCGATCTCAATCGTCTTGGTCAGTTTCGGCTGCACGTTCTCAAGTTCCTTCTCATCAAGGAGGATGAACTCGCCTTCCTCGTGTTCGTAGCCTTTCACCAGATTTTCCCACGGCACCGGCTTGCCCGTCTCCGCGTTCACCTTCTCATAGCGGATGCGCGCGTTGTTCGTCTTGTCGATGAGGTTGAGGGACACCTCCGATCCGGACTCTTCTGCACTGGTGAGCCCCACAGGGATGTTCACCAACCCGAACGCGATTGCACCTTTCCAGATTGAGCGTGTCATGCGGCTGGTCTCGCTCGAAGCGTGCCTCATAAAATTTCAAGCAACCGCAATGCGTTGCGCCCGAACCTATCGGGTTTCTTAAAGACCCACGTGCCAATTTGCACGATCATGCCGGTTTTTTGCAGCGGTTGTCGCTCTTAAGTTACCCTTTTTCTTCACTTGCAACCGAACACCTGAAATCGCCGCAGAGCGGCGCGTGAAGGAGTCTGCCATAGAAGGAGCGACAACTAACCGCGAGCTTCAGAGCGTGTGGAAATCCGAGCCCAGCTTTGATGGCAAATTGCCATTATTTAGAAATGGAAAATACATAGGAGTCGGGGCAGGCTAGACCCTCATGCCCTCAGAAATACCGAACGAAATCGGCATTCTTTACCAGCTGCGCCTGAGGTTCCCCGACCGGCTCTATTCAGAGTTGCTCGACGCTTTCAATCTGGCACGCACGATCATGCCGGTCGGGAGCCGGGAAGAGCTGCAGACCGTGGCGGCTTACATTTTGGAGACGGCGGTGCCGCGCCAGCCGCATCGGGAGGATGCCTCGGCGGAGGGTGCGCCCGGAATACAACCGCCGACGCCTTCGTCGGAAGATTCTGCTCTCATGTGAGACTTCAGCTGCCCCACGCACCGCTGGGAACAAAAACGGGACGTCGCCGTCGTCGGCCAGGTGACCGCATGCGTGATAAGAGCCGCCCGTCCAGAGTCTCCGGCGCGTCCAGTGCACGCACCGCAGGTGAAGGGACGGAGGCTCTGAGGCATTCGAATTATCTGCACCATCGCGGGACTTGCCATCCGTTCCGCTGCAATACGTGCGCGAGACGCTTCATCCTCTTCGCCTCCGCTTGCGAAGTGGAGGCTGCTTTACGGAAGTCCCGAAGCTCGCGGAGTGCCCAATCGCGAAAGAGCGGATCGCCCTCGGATATCCAATGGCCGCCCGCGACTTGATACTCTTGGCCGCAATCAAGATCCGACGCAGCCACCATCCAGCGGCGACCGTCGCATTCAATCTCGACGAGACCGTCCCGGCCGGAAGGATTGAGAATCAAAGCCGGCGCTCCGGGACGCAGCCGGGGAAGAGCACCCGCGGGATAGTCCAGCCTGATCCAGCAGCGCAAGCCGCGAGCATGGGGGATTTCTCGAGTCGTGGGCATGTAGGACGGTGTCCTACCAGCGGCTCTCGGCGGTTTCCACGGAATTTCGAAAGTAGTGGTCACGCGAAGCGCAGGGCGCTCCGCACATTTCATATCGTACGCGGACCGAGCTCGGGTTCAGCGCAGTCTCGTCCAAGACTCTGTAGCGCTACGATGGCAGCTTCCTCTCATTGCTCAGCCCGTTTTGATTCCTACCCATCTCTCGATCTGATCGCAATCGTGCAGGGGCCTCCAGCTTCTCCAGGCGTCGCTTCATGTCGCGAACTTGAGAGCCGGCGGAACGCAGGTGAACAAGGATCTGGGTCGGGGTAAGTTGGCCGTTTCCGTCCATCCGCGGCGTATACCGGAACCTGCGGATTATTGCATGATCGTTGGCACAAGCCCTCCCCCGCGTCGGAGGGAGGGCGCTGGTGCCGGGGCCACCCGGGCTGGTGGGCACTCATGACATTCTTCCAATCGGTGCATGATGATGAACGTGACGATGCCCCCCTGTTTTGCGATTAGCTTCTAGGACCCCGGGGGGCGAACGGAGCCAAAATGGAAATCGCCCCGATTCTTGGATCGTGAGGGTTAAAGTCAGAGCGGCACCCCTCCACCGGGCTGAGTAGCTCGAGGTCGTAGATCATGTGGTATCGAAGCAACCGCCACTCGGGGGCCGGTTGATGGCACCAAGCCATAACCACGTAGGCTCCCGTCTTCTTGGCATTGCCGAGCAGGTATAGATCCGCGACCAGTTGTTCCTTGCCGTAGGAGAACGCTACCCGCCGGCCACCGCGGACTGCCGACCGGATCTCTTGAAGGGAAACGGAAGTGCGCATGGCGGGAAGAAATTCACCTGTTTACGGTTTTCAACCCGACATTTCGTCAGCAGCGGCGCGACTCCGTGAGAGCGCGAGTTTCAAATCGAAGGCGAATATTTCTCCTCATGGGAGACTGACTCAATACAGCACCTTTCCCTCCACGTCCCATCCGTCCACGCCGATGCGAGAGCGGGTGACACAGAACGGAAAGACTCCAGCCAGCGTCTTAATACCAAAGACGTCCGTGGCGCGGGCAGCTTCCACCCGGCGATTGGTGACGACGGTGCAATCGTGCCAGCACTCCTCCCGATGAAGGGGAAGATGATGGATGTCAGACGGGATGAGGTCGCCCACAACCTCACCGTTTTTCAAAAGGTGGGAAGTCATCATTCACGGTTACCTCTTTAGACTGGCCCAAGCGAGATCAATCGCGATACCTCGCCCCGCACATATTGCGAAAGCCGGCCTTATGATCTGGAATCCCATTGGGATTAATCGGCAGTTTTCCAAGCTTCGGGATCAGCGGGCCGCCAGAGGCCGTCGTCAGGAGGTGGAACCGGGGCAGCATCCCCCTGCCGCCTGGGCTGTTTGAGAAAGCGCACCACGTGATCGTGAAGGCTATCGTAGGCTGCGTGACGGGCCTGATCGTCGCCGATCCACGGCTCCATTCGGAAAATGGGAGTGTCTGAATGCTCCGGAAACTCGCAGAACTCGATTTCGGCATTCGGGCAACGCTGTTCGAGGAGCTTGCACGCACCTTCGGTATCATTGTTGAGGAACGCAGACCGATTCAGTTGGATCAGGGAGATCGAGCGAGGGTCGAAAATCATCAGCGTGGCGGCCGACAAGGGTGCATTGGGTGGTCGGGCCGTCAAACGACGAGCGAGCTTGACCCACCCGTTACGCTCCGGGTGTGCGGAGCATTCAACCCAGACCCGAGATGAAAGGTTGTCTCTTTGACGTGATCGGCTACCCGCTACCGGAGGGCCTGGTGAACGAGCAGGAGGTCACCGTCACCCGGGGTGTCGAGGACATGAAGTCCGTCGTGCTGGATGGCGCCGGTGTCGAGTTCGAGGTCTTTTACTGGCAGGTGGACGTCGGCCGCGAATTCCTTATCGGCGGCGAGCATTACCACGAGAGCCACCCGACTGTCCGATGACAAGGTGGCGGATGCCCCGGGCTCCTGAAGTTCATTCTCCGGCGGAACGGACAGGATATCTGATAAACCGGCTTGAAATGCCCCGTGGCGATTTCTATTGCGCATGCCAAGGTCGAAACTCCCACGAGTGATAAAGCAGTAGTTTCGCTGCAAGTTTGATCATCTGCATCTCGGCTTCCTTCTCGCTGGGGAATGAGCCGAAAATCCGCGCGGTGTGGTGAGGCCCTATGGCCGTGATCACAAATAGCGGTGTCGGGGAGTTCATCGTTGAAATGGCCGGGAGATTCTTGGGATAGGGAAGATTCCCACGTCCCGACCGCCCGGGACATCACGCGATCATGGGATTTTCCACCGCGAAAAGCGGACAATTACGCGCTAAATGCACTTGGGCAGCGCATTCTGAAACCCACCGGTTAGAGACGACTAAAGAGAAGCGTTGTCTTTCAGTCACTTACAGGGGCGCGCATACTGGTCTGTGGATTGCCATAGGCGGCGACGTTACACCCCCCACGGTGGCGGACTCCGGCATGACGGTGCGGGGTCCGCCACCGGTTTTACCGTTATATGCCACCCTGAATGATCACCCACACCACCGAGTTGTCCGACGAGGAATTTCGCCGCGTCCACGAAAAGCCCCTAACCGCTCTCCGCCGCTTGCACCCTGACCGGACCGAGGAAAAGCTCCTCCACGCGCTGCGGCAGGCGACTGGGCTAACAGAGCCCGCAGGCAATGCGCGGCTAATCCAAGCAGCCTTGTTTTTGTTGGACTAGCGACGTTCCGACCAGGTTGCAAAGATCGCCAAAAATCTTGCGCGAGGGCACGGCCTAACGTCAATATGTCCCCCTTCTCTGGGGGGAGAAGAACATGCGCCCCGTTAGTCCTGTGGCTGACGGGGCGTAGTTTTACTCCCATGGGAATGTAGGATCACGAGCCCTTCACAATCGCCAAGCAGAGCACGACCAATGCTGCGGCCAAGACGAGTAGCATCCACTTCAAGCCAGGGTCTTCGAATGGCTTTCGCTTTGGGTCGTCGTACCGTGGCGGACGGGGAAAAGAGCGACGGTTGTCTCGGGATTTGCGGAACATCAGCAGAGGGGAGTCTGGTGGTGATGCCGCGAGGTAGTCACAAGATCGCCCCAAGTCCAGCCACTCGTCCTTTGACAACCGCGCGGCGCTGACTAACAGGAACGGCGATGCCTAGAATTCGAAAGTTTGGACCTGACGAATTGCTGCTGGCGGCGGCGGTGTTCGTGACCGCGATCGCCGCGGCTGTGGCGCTGGTGCACCGATTCCTGTTCGGACACTTTTACTGCCGTCGCAGGAGGATCTCGGTGAGATCCGTCTCGTGAGGAGGTGAGTCGGGCAAGGCGGGGATGTTCTAGAAAAGCTCCTTGAGCGTGGGGTCGTCAATTATCGAGGCCCGTGGGCCAGGGTGGGCCTCGATCGCCAAAGAAAGGAGTTCCCGCGCATGTGCCTCGTCGCCGGCAATCAGATGGATTGCCGCCAGCTCCTGCAGGATGTGCGCGGCGAAGATGGAGGTAAGGTCCGCCTGCGGGGGCGAGGAATCGCGCCAACTCTTCGGCCATCTCGATCTGCTGCATGGCCATCGCGCAGATGACGCGCATTCTAAGCACCGGCAGGTTCATGCGGATCGACGCCGGGGCAGCTTCAATCGCCTCCCACGCGTCCTCATAGAGCTCGAGTTCAACGTAGCCCTGCGCCTGGGAAATGAGTTTTTCTTCGTCGGTCATCGGCTGGCAGGTGGCTAGAGAGGACCCTTCCGAAGAGTGACGGTGACCTCGAGCCAGAGGTCGTCGTCCATACTCTCGGAGACCGTGGCAGTCTCGACGTTCTGATCCTGTAGATAAATCTTGGCCGAGTAAAGAAGGCTGTCCCTCAGCAGCGTTTCGACCGGAACGTCGAGGGCCGGATCGTCGGAGGTGTCGGGCTTAGGCATGGCGTTCAGGATTTCACGGGATAGACGCCCCATAGTTTGAAGTCCTCCCGCATCCAATCGGGGGCGACGTCCTCCCACTCATTCGGCAGCTTGGCGAGGCTGTAGGCGTAGCGGAGGGTGAAGACATAGTCGGGCCCATGGATCTCCGGGCGAAGCTGTCGGAGGGCGGCGAAGACGTGCTCGATGAGCTGTGCTTCGGTGGGGAGGGTGGATTCGACAACGATTGTCGCCACGAAGTAGCCGAGGTCCTTGGTTTCCGCTGCATGCCGGCGGGCGATACCCATGATCCAATGTTGGGGTTCACCCATAGGTCAGACCGTAGGCCCGCCTCCGGGTCCCGCAAGCTCACAAGAAATGCCTGTCTGGCCGACAGCGTATGGCCTAGAGCGGATTCCATATGGACGAGGTCCCCCCGCCCACCGAAGACTGCGATATTGGTCCCGCCTGGTTCCACAACAAAGGGTCCGTCCGCCTTTCCGCGCGCTCTGGAGACGGTTGATTGATGGGTCCTGACGGTTTTAGTGGCGGCGTGTGCTCATGCTGGGGTTCGGATCGCCATCATGGTTAACCGCCGCCAGCGCCCTGGAACCGCGAAGGGTCACTACTTCAATTTACTGGAGGACGAGACCGGCATTGCGACCCGCTTTGTGCCGCACTGTTAACCAAGGGACGGATCCGAACCCGCGAAGGATGGGGAGTCCGGAGGGTTCGTGTTAATTGCGGCTCTCCGCCCGCATTTTCCCTTCAGCGCCAGCAGCCAGCGAATCAGCATGGAAGGCGGCAGGCGCCTTTTTGTGAAATCCAGCGCGTGCCGCCCTTGGCTGGGAGGCTTATCAGCGTTAGCGCCAAATTTCGATTCAAGCAAGCGTCCGCTAACACCTTGCCCGAGTGGTTCGTTTCTCGTAGCATTTAGCTTTCCCTGGGGAGGGAAAACGGAGAACAGACGAACCCCGTCAGTCTTTGGACTGGCGGGGTTCTCTGGGTCTGCGGTCGACAAAAGCGCGGTTTTGAGTTCCCTGTCGATTCCACGGGGCTCATGTCACGAACAGATCAGTCGGCCGCAGCCGTTGTAGCTTCAGGGATGAGTTCTTGGGCTACGGCAGTCAGTGTCTTGTCGGTTGTGCCCTCTTCATCGAGGGTGGCCTGAAGCAAGGCCACGACCTCATCCTGCCCGAGAGCCTCTGCCAAGGCACGGGCGGACCCATATCCGGAGATCTCGTAATGCTCCACCTTCTGAGCTGCGGTGATGAGCGCCAAATCCTTGATGACCGGATCGCCCTCCTCCTGGATCGTTTCCGCGCCCTCTTCGACAAGGCCCTTCATGGCTTTGCAGACCTTGCCTTTGGGTGAGGCTCCAAGGAGTTGGGCTATTTCTTCCAAGCGGGCCACGTGGCCCTTGGTCTCTTCGAGGTGTTTGGTGAAGCCCTCCTTGAGCTTCGGATTGGCGGCCGCTTTCGCCATCTTTGGAAGTGCCTTCACGAGCTGGTTTTCGGCGCTGTAGAGATCCTTGATCTCTTGCACGAGGAGAATATCGAGTGACGTTAGTTTAGACATGACGTTGAGTTGAAGTTTCACCTGACTCTCGCATCGCGAGTGCCAAACGCTCGCCGTCATGTTTGCGAAGACCACGTGGCTTAAGCCTCCAAGAAAGGAGGCATAATGCCGTTGCTTGGCTGCAATTTGCAGATGAAATCAGCCGGGTGGTCCATTCAAAACTCAGACTGACGCCAGCCAAGCAATGGCCCAACTTCTGCGAATGCACTCTCACCCATGAGTCAGCGTATTCTTCTGAAGTCTGGCGGCTTTACCGCCATGGATCTATTGTTCGCCTTATCCACAACTAAGGCTGGTAAATCCCCACGGGAAGGGACGAGGAAGTCCGCCCCAGCATCAAAAGCATCCACGAGGACGAAGCAAAATTATTTCGCCTCGGGCTCGTCCTCGCTGCGTGCTGCGACCGAGAAAGCTATCAGTCCCGGGGTTACATCGGAGGTGCGATGAGTGGCGACCGTTGCGAACGCACATGGATGCCATGACCTTCGATCAGGACCAGATTGTCTTCAGCCCTCTTGATATCGATCTGACCCGATCGCCTTTATACGGCCAGATCGGCGAGCCAACCTTTGTGCTTGGAGCTTTCAATCCCGGCTTCACCCGTCTGCCCAACGGCAACCTTCTGATGATGGTACGCGTCGCTGAGGCGCTGTCGAATCCCAAGACGGAGCACGAGATCTTCGCCATCCGCTGGGCCGCGGACCGCGGCTTTGTGAGGGATGGATACGACCTCTCGTTGGTTGATGTCACCGATCCACGGAAGTTCCGGCTTCGGGGTCATTCTTCGAAGGTAATGGCCCTGACCTCACTCTCCTGGCTCCTGCCGGTGGAGCTCGATCCCTCGGGGGGAATCATCGTGGCCGTCCACTACACCAAGGCGATTGCCCCTATGGCAGAGTACCAGGAATACGGGGTGGAGGACGCGCGGATCTCCCGCGTGGGTGACACGTGGTACATGACGACCTGTTCCGTGAGCGCCCAACGTCACAGCACGACCTTGTATACCTCTGCGGACGGGCTGAACTACTCCCTTAAAGGGGTCATCATGGACCACCAGAACAAGGACATGCTGATTTTCGAGGGGAAGGTGGATGACAAGTTCTTCGCCCTCACGCGACCCTTGGGGGACCTCTATTTCGCATATCCCCCGGACAGCAGCTTCGAAGCGGGCCCGTCGATCAACCTATCCTCGTCACCCGACGCCCTTCATTGGAAGCCGTCTGACAGGCCGCTGATCCGTCCGCGCCGCGGTTCGACATCGGTCATGAAGGTCGGCGGCGGGACGGCACCCATTCTCACGGACCGGGGTTGGCTCCTGCTCTACCATGGCGTGCAGCCCGGAACTATTGTGGGGACGTATCGAACCTTCTACGCCTACCTGGATAAGAATGATCCTTCCGTGGTGCTCTCGGTGGACGATTCAGACCCCGTGCTGGAGTCCAGACCCGAGCTCACTCTCCCTATAAAAGATCTGAGCTATCTTACCGACGTTGTATTCACCACGGGACTCGTGGAGGACGGCGACCATTTCATCGTGGCATCTGGGGAGGATGACCTTGCCTGTCGGATCACCCGCATTCCCAAGGCCCGCTTTGGCCTCTGATTCGAATATTCCCATTCTTCCGGGATAACTCACCTCCAAGTCGTGAGCCAGGCGCCGATTGCCGGGGTGGTCGATCCGGGAAAAAGGGCACGTTTCAATGCTCTCAACTCCATTTCGCGATGAATCACCGACAAGCTCCCCCTATCGATGCAGAGCAAGCTGAACGCCCCCTGCGGATTGCCATCGGATCCATCGTGGAAGGCGAATCGAAAGACCGCGGCGGTATTCTTTTGTCGTCATTCGACCCCGCCTCCGCGACTTTCGGTGAGGTGACCCTTGGTGCGCGGTATGGCAACAGTGCCACCTTCCTTTGTCTTCATCCCACGCTGCCTCTTCTCTATTCGGTAGGCCGCTCCGACCAGTTCCCGGACGGGAGCGTGGCGGTGTTTGCGATCAATGCCCGTTCCCTCGACCTGAGATCGGAAGCATCGTCAGGAGGATCTACTCCCTGTCATCTGGCCATTGATGAATTCGGTGCCACGCTCGCGGTGGCAAACTACGACGATGGAACCACGTACACGCTCGCACTGGACGAACGGGGTCTCCCTATTTCCACCTTTTCCACACGGACGATCGGCGGAGGCCCGAGCCCAAACCGCCAGGAGGGTTCACATCCTCACGGAGTGTACTTCCGGGGCAAGACGCTTCACGTTCCGGACTTGGAACTCGATCGGATACAGTGTTGGACGATCCAGGATGCGAGGCCTGAATGGGAAACGTTGTCAGTATGGCAATCGGTGCCTGGCGCGGGTCCGCGTCACATGGCATTTTCCCCCGATGGACGTCACGCTTATGTCGCCAACGAATTGGACAGCACGGTGAGTGCTCTCACCATCAACGCAGGAAGCGGCTGCTTCGAGACTATCAATCACGTGTCCACGCTGCCTGAAGGTGAAGTGGTGAACAACACCACCGCCGAGATCGCGATTCATCCCAATGGCAGATTCGTCTACGTCTCGAACCGCGGGCACGACAGCATCGCGGTTTTCGCGCGAGACGCCGGATCCGGAGAGCTCAAACGAATCCTGGTTGCCCCTGCGGGCGGGAAGAACCCGCGGCACTTCGTCATATCGCCGGACGCCAACTGGATTCTCTGTGCCCACCAGGATTCAGATACCATCGTTGCGCTGCCACTGGATGGGAAAAGTGGAATGATCGGGAACGCGGTGGCGGCGATCTCATGCCCCAAGCCGATTTGTGTGATCTTCCTCGAGTGACGGCACTGGAAGCGGAAGCAGGTGGACCTTTTACTTCCGCAGCCAGACGATCTCGATCCGGGCACTCCCCGCCGCCTCAAAAACAAAGTGGCCGTCCTTGGTAACCACCGGCTTGAGCATGGCCCGTCGCTTCCCCGGCTCCTCCCGCCACACCTTGAACTTATTTTTTCCACGCCGGCGAGAATTCGGAATGATGCGCAGACCATGACGGTGTGACTCGGGCCCGACCAACTTGAAGCGGATTACGACCTTCGACGGCCGTTTGCCATCAGCGGAAAATTCAGCTCCTGCCAGGGGCACCGCAGCCCAGACCATGAATGGCACGTCGTGCCAACGATGGAACGTTCGCGTCGCTAGAGTCAGCGCCAAGCCCGCACCGTAAAGCTCTTGTCCAACCTGGCCGGCAGGCTCCACGGAGGCATAAAGATCCTCCAGGGGAACAGGCAAGGAGCGGTCGATGACTCCCTCATGAGGTGAATCACAGATTCCATCAGCCGGGAGCATCTCGGGGAGGTAGTAGGCCGCCCGGCTAATGAGATGTTTCCCATACTCCACCCAGAGTTCCACGAGCGACAGGGGGATTTGATCGCCCATCTCAGACAGATAAACGCGACTCGCCGCGAACACCTCCGCCTCCTCGTACGGTGCAATATAGGGAGCGTCGTGAAGGGGCGGCAGCCCCATGTAAGTGCTCCACGAATTCCCGGGCCGCGCTGGCTCCCACATCCAGAGATGGCTCAACACGCTCGCCATGCAGACCAAGCTCAGCTCCCGATAGAGCGAGTTGCCTGTCGCCTTCCAAAGCCGGGCTAGAGCGACGGCAGTGTGCACGGTATTATTCGTCTGATAGAGCATGCCGAATCCAAGGCCCGTCAGCTTTGAGGCAGCTGCTTCTGCTTCCCCCAGATACCTCCGGTCCGCGGTGAGGTCCCAGGCCTGCAGCATCACATGGGCATAGAGTCCGGCAGCATCGCGTTCGCCCCCGAGACCCTCGGCCACTTCTCGCTTCAGGACTTTCAGCGTCTTGCGGTGGTAGAACACCGGCCAATCGTGCTGGAAATGATGCGCCGTTTTTATCGTATATTCGAGGCATTCAAGGAAGAGCTTCTGCTCGGCCTTCTTTCCCGAGGCGGCGAGCCGGCCGAGGTTCATCATCGTGTGAAGCAGATACCAGGAATCCATCCTCTCGGTTTCCTGCTCCTCGCCCCGATCCGTCTTCAAAAACTTCTCGCCTGGCAACCACCGGGCCATGGTGCCCAGATCCTTCAGGAAGAAGGCTTCGAGATTGCCTTCCAGTCGCTTCATCAGGGGATGGGGCTCAAGCTGCCAGCCCTCGTACTCGCACAATGCCACCTGCACCGCAGCTTGGACCATGCTCTCCGGCGGCTTGTCATCCGAACCCACGTAGGCGTTGAGAAACGCTTTGCCCCTGATCTTGCGCACGCATGCGCGCGACTTTCCCAGCTCCGCCAGGATACGTTCTGCAGCACGCGTCCAATCGAACCACTTCCCGGGAGGTGGCGCCGTTTTTCGATAGGCCCACGCCAACCCCTCGAGGAATTCCACGGCTCGGGTCGCCTCTCCCCGGTCGCTGCTTCCCGTGACGCGAAGGAAGGCGTCCGAGATGACGACCGTCACCCCCTTCGGCAATGGCCGCTCGCCGCTGGGTAAGCACAGACCGAGCGCCGGCCACTCCACCCCCACGCAACCCCGTAAATTGGCTCCCGTTAATGCCGAGTACGGACCTAGGGCGGTGAGATTCTGGAAGTAGAACACCGTCGCATCGTTCGCCGCCACAAAGGCATGCCCGGAATTCGAGCCTGTCTGCGTCGTGAAGAGAAGCCCCTCGTCTAAGGGTCGATGGCGCAAATCCGTTGCCAGGATTTCCCGCGCGGAAGGGTCAAGCTTGGCAGGCTGCCGGGTAGTGACTCGCACCGTTGCTCGTGCCATCGGGACGGGATCTTCGGTCAGTCGAAGGCGGATTTCGTAGTCTCCGACCAAACAGGCAGTCTTCAATACGAAATTAGGGCCATCCCCGGTCACCTTCACCTTCGACACGTGCGGATCTTTTTCCAAGAGACGCAAGGCAGCCAAAACGCCCGTCTTGCAGTCAACGATCAGCCAGACAGCTTGATCACTCTCCATCATCCGGAATGATCCATGCTGCGCGAGTAGCCGGGCATGTTGAAGCTGCAGCGAATGCCCGGCCCAGGATCTCGCCAAATATTCACGCTCCACCGGATGGCGGGTGAAGGGTGGGTTTCCTTTCATGAAGGGTAGATGGGGAAAGCAACCTCACGCGCACCATCCACGTGGCGACATGCTCTCAAATGGCTTCGAGACGGGGACGGATCTGGAGCATGACGACGTCGCAACGATCAGGCTGGCTGAGCACGTACATCACACTCCGCGCAATGTCCTCGGACGTCAGCATTTCATGATTTTCCTCGGCTTTCTCCTGCTCCTCAGGGCTGGCATCCTGCATGTCCGTTCCAACTTTGCCGGGCTCAATGAGGGAAACTCGAATCCCCTCGGGATTCACTTCTCGCCGCAGCGACTTGGAAAATCCCCGAATTCCGGACTTCGAGGCCACGTAGGTGGCCGCATTTGTGCCACATTCCTCGGCGCTCATCGAGCCAATGAGGATGATCTGACCTCCCTTGCCTTTCATCCGCTTCAAAGATTCAATGGAGCACGAAATGTAGCCCGTTAGATTCACATTCACGATCTCGTTGCACGCGTCGTGGGTCATATCGACGAGCGGACCGGACTCCGCGACGCCGGCATTGAGGACGGCAATATCAATTCCTCCCAAGCGCTCGTCGACAGCCGCGAACAGCGCAAGCACGCCCTCCTTGGTGCCGATGTCTGCCAGTATTCCTTCCACTTTTCCGGCGGCTCCATCGCACGATTGCTCAGCATCCTCAAGGTGTTTCGCATCCGTCCCATTGATGAGCACATGCGCGCCGTGAGTTGCCAGCTCCAGCGCTGTGGCCCGCCCGATCCCGGTTGTGCCGCCTGTGACCAGAATTCGGTAGCCTTCAAGAGAGACGGTAGGTTCTCGATACATGGCGCTTTCCCTCGCGAACTCTGTGCCAGCCATGATCCCCGGTCAAACGACGCGAAAATGAAGCTGACGCGCTTCTCCTTGAGCAAAAAGCAAAGCATACCGCCGTCGCGCGATGCAGTCCGCCCCGTTCCTGCCCTCATCTCGTCATTCGCCGCCTCAGGGAAATTCCTCGAACTGCGGTCCCCCGCCAATGGAGCTTTCAGCCGTTGATGATCTCGCCTCCATTCGGGTGGAGCACTTGGCCCGTCATATAGCTGGCTGCTTCACTCGCCAGGAACACGTAGCACTCCGCGCATTCCCATGGCTCGCCGGCGCGTCCTAGCGGTGAGTCAGATCCAAAGGTGGCGACTTCTTCGGGAGGAAACGTTGCCGGAATCAGGGGCGTCCAGATCGGCCCGGGTGCGACCGCATTCACTCGGATCTTTTGATCGGCCAGCTGGCCTGCAAGTGAGCGCGTGAAGCTGACGATTGCTCCTTTTGTGGCCGAGTAATCGAGCAGCTTCGGACTGCCGCGGTAGGCTGTCACGGAGGTCGTGTTAATTATCGCTGGATGAGGCGACTTCCTCAGGTAGGACAGCGCCGCTGCCGTCAGGAAAAACATCGAGAAGAGATTCGTACGGAATGTGCGTTCGAGCTGATCCTCGCTAATCTCGGTGATGGAGGAGCGGAGGTGCTGCTCCGCCGCGTTGTTCACCAGGATGTCGAGCCGGCCGAATGCCTCAATTGTCGCTTCTACTGCTTCCGCGCACACGGACTTCATTCCTATATCTCCGCAATGAAGTCGGCACCGGCGTCCAAGCGTCTCCACCAGATTCGCGGTCTCTAGCGCGTCTTCCTCTTCTTCGAGGTAAACGATCATGACATCGGCTCCTTCACGGGCGAATGCAACCGCGACCGCGCGCCCGATGCCCGAGTCTCCACCTGTGATAAGCGCCACCCTGCCCTCAAGCCGGCCGCTTCCTTTCAAGCCCTCATGCTCATACTTTGGGAGAGGCTGCATTATCGCCTCGCGCCCGGGTTGGTGAGGTTGGGACTGCTCCGGGCGCTGTGGCTTCTCTTCCGATTCGTCCTTCGATTTGTTCGCCATGGCTCTCCCCTCGCAACCTGCGCGCCATCTCTTGGCGGCCCTCTTCAGGAACTACAGTAGCGAAGATAGCCGACTGGATTACTTGGCGGCGATGGCCCGCGTGATCGGCCTCGTTTTCGTGTGCTCGATGGCATTTCACGCGGCAATTTGGCCCTCTCAGATCCGGTCGATGACCTGCTTTCGTTTGGCTGCCAATTCGTCGTCGCTCAGTAGGCCTTGGGAATGAAGGTCTGCAAGCTTTCGGAGCGTTTCCGCGACGTCCGGAGCACGGTCTCCCTTCTCGGCCGCAGGGGGAGGTCTGGGGCGGTTACTCACATTGCCAGAAATGACCGGAAGGCTCTCTGCCGTGAAGCCTCCAAGCTGGCTCGAGAACTCAAGCTTTGCGGAAGAGCCCTGCTGCTGGCTGACCCCGCCAATCTGGTGGGAGCCTGTATCATAGACAGTGACTTCGCCATTTCGATCGATTGCCATCCGTAGCGTATTTGATTCTGGGATCCGCTGGTTGAGGGCGTGCCGAGGTCCGGCGGCCACCACATCCCGAGGAAGTTGGATGACGTTTCGCCACGGGTTCGAATTCGAAGAGGTCCTCACGAGACAGGGCGGTGGCCAGTTCCGAGAACACTGCATTCACCCTCGCCTTCAGGGAATGGTTGAACATGTCCCCAACCATCGTCATCCCTCCCTGCATCCACTGTCCGCTTCCGAACTCTACGCACTGGAATTGGGCCATCGTCCCGCCTCCACGTTGCAAGGCTTCCAGAAGGGTTCTCACTGATTCCCCCGACAGCTCGTGGCGCTTCGCCACCTCCTTGAGCGTGGCTTCCTCGGTAGCGGTAAGATGGGGCATATGGAAGAGGGTTAAAGCTAGGTCAGTGATTGTTCAATCGGAGCGATGCCCCCACTGCCAGGCCGAGTCCTAAAGCTAGGCCTACGGAGACGAGAGGGTGTTCCCGGACAAACCGGTCCACGGCTTCGCAGGCGCGGGTCGTGGCGCAAACCTCGTCACAACTAGCGCTGGAGATGCGTTCAGAATCCCTTGCACGTTTTGACGCGTGGTCTGCCGACTCCCGCTCCACTTCAGAGGCCCTATCGGAGAGAGGCGGCACGGAATCCGGATGGGGATTGGATGGCAATGGGTCACTCATAGGACTCTCACATATGCATCGGGAGTGCCAGCCACCGGAACCGGTCCACGTTGCGAATCGTGGTCGATCCATACGGCGATCGGTGGCGATAGGACACAGCAGGACGCCTTGAATACTCCGCAATCTGCCCTGCGTCGCTCGCATTCTGCATCATGTCGAGACGTGTCACCACGCGTCTGCCGCTCCCAACGTAAGGTATCGGACGTGCAAGGCATCACGTCCGGTTTCAACCAGCCGAAAAATCCAACGATGAAAACCAAGGAGGAAGAACTGAAGGAAGCCCGCAACGAAGATTCCATCACCGGCGAGCCGGGCAGCCATCCGATTGGCGTGGGAGTCGCAACTGCCGCAGCAGGTGCAGCAGGTGCGACCTTGGGGTCGATTGGAGGACCTGCAGGAGCCGCGGCCGGAGCGGTGATTGGAGGAGTTTTGGGCGCCGCGGCGGGAAAGGCGGCAGCTGAAGAATTTGATCCTTCGGCCGAGGAAGAGCATTGGAGGGAAAATCACTCGAAGACCAAATACTATCGGACCGATCGGAACTACGACGAGGACTACGCTCCCGCCTATCGCCTGGGCTGGGAAGGCCCCAATCGCTATGGCACCGATTTCGAGACCTCCCAGAGCGCGCTCCAAACCGACTGGGAAGAGCGCAAAGGGAAGTCCCGACTCGATTGGCCGAGCGCCAAGGAGGCCATTCGCGAAGCATGGAACAAGGTCGAAGGGAAGCTTCCCGGTGATGCAGACAAAGACGGGATCTGAAAGTGATCCCAAGGAGTGGAAGCTATGGATACAGATGTCAGCAGCGCACCAGGGCGAGGCAGGAGCGGTCTTGCACCTCGCTCAAAGAAGGGCGATGACCTGATTAGCCGCCATCAGAGTGTCGCGGGTTATCGGGACGAACTGTCCATCCAAGGAATTGCATATCACTTCGCTCCTTTCGAGGATGGGGTCTCCAAAGATCGTGCAAACGGAAACATCGGCAGCGTCGCGCCCCGTGGCAACCCGCACCAAACCATTCAGCGGAGCTAAACGGGTGGGATCGAACACATACCAGAGCTTTCCAATGAAGACTTCGAACACTGCATGGAAGTCGGTGGGATTGAGGAGGTGTGAGTAGCACGAAACGTAGCGGGCGGGCACATTCAAGGCGCGGCACATGGCGATAGCAAGATGAGCGAAATCACGACAAACCCCTTGGCGCTGCTCCAAAGTATCCACGGCTGAGGACTGCTCGTTGGTGCTCCCGCTCTTGTAGGTCACTTTCTCGTAGATCCAATCGCTTACGCCCGAAGCTATCGAGTATGGGTCCGGCAAATGCCCGAAAAGATCCAATGCCTGCTGCCGCAGGCGATCCGACTGGCAATACCGGCTGGGAAAAAGGAAAGGGACGGCATCCGGATCGAGTCTGCCCGGATCATCCGCGAGCAACGACGCCACGTCCGCTATCTGCGTCGAGGTCTCAACGTCTGCCTGATACCGGACCTGCATGGCCCCCGACCCCGAGGTACGTATCCGGGTAAAGCGATTCATTCCCACCGATGCTGTGAAGTCATCCGTGGGGACTTCCAAGCTTGTGTAGAGGTTCTCGTTAAGGATTCTCTGACCACCCGTGGCGAGGCACTTGATGGCGAAAAAGAAGGTGGAGGGCCCACGAAGAGTATAGCTGAGATCGGAACTGACGCGGAAATTCATCGGGCAATGCTAACCACGCGAATCCGACAGTCTAACCCGATTTCCGCACGTTTGTAACTGGTGTGATGGTAGACGAGGCATGCAAGCGGAGGGAGCCTTTCAATTAGGCGAACAGACCCACGACTTTCACTGAGATCCGGGAGAGCTTGCTCCACCACCGGAACCTTCCTCGCCCGGTGGGCCCTCAGGATCGTCCTGCTTTTCAAGCTCTGAGTTTACGGGGTCGCCGGCGAGCTTGCCTCCCAGTGCGCCGATGCCGGCGCCGACAAGCGCCCCGACCGCCATCCCTGCTGGCCCTCCAAGGGCACCGACGGCAGCTCCCGCGGCAGCGCCAGCGACACCTCCCACGGATGTCCCTACCGCTCCGCCCAATCCTTCCTTCCTCACCACGTGGCTGGTGCCGTGGTCCTTAGCATTCGGGTGCTCGGAAGGGGTTTCAATAGGTTGCGTCTGGCGATCTGGCTCAGTCATACGAATTCCTTCGCAAGACTCATGCCGGGAGATCTACCTCAACGCGGGTGTATGCAAGGATTACAAAGAGTTCCGATCCAGATGCCGCTCCAAGGCAAGTCGCACTTCCTGAATGCAGAGCGCACCCGACTGAACCTTCGAAGGCAAACGTCAAAGTCGAACAAACCTGCCTGCAAGATAACCAATGCCTGCGGCTATCAGGAGGGCGCGAACCGGCTGAATGCGGACCGTGTTGTTCAAAAGCGATGCTGGGGAATAGAGCGCGATGTCGCGCGATTCAACGGGCGCGCTTCCTTCCGCATAGGTAGGGTTGGCGGCTTCGAAATCTTCAGCGATGACAGGAGATGCCTCCTCGGCATGAAGCAAGGGATTCTTTGGGTAGGCGGGGACGTTAGACATGATGGTGAGGCCAATCGGCAGCAGTGTCCTCGCAACGAGCATGCCATTTGGAGATTGTATTCCATCCCGTTCATCGGACCCAAGCTAAAGGAAGCGCCAGTGCCCCAGCCTCGTGTCATGGCTCGCCTCAGCAGTGCGCATGGCTGCCGGTTAGATTTTCTCGTAGATCTTTGAGAGTTCCTCCGACTTTTCCTCAACATCGCCGCTGGTTCGGAGTTCTTGAACCCAGGCCTGCACGAAAATTGCGACCGTATCGCTACAGCACTGTAAGCCATACGAATAAGGCCTAATTCCCGACGTGTGTGTGAAAGCCACGTCGGCTAAACGTGGATTGCTTTTCCCATCGGCGCCGATCAAACGGCAAGCAGCGTCTATATTCACTCCTCCTAACTGGTAAAAGATCTCGTCCTCGATCTCGAAGACGTGCTCCTTCACCTCATCGCCCAAGGCATGGACAACACCGGGATCGGCAAAGCGAACCCGCCCCTTGCTCGCCGCACCTGTTTCCACCAAGCTCCGGAACGGATAATCCGGAAGCTTGAGCAATTTCTGGCCGCCGCACTCCACGAAGATGCGATACTCGGCGGTCGTCTCTCCACCGTCTTCATCCTGGATAGTCACCTTTGTCGTGCGCTCTCCTCCGACCTCCTCAGCGTCGTCAACCATCGCCTTCCCGGAGATGATTTTTACTCTGCCCGCATCATACAGCGCCATCAAGATCGCGCCGGATTCAAGTGGCATGGCTGCGATGACATTCATGAGGAATGGCATCACCGTTTTGCGAAAAGCCAGGTGATCTTCCGCGGGCATCAGGTCGGCGTGAAAGTTCAAGGTGTACATCAGGTCGTCGATGACCTCCTTCCAGTGGATCGGCTTGTGCCCCAGTACCGAGCGGCGGGCCTCGATCATTTCGCGGCGCATGCCTTCGAAGGCGTTGTTGTAGTCGTGCTTGTCGCTCATTGTTTCCACAAAGTCGGCCAGCTTGAACTCCGGCCTCGCCAGCTCCGCCACCATGTCGGCCATGCTGTCCTTGCGAAAGGCTTTGACCAGAGCCGGGCGGCAGACTGCATCGAAGAAGGCTTCCAGCCGGAGAAACCCTCTCTCGTCCCTTAAGCCCAAAAGCGCCTCGCGATCGACATGTCGGTAGATTGCTCGCATCGGCTCCTCCTGGTCCCACTGCAGGTGCGGCAGCCAGCCATGGAAGGCATGCATGACAATCTTGAAGTTGGGCGCTTCGGGGCTGGGCTCAAATTGCAGGATCCCGGACTCCCTTGTGAACCGGCCGTGGCGATGCGCCAGCGAGCTGATCACATCAAAAGCACTCAACGAGGCGCCCAGCGTGCCGATCGGGAAATCATGATACTCGCCTTCCGCCGGCAATAGCTTCGCGATGGGCCAAGGCGACGCGTAATAGCCTCGACCCGGCCGGTCATCGTTTTTCCAACAGTGGCCTGTCGCGATGACAACCTTCGCGAAGACGTGGATACCTCCCTCAGCAGTCACCACTCGCACCGCGCTGTCGTTTGGCAGATCCTCGATGTCGGTCACCTCGCAACCCGGATGCTCACTGACCTTGATCCCCTTCTCTTGCAAACTCGCCAACAAAACGCGGTATTGGGCGTGCAGGTACTGCCCGAGCACCAACCGCGGGTAGATCTTTTCCGCACTAATTTCCTCTCCTTCCAAACCCATGGCCCGCAGATCCTCGGGATCCAGATTTCGAAGCCAGTCCACCATCGAGGTAGGCAACTCCGGCAGTTCCTCAGAAGCGATGTTAGAGAGATTGAAGCGGTCGGTCGTGAGTGGACTATAGGGCATACCCACGCCCGTGAGCTGGCTTTTTTCGAAGATCGAAATGCTTGCGAGCGAACGCTTCAGGAACGGCAATTCATCCAGAATATGCTTCAACAAATAGATCGCAGAAGGACCGCTGCCGACGATGGCGAGGTTTAGACGAGGGTTCATAAAGGGAGGGTGGCAGACGCCTTGGCTTTCGAAATTGGCATGCAACCGCCCCCTCCCCGTCAGCGCGAAAAGAACCAAGCGCAAGCGTCTTTTCAGCCCGTAAGGGATCAGTAACCCGCTTTCCGCTTGCCGGATCGGATGGCTCCCGTTGATTGCCTTACCTCTTCTCGACGCTAATGGGAAAGCCATCGCCATCCGAATCCTCTACCGAGACCTCACTCGATACCGACCTTCCTCGTTGGGATGCGAGGCTTCTTCACATCTTCGTTTCAGCCGGCCATGACTATTGGGGCCGCAATGGCGAGGGCAGGATGCAGCACGGCATTTCCGACTTGCCTGAGGTCGAATGCATCGCCGGAAAGGGTTTAGTTGGGGACCGCTACTTCAACAGCCGTCCCGACGCCAAAGGTCAGGTCACCTTCTTCGACATGCGTGTGGTCGAGGAGGTGCGCCGACACTTCAAGCTTTCTAAACTTCCTGCTTCGGTGTTCCGACGTAACTTGATTGTCGAGGGGGTCGATCTACGAGAATGGAAGGGCAAGCGATTCCTCTTCCAAGGGATCGAATTTGAAGGCTCGCAGGAATGCCGTCCTTGCGAGTGGATGGACCGAGTGATCGCGCTAGGTGGCGAAGAATTCCTAAGGGGTAACTTCCGTGGAGGCCTTCGAGCGAAGGTGCGGACCTCTGGAATGTTACGGATAGACCGTCTCGAAAATTATGCCCCACCAAGGTAATCGGTTTTGAGTTGTTCAAATCAATGTTCCAAAGGGATTATTGGTCCTGGGATTCCGTCGTGATCCCGATCGCTTCTTTCACAAAGTCCTCCAGTTCTTCTTGGGAGGGAGCAGAACCCAACGCAGAGGGAGCATTCTCAAGAACCGTCACAACCTGCGAAGCGGTGGTTCCGGGATAGTCACTGACAAACTTCTCGACAAAATACCTCCGGTCGGGCTCATCACTGAGAGCATTTATATAAACCGGCATCGTGTTTTCTGGTTCTTGATTCATGGCGTCGTAGATCGGGATGCCATCTCGCAAAAGCCGTGCCGCCTTTTCAGCCGAGGTGTAGAGAGGACAGTTCCCGCTCCAACGTCTCGTATTCCTTCCGCATTCGAGCAAGGGCGCCCTCAAGCGATTCAATTCTCTTTGCAATAGAACTCATGTGCGAAAGCTTTTGCGCCACTGCATCGCTCGATGGGAACGAGGAGTCTGTGATGCCCGGTCCCTTCTGCATCCACAATTTGATGGTGACGTGTGCGACGCCAAATTCCCGATGCGCAGCGGCCTGTCCTCCGTGCCCCTTCGCTAGATTTACTTGGTGAATGTATTCGAGAACCCTTGCCTTTTCGGAGGTTGAGTACCGGCGACCGCGCGTATCCCCTGTCGTTTTGCTCATCACAATCCCGCGCCTTAGCAGACCCACTTTTGCTCCAGCAAGTGCGCGACTGATGCATGACGCGAAGACCGCAAAATGCCCCTAAGGTTTTACCGATGGCTCCCTTAGGCAAATGCCATTCGTAGATCCCGCTCTGTGCGTTCATTGCATCCAGTCGGGACCACTTCAACTATAGGCATCGCATTAGTGCGTGGTGTCCGTGGTTCGGGGGGACTGCGGGCACCAACGCTTTCCGTGGTATCCGTGTGAAATGGTAAGCGCCCGTGGCCGGAAACTAAACCCAGCCGGTCACGGGCTGCTGTCCTTCGGATATTTTAAGCCGATGGCGCGCTCTCCCATGCGTCGCGAATTTTGGACAACGCAATATGCGAAGCTGCTGGGTTCGAAGAGGGCTCATCCTTTGCGAGTTCCCCCGCTACGATGTCGGGTAGCTGTCGGGTGAGGAGGGTGACAGTGGGCGCGCTTGACGTGAGTCCCTCTTCCCCAATCGCCGTCACTTCCGTGTGACCCGCAGTGAGACCTAACGTCAAAAGCATCGAGTAGCTGGTCGCAGCCGTGGTTTGAGCGACAATGTCGTCTCGGACCATCCGTGACAGGGGATGCTCGCGAATCTTCCCGTAGAGGCCAGCAAGAACGCCCGTGGCGGTCATCACGCCCTCTTTGAGCGCCGAGCCGAACGCCCCCCCAACACCGCCGGAAATCTTCTTTAATCTCTCCAGTCGCGATTCACTGGCGGAGGCGATCGCGTTCAGAAGTGCGGCTAGTTCTGCATGCGCCGTCACCCGATCGTCCTCGAGCTGCCCTCTTATTGCTTGAGAAATATCGGACTCAAGACCGATCATGTCGTTCACGTACTGGCGAATGTTTTCGGAATGCTTTTCGCTCATGGTGCCTGTCTCTTCGCAATGAGCGTGCCGAAGCAGGTACTGCGTGATTCTGCCGCTTTGCGCCCGAATCGCCCCACCTGATGTATGGCATCTCGCAATGCTGAAGCTACACAATGCCATTAGAATTGTGCCGATCGAGATTCCCTTGAAAGGACCGCTAATAGGCGGATGAAGGCGGCGATGAGAGCGATCCGAATCCCGGAACCGGGAAGCCACCGCAGGGCGAAAGCCGCGGTCGAGAAGAGGATCCGCGAGGAATTGGAAGGGAAATCGCCCGAGCAGTCGAAGCAGGAGCCCAGAACTTGTTGGCCCAAGCGGCAAGAGCCTTCTCCTCCCCATCGGCACGAACTTTGTGATGTTCCAACGACTCCGGAAATTCCCCTACAGGGACATGCCGGACTGCCGGAATGCATCTTCAAGCGGCAAAACATCCTACGAATCGGCGGTGAATGCTCAGGCTCTGAAACCGTCAAGCATCTTGGCGGACAGTGCCGCAGCGTCGCTTCAAGGAGTGCTACGCGAGTTTTCGACCTCTTCTTCAATCTTGCCGATTTGGTCGACGAGGGTCTCAGGGTCGGTCGCTTGTTCCAGTACGGCAATGTCCGGATCTCCCTCCTCTTCAACGCCAACTTTCCGGGCGATCAGATGAAGAAGGTGAAGCCCTTTGGTGTCTTCCTGCTCGGCCAGAAGATTGATTTGAAGATCCAGTTGATTGCGGCGCTCCGCCACTTCTGCCTGGCGGTTGGCAGCGATCAGCAGGAAGATCGAGAGAAAGATCGCTTCAAGCGAGACGACCAGTGTCAGGAAATTGAACGGAAATGGGTCCCAAGGTTGCGGTAGAATGATTGTGTTCAAGGTCATCCACACCGCGAAGCCTAGGGCATTGGCCCACAAGAATGTCATGGATCCGCAAGCATCGTTGATCCTGACGGCTAGCCGGTCACCCCACGTGGCACGCTGGGAAGCCTGCTCCAACTCCACGATCGAGCGGACGTTTTTGGCCGTGATTTCTTCCACCGTTTTCGGCGGGCTTTTTTGAAGTGGCTTCTCGGTTGGATCACTCATCGGATAGGTTACGGGCAAAACACATTTAAATCGTCGTTCAACCGCCTAGGCTTCCACATTACCTAGGGACGGCAACAGAAACCGCGCGTTTACTCTGGCGGCTCAAAGCCGTGGCAAAGGCATCTACCTCCCGCGTACCGGGGATCCGTCATTGAACTTCTTTCGCCTGCCAAAACCACCGGCAAGTAAGACCGCCAGAAGGGCGACGGAGATGCTCAAATAAGCCCTTTCTCCGCTGAGGTCGACCATCTCGAAAATCCTAGCCAGAAATCTGGTTAGCCGATAGACCCCGATTTGTCCTCGTTTTATCCGTGACCGCAATGCCCCCGTAAACCTCGGCTGGTCCGTTCCGAATCTTCCTCCCCAAACCCTCCTCCCAATGAAGTCATTCGCTTCGCGAGCGCTCGCGGCAACCGTCCTCGCATTTGCCGGCGTCGTCTCCTCATCTGGATCTGTCGTTCTGCAGCCGTCCTCGGTATCGACCGACATGGGGGCACTTTTCCCCGCGGTCAACACGATCAATCAATCCGGGCTCTCCACGGGCTATACGAGCCTGGCAACCGACTTCGACGCTTACATCGCCTCCGCTCCCACCGCCGTTACCGGCTTCGGAGCCGCGCTATGGGGCGCTGCCGGTGTCCACTCCGGGAATTTCGATTTCTTCCTGGGCGATACCTACACCGTCGGCGGAATGGCCGTTTGGGCCGTTCAAGACGATCCGTCAGCCATTCGCCAGGTGACCATCATGCTGGACGACAACGCGCTATTCAGCAGTCCAGACTACACCGGCACATTCACGTTTTCCAACTCTCTTGGAGATGGGGGCGGAAACACCGGAGCGCAGGTGATCAGCTTTTCACCTACCACTGCCTCATACGTCCGGTTCATGATTCTGAATACTTGGGGAGCGGACTCGTTTGGAACAACTCTCAACGAGGCCGCCTTCTCCGTGGAGCCCGTGCCAGAACCCGCGATGGCGAGCATAGCCGGGTTTGCAATGATCGCCCTTTTCGTGCGCAGAAAGCGGTAGTTCGGCCTTCGCGATGCGTCAGTTGCGCTACCATCCCTCGCATCCCAATTCGGGCGCTACTCCGGTTGCGCCCGGCGATGAAGGAAGCATCTTCGTGGCCATGAGCGACCACCTGCAAGAAGTGGGGACGATGTCGGACGCAATGTTCGCCCAATTTTCGGTCAGCCCTGAGGCAAGAGAAGCTATGGATGGAGAGGTTCGCGCAAGCTTCGGGATCCCCGTCGATCGCTACTTCACGGTGACCATGCCTCCCGGCCCTGCCGGCAAAGTGTTCGTCGATCTGAGCAAGACCCGGGCTGTCGGCTCAGTGAAATTGTCCAAGGCCCCATGAACTTGAGCCTGGGGGCGCGAAGAGTCGCGGCTTCATTCTTACCTGTCCCACGAAAGCAGGATTGCGTTCAGTTAGTGGGATAACCGCTCTATAAGGCTGTGACCCTTCCTTTGCATGTCATGGCCTCGTTACCGGCTGTGAGGATTGCACGCTGCACACCTTCATTGGTTGCACTTCGCATTTGCGGGGCTTCTCAAAGTCACCTCAACTCAAAGGATTAGGCAATGGAACACCGTCTGCGGATTGGAGTGGTTCATGCTTAATCTACTGCCATGGAGATTTTTAGTTAAGCACGCCGCCCGCCGCTATGGGGTTTTGGACCCGGCCACGGTAATGGCTCGCATTAGAGCCTTTGCTCAACCTTCGGAGGTTGCCGAGCCATTCGAGCTTTTGCGAGCGGGGATCGTTTTTCACGCCCGCGGCCTCGTGAATGCCAAGGCGATCCAGCACAACCTCGACTGGGTTTGGCCCTATTGGGTGGAGCGCCAGTTCAATCCCGCGAGCCGATCGTTCGTGCCGCGCGCGTTTTCCTTCAGTCACATCAACCTCACTCATCGCAACTGGACCGCGGTGGGAATGCCAGATGTGGCTGTCTATCCTATCGTCGATCCACGCGGGCTGGTCACGCCGCTTCATGATGGATGGTCGCTAGACTTCTGGATCGTGACCGAGTCGCGGAAGCGCCTACTGCCGAGCAAGCTGGAAGACGATGCAGTCACTCAGAGTCTCGAACTGGGGGATGAATTGCAGGTGAGGACGCATTGCCAGTCCGAGGGTACGGAGCTTGAGCTGGGAACCCGCATGGTGGGTGAAGTTGGCAAGCCGCCGATGGTCTGTACGAACGTCCGGGCAATGGCGAAGGAAGACGGTTGGCTGGTGGTGGCGGTGCGCCCTTACAATCCGGAGGGCGTCCAGTTTATCCAACGCATCGCGCTGGATTCTTCGGGAAGAGCGTTTCGTGTGAATGGCGAGGCCACCGTCGACTTGGGTGAGGTGCCGATCTCGCTGCGCATGGCGCACTACGCCGAGGGAGATGTGTATCTGAATTTGCCGGGAGACTCGGATCAACGCGAGATCGCCTGTGGCACGGGAATGGCAACGGCGGCAGCGCTGTTCCGCATTCATGCAGGACAGGCGCGGGAACTTGGCGTCACGGTTTCCTTGGAGCGGGATCTAGGTCACACGGTGACTTCCACTCGTTCGTGGGCCGAGGCGTTGCGGGGAACAGCGTCCCTGGAGATCGGCGATGCCCGCATGAAGTTCCTCTACGATGCGGCGATGCGCACCGTGCTCCTACTTTCCGCGGATGAGCTGGTTCCCGGTCCCTACACCTATCGGCGGTTCTGGTTTCGCGATGCCTGCCTGATGCTCGCTCCGATGCTCGCGCTCGGCCTATCGTCAGCTGCGGACCGTATCATAGGGACGTTTGCGCCACGTCAGACTGCGGCCGGCTACTTTCTTTCCCAGGAAGGAGAGTGGGATTCGAACGGACAAGTGCTGTGGATCGTGGCCCGTCAGTGTGCGCTTTCCCATCGCCCTCCGGAGGCCGGTATCGACCGGGCCTTGAGAAAGGCAGTTCGCTGGCTCGCGAAGAAGCGCCTGGCCAAGGATGACCCTGCGGGCACGCGTGGCTTGCTACCTCCGGGTTTCAGCGCCGAGCACCTGGGTCCGAATGACTACTACTACTGGGACGACTTCTGGGCGTGGGGTGGTCTCAAGGAGATGGCGAAGCAATGGCGACGGCATTGCAACTATGAGGCCGCGGATGAGGCGGAGAAGCTGGCGGAGGAGTTCGCGGCCAACATCAACCGGAGCATCGAGTCGATTCCCGAACGTCGCTCGAAAGGCGCGATTCCTGCCGCGCCAGGGAGACGGATGGATGCCGGGGCAATCGGCTCGATGGTGGCGGACTATCCGCTGCAACTCTACCCACATGGGGCACCACGCGTGATGGGAACGCTGGATTGGTTGCTAGATCACTGCTTTCACGGCGGTGGCTTCTTCCAGGAGATGATCCATTCCGGGATCAATGCCTACCTCACGCTGGATCTAGCCCAGACCTTACTGCGGGCTGGCGATCCGCGATTCATCGGACTGATCCGTCGTGTCGCGGAGCTGGCTTCTCCCACCGGGCAGTGGCCCGAGGCCATCCATCCGGGAACGCATGGCGGGTGCATGGGAGACGGTCAGCACGGCTGGGCCGCGGCGGAGTGGCTGATGATGATCCGCAATTGTTTCGTGCGGGAAGAGGAGAACCATCTGGTAATCGGATCAGGCATCTTGCCGGAGTGGCTCGGCGGCCGGGTGAGCTTCGGCCCGACGCTCACGCCGTGGGGGCGTGTCAGCGTGCGGCTTGAGGGGAAGCATCTCGAGATCGACGGCGATTGGCATGAGCGGCCTCCGCACGTGATCGTTGCGGTCCCCGGATATCACTCGATCACCGCGAATGGAGGACAAAGCGTATTTTCCCTGGAGGCCCTATGAAGATCGCGATGTTTACCAATACCTACCTGCCGCACGTCGGCGGGGTGGCCCGCTCCGTTCAGACGCTAGAGGAGGCGTGCCGGGCGCGTGGTCATGAGGTGCGGGTGATTGCTCCGGAGTTTCCGGGGGCTGAGCCTTCTCCGCACGTGCTGCGGGTACCTGCGATCCAGAATTTCAATGGCAGTGATTTCTGTGTGAGGCTGCCGATGCCAAGTCTGGTGAGGGACTTCATGGAGGAGTTCAAGCCTGACCTCATTCATAGCCATCATCCCTTCCTGTTAGGTGACGCCGCGCTTCGTGAGGGATGGAAAATGAAGGTGCCGGTGGTATTCACGCATCACACGCTCTACGAGCGCTACACGCACTACGTGCCGCTGGATTCGGAAGCGATCAAGCGGATGGCCATCCAGCTCGCCACCGACTATTGCAACCTCTGCTCGACGGTGATTGCTCCCAGCGAAAGCATTGCCGCGCTCTTGTTTGATCGCGGAGTGACTGCACCCATCCGCACGATTCCCACCGGAATCGATAACGGAGCTTTCGAGCACGGGGTGGGTTCCAGCTTTCGCAAGCGTGCGAGGATACGGAGGGAGGCTGTCGTGATCGGCCATGTGGGTCGGCTGGCCGCGGAGAAGAACCTGAAGTTGCTGACCGAGGCCGTGATTCCCTGCCTCCACGAGCGGCCGGATGCGCTCTTCCTGCTGGTGGGCGATGGCGATGCGAGGGAGGGCATGCTTTCCCGCTTCGCGGAGGAAGGACTGGATGACAGGGTCCATGCGCCGGGCAAGTTGATGGGCTCCGATCTCAGCGATGCCTATGCGGCGATGGATTGCTTCGCCTTTGCTTCGCAGACCGAGACCCAGGGAATTGTCCTCGCCGAGGCGATGGCAGCGGGCAATCCGGTGGTAGCGCTGGACGGGCCCGGCGTGCGGGAGATCGTGCGCGATGGGGAGAATGGCTATTTGCTTCGCGCTGATGCCGGTGCGGATTTGTTTTGCGAGGCATTGCTCCGCATGATTTCGCAGCCATCAAAGCGGCGTAACCTGGCGGCAAGCGCGCGACTCTCCGCGAAAACCTACGACACGACGCGCTGTACCGAGCAAATGATCGCCTGCTATAGCGACCTGGTCACCGCGCAGCGACGGCAAGAAGAGGCCGATAGCACTCCGTGGGATCGCCTGATTGCCGGGATCGAAATCGAATGGGAATTGCTGGCCGCGAAGGTATCCGCCGTGACGGCCGCAGTGATCGAAACTCCAGCCACTGAAGCCCGCCTTGATTAGCCGCATCACCGCCCGAGTGCGTTGGCTGCGGCGAGTTCTGAATCGCACGCGGCTGGCTTCGCGTCTGCTCGGTGTGCGCCGTCCTAGCGGAGAGGCGGAGCATCCGGGGCTGATCATTCTCCAGATCGACGGCCTCTCGCGCAACCAGTTTGAACGGGCAATCGCGGATGGGAACTTGCCCTTTCTCGCCAAGCTCATGCGTCGCGGGCATTTCACGCTGGAGAATTTCTATTCGGGCGTGCCGTCCACGACGCCCGCGGTGCAGGGCGAGATCTTCTATGGCGTGCGCGCGGCCGTTCCCGGATTTCAATTCCTTCATCGGGCCAGCGGACAAGTAATGCGCATGTATGAGGCCGAGTCCGCGGCGGTGATCGAGGACGAGCTCTGCCGACGTGGTGAAAAGCCGTTGTTAGAAGGTGGCTGCGGCTACTCCAACATCTATCGCGCTGGCTCCACCCTCTCCCGCTACTGTTCCCAGGATCTGGCGTCAGCGGAGATCATCCGGCGGGTGAATCCGCTGAAGTGGCTAATCCTCGGTGTGGTGTATTTGCCGAAGATCCTGCGGATGGCGGGGCTTGCAGTGCTTGAATTCGTCATCGCCCTCGCGGACGCGGTCAAGGGGCTGTATGAGCGCGAGAATGTACTAACGGAGCTGTTCTTCGTGCCGGCGCGGGTGGTGGTCTGCATCCTCCTGCGGGAAGCGATCCGTTTCCGGATACTATTGGACATCGAACGGGGGGCGCCGGTGATTCATGGCAATTTCCTCGGCTATGATGAGCAGTCCCACCGTCGCGGACCCGGGTCTGCCTTCGCGCACTGGACGCTCAAGGGAATCGACAGTGCCATCCGGGACATCTTTCGCGCAGGCGATCATTCGGACTATCGGGACTACGAGGTGATCGTTCACTCCGATCATGGGCAGGAGCATACGATTCCCTACGAGCGGAAACATGGGCGCGACCTTCACGCTGCTGTCACCGAGGTGTTCTCCACAGGTTCCTTGGCAGGCGTAGAGGTGTGGTCGCGGCGTCCGGCGGAGCTGTTAGGCAATACTGTGGGGCGCTTTCGCAACCTGGTGGGCATGCAGTCGGAAGGGGTCGAGGATGGTAGTCCTCATCCAGAGCGGCAGATCATCGTCACGGCCATGGGTCCGGTGGGACACCTCTATCTGCCGCAAGATCCGGGAGCCGCAGAACTTGAAAAGTATGCACTGGATTTGGTAAAGGCGGCAGGCATTCCGCTGGTGCTGCTACCTCAGCCGGATGGAGGTGTGAAGGCGTTCAATGGGAGAGGCGAGTGGTCGCTGCCCGGGGATGCGGACAAGGTGCTGGGAGCGTCGCATCCTTTCCTCGAGGAGGTCACGCGAGACCTGGTGACCTTGTGCTTTCATCCGAATGCCGGCGACATCGTCATCTCGGGGTGGGATCCCGAGGGGCAGCCGCTCAGCTTTCCCATGGAGAACGGCGCGCATTGTGGGCCGGGATTCGAGGAGACCCGGGGCTTCCTGCTGGTGCCAGACCGGATCCGACGGTGGCATCATGCGCGGATGCCGGCGACTGGCACCCGGGTTCGCGGCGAGGACCTGCGCCGAATCGCGCTGCATTTTCTGGGGAGGGATGGCACGCGGGAGGAACGGGTGGCAGAACGTCTCCGGACCGGGCGAGAATTGCCGCTTCGGGTGATGACCTACAATATCCACAGCTGTGTCGGTCTCGATGGAAAGATTCGCCCGGAACGTGTGGCGCGGGTGATCAATCATTTCGATCCGGACATCATTGCGGTGCAGGAAGTGGATTGCCATCGCCTGCGCAGCCGAGGACTCGACCAGGCCCAGCTCATCGCCGATCACCTGCGCATGACGCACGTCTTCCATGCGATGTTCGAGGAGCAGAGCGAGCGCTACGGCATCGCTCTTTTTTCCCGGCATCCTTTCACGAAGATCCGGGCCGACTTTCTAACAGAAGCGGACCCGAGAGTCTTTCGGGAGGCGCGTGGGGCGATCTGGGTGAAAGTCGAGCCCGAAGGGGGGAAGCCGTTCCATTTCATCAACACTCACTTCGGTCTGGGGCGCAATGAACGGATGCGGCAAGCGGAGGAATTGGTGAGCGAGCGGTGGCTGGGTTCGGTGCCTCCGGACCAGCCGGTGGTGATTGCCGGCGACTTCAATTCTGGTCCGCGCTCCCGAGCGCTCCAGCCGCTGCGCCAGCGCTTCCGCGATGTGCAGCTCGCCGCTCCCGGGCATGTGCCAGTTCCGACCTTTTCATCACTATGCCCGGTGGTCCGCATCGATCATGTGTTCGTCAGCGAGCACTTCGCGGTCGAGGGAGTGGACCAGCCGTTGTCACCGGTGGCGCGGATTGCGTCCGACCACCTACCGCTTTGTGCGGAACTCATACTGCGATGACGCTTGCAACCCACATCCGGCAGCATAAGAAGCTGGTGGCAGCATTCTTCCTTCTGGCGGCCGCTGGTGCGGTCCTGTGGAGCTACCGGGATCACGTGGATCGTGAGTCGATCGTCGCGTTTGCAGAAGGCTTGCCGCTGGGGTTGTATCTAGCGGCCTTGCTGGTGTTGCCATTGGTTGGCTTCCCGATCTCGCCGTTGCTGGCGGTGGCAGGAATTCGCTTCGGCTTTGCCGGTGGCATGGCGCTGGCGACCGGTGTCATGTTCCTTCATAACATCGCCGCCTTCCGATTGACCCACGGTTGGTTTCGGGAGCGGCTGAGAAATCGGCTCGCGCGCGCGGGATATGCGGTTCCGTCGATCGATCCGAAGCACCAAGTGTGGTTCACCGCGCTCTTCGCGGCGATCCATGGTCCGCCGTACGCGGCGAAGCTGTACCTGTTGGCCCTCACCGACGTTCCGCTCCGTATTTATCTCTGGGCGGGCGCTCCGATCTACGCGCTTTTCTGCGTGATTCCGGTCGGCGCGGGGAGTGCGGTCGATACGCTCAAGCCTTGGGTTATTTACGTCCTAGTTGGAACCTCGGTGGCATTGTTGGCAGTTGGTGTTTTGCTTAAGCGGAAATGGAAATGCTGCGGCGTGGACGATGCGGATTAGCCCACTATACGAAAAAGGGAGAATAGTGCGACAACGCAAAGATTCCGAGCGTGGTTAGCGAAGCCGAAAGGAGCGCTGTGAGAGGCCAGTCGAATGCACTCAATCCTTGGTTGGAGGGCATTTCGACAAATACGGCACTGATAGAGTCGAAGCACGGATCGCGGAAGCTTCATCCCCCGAGAAGGACATTGGCGATCGCGGCGAGCTCTCGGACTCGTCGACTCGTTGATCTTCTGAGAATTGAGCTCGGGAGGCGTCACGGGAAATCGCCCTTGACCTACGGACGCATGTTTGAGCCCAGCGCGAAGCATTCACCCCACCCACCGGAGTACGGATTCCATGGGCCCGTTGCGGAATTTTCGCAGCCAGAACATAGAGAACGTCGCCGCGGCTGCGAAAAAGCATAGTGCAGCGCAAAGGGCTTCGCCGGGGCCGGTGCGCAGCCAGTCGAGCACGATGACGCCGCCCAGACCGAAGATAATGTGTCCGACATACCAGGTGAAGGCCATCCGGCCCATGGCGGCGAGTGCTTTTACAGGGTAATTTGCTGCCCATCGCGAAGCCAGGATAGTGCAAGATCCGATGGTGATCAAAGCCACGCCGGTGGCATTGATCAGGAACAGCGGAAGGGGCGGCATCGATTGTAGTCCAAAAAGGGCGATAACGTCTTCATGGCTCAGCGACGGCCCTACCGAGCCGTGGAACGCCGCGCGAAAGGCGATCGAGAGCAATGCCGAGCCTGCCCAGAGCAAGACGCCCCAGCGTAGGACCCGCCAAGCGAGTGCATCCTCCCGCCAATCCATGCGTCCGAGCCACAGCCCAAGCACGACCAGGGCAGACCACGGAAACACGGATCGGAATCCGTCATAGAAAAGGCTCCGCACCAAGCCAGAGGGAGTGCAGAGCGCGCGATAGTGCATTTCCCTGAAATCCCAGTTCTTTCCGTAATCCAAAAAGACAATCATAATGCAAAACGTGATCACGATCCCGGCACCCCAACCGAGAAGAGCGCGTGAGGAAACTTGGAGCAACGACGGGATAGCCAGGAGGCAGACACCGTAAATGCGAAGGATGTCTCCCTCCCAGACCATCAGGTTGATGAAACCGCACGCTAGCAGGAATATCCCCCTCCGCCTGAGCACAGAGCCGATTGGCCGTTGCGCGGAGGGTGTGCGGCCGGCCTTGCCCGCCAGCATAGCCACGCTCATTCCGGCCAGAACCATGAAGGTGGCGGCGGGACGCCCATCGAGAAAGCCGAGCATTGCCCTGGCCCACTGTGCCTGCGGTGTACAGTCGGTCATGACCAGTTGGAAGTGGACCGTCACCATTCCAAGAATCGCCAGCGCGCGGGCCACGTCCAGGCCGGCGACCCGCTTTGCTTCGGATGATCCGGCTTCGGAACTCATTGGAGCGTAGGGAAGCAAGTGGCAGTGCCTCTGCCTAGACGCAATTGTGGGGCTCACATCTGCGGAGCCATCGCGACTCACAACGGGCCTCTCCGCGTACTTTGCCGATAACTGCGCGAGATCCGCATGAGTAACCCGGTCTACCTGCCATCCTAGCGCTTTTGAGCGCATTTTCGGACGCCTGCACGAGGTGCTTTTACACGGCCGTTTATTGCGCCGCCGGGCTTAGGAGGACAGCCAGTCGCTGTAGTCGTCGGGTCGCTTGCACTGCTGGATGCGAATGCCGGGCTGCGCCCCGTCGCTCACCGTGGACGCCCAGTGTTTCGGTGGAATAAGGGCAGATGGAGTCGTACAGGCCGGCCAAAAGATGCGAAAAATCGTGGGCGTTTTGTGTCAGCAGACTGGCAAAGCGGTACTTGTTGTTCTAAGATGAATGGTGACTCTTGAAGAATTGCGCCCCTTCGATGGTATTTGTGTCGAACTCCAGGTGGGACGGGAGGTGTGGCTCGCCACACTAGAGGTCGGCAAGGTCGCCCGGCTGATGGATTTCCGACCAACCAATGAGGATCCGTTCGAAACAGCTCCGACTTCGCCTATGTCAGTTGATGAGAGACTACTCTCGGCGTTACGAGTGGACGGCAGGGATCGAATAGTCGCTCAAGCAAGCTGGCTTCTGGACCTGCGAGATGACATCTGCCCTTACTAGAGCACGAACCGGGACCGGCGAAGATTACGAGGTCCGCGACTCAAAAAGATCGAAGTTGCAATCATCCAATTGGGATTGTGGACGAAGTGATGTGCCAACCCGGCAATCATCAACTCTGAAAGTCAACCGATCCCCAAATCCCGCAGCAGCGAAGCGGGTATATTGTGAGGATGGATGTCCTGCCATTCCTTCGGGTGCTCGGGCGGTTCATGGATCGTGAACCCGGCCTTCGATAGCTTAGGTAGCTGTGCCCAATTGATAGGCATCGACACGGTGGCCCCCGGCCGCGCACGGAGACACCACGGAGCAACGCAGGTTGCTCCCCGGCCATTTCTCATCCAATCGACGTAGATCTTGCCAGCGCGCTTGGATTTGGTCGAAGTCACGGTAAAGCGCGCAGGATTGAAGCCGGCCACTGCCGATGCCACCGCCTTCGCGAATGGCTTGATCACTTCCCATCCGTGCTTTGGTTTCAAATGGAGCACAACGTGCAGACCCTTCCCTCCAGAAGTTTTCACGACGGTTTCCAGACCCCGTTCTCGCAGGTAGTCCCGTAACAGCAACGCAGCTCCCAGCACCTCTTTCCACGGCACCGACTCCTCGGGATCGAGGTCCCACGTCAGGAAGTCGGGCTTCTCCACGTTCTTGATGGGCGAGCCCCATGGATGGAATTCGATCGCACTGAATTGAGCCAGCGAGACGAGACCCTTCACGTCTTTCACAAAGAAGATGTCGTCGCCATCAGCGAGCTTCGCTTGATGGACGCCCTCAGGGACGTAAGTGGTGAAAGACTTCTGGAAGAAGAGCTCTCCCGTGATTCCGGAAGGCGCTCGCAACAAAGCCAGCGGCCGATTCGCAACGAAGGGCAGCATCAACTCCCCCACCCGCCCGTAGTATTTGGCCACCTCCAACTTCGCCACCCCGTCTCCGGGGTATACCATCCGGTCTGGGCTACTAATCGATATCCCCGCCACTTTTGTGCCCTTGCTGTCCACCGCGGACGTCTGCACCGCATCCATGTGAACATCGCCAGGACTCTTGTCTTCGCGGAGCGCCACGAACGAGGCCTGTCGAACTGAGCCATCGCGGGTGATCTCGGCGAACTCCACCTCCGCAACCAGCGTCGGCTTCAGCCACACCACTTTCTCATCAAACTCAAATGCCGGCTTGCTCGTCCTCAACTGCTTGAACATCGTCAGATACTGCCGCCGGTCATCTTCGGAGAAGCCCGTTCCGACCTTCCCGCGCGGAATCAGCTTTCCGTTCTCGTAAGTTCCAAGCACCAGCGATGAGAAGGCGGGCAAGGAACTCTTCGGCGGAGTATATCCACACACCACGAACTCCTGGCGGGGGCGACACTTCGATTTGGTCCAGTCACGTCGGTCGCCCGGCTTGTAGGTTCCGCTCAATTTTTTGCTGATGATTCCCTCTAAGCCCAACTTGCATGCCTGCCTGTAGAGATCGGCACCCATTTCTGACGACCATACGGTCGATCGCCTCACTACTCCGTGCTCCTCCTTGACCAGGTTGACCAACCGTTTCTGTCGCTCGGCTAGTGGCAAATCCCGCAGGTTGAGGCCGTCGAAGTGAAGAAGATCAAAGGCAACGAAGGACACTTCGTTAGGGCGCCCTTTCAAAGCCGCCTGGAGGTCGCCGAAATTGCTTCGACCCTTCTCATCCCACACCACCGCTTCACCATCGAGGATGAAGTCCTTCTTGGAGATCGCCGTGAGATGTTTCGCCAGGGGGGCAAACTTGTCGGTCCAGTCGTGGCCACTGCGGGTGTATATCGTCAGCTTGCCGTTCTGCTTCACTACGATCAGCCGGTACCCGTCGAATTTCAGCTCGTGAACAATGTCGCGGCCTGTCGGCACCGTAGAGACCACCTGAGCTAGCTGGGGAGCAACATAGCGAGGCAGCTCCGGCTCCGCGTCGAAGGAGGCCTGAGGATGCGTTGAAGGATCCAGCTTCTTCATCATCCAGTTGGGCTCCTCTTTCATTCGAGCCAGCAGATAAGAACCAGTCAGGCGATCGCCCCGCAGATGGAACTTCAGGGTGCCCTTGGCAAAATCCCTCCGCCATCCCTTCTCCAGGGGCTCCCAAGTTCCCTTGTCCCAAATAGCGACGTTCCCCGCCCCATAGTTGCCCTTGGGAATCGTCCCCTCAAACTGCCCGTAGTCCAAGGGATGATCCTCAACGTGAACGGCAAGTCGCTTCGCCACGATATCTTCGGGTATGCCCTTCGGAACCGCCCAACTGACGAGCACTCCGTCGATTTCCAGTCGGAAGTCGAAATGATGCTGCCGCGCGTGGTGCTCCTGGACCACGAATGAGCGGCCTGACGCGTCCCCGATCTGAGGCCCCGGCTCTGGCGTTTTCGAGAAGTTCCGCTTGGCGTTATACCTGCCGAGTGGCGAGTCGGACGACGGCTTCTTCAGCAGTTTCTTCCCTGCCTGCACGACCGGCACCTTTTTCGGGGCCCGCACCCCCTTTCCCGCATTTCCAAGTTCAATCCACACGGGTGCATGGTCACTGGCCTTCACCCACCCTCGCACCTCCTTATCGACCTCAGCTCTCACGAGGCGTCCTGCTAGCTGGGGACTCAAGAGGAGATGGTCGAGGCGCAGCCCGGCGTTTCGTCCATACGCATTTCGCAGGTAGTCCCAGAAGGTGAAAATGCGCTCGTCTGGATGAAGCGAACGGATTGCATCGGTCCAGCCTTGATCGACGAGCTTGCGGAAGCACTCGCGGACCTCCGGCCGGAAAAGCGCATCGTCGATCCACTTCTCGGGTTTATAGACGTCCAGCTCTGTCGGCATGACATTGTAGTCGCCTGCAAGCACCACCGGAATGTCTTGGCGAACAAGCCCCTCGGCGTGTGCGAGGAAACGCTCAAACCACCGCAGTTTATAGTCGAACTTCGGACCCGGTGCTGGATTGCCGTTAGGCAGGTAGAGACACCCGATCAGTATACCGTCAACCGCTGCTTCAAGATACCGGCTGTGAGCGTCGTCGGGATCTCCGGGAAGGCCCCGGCGTGTTTCGATCGGATTTAACCCGCGGGCCAGGATCGCCACGCCGTTCCAGCTCTTTTGCCCCTGCCAGACCGCGCCGTAGCCAGCGTCCCGGATGGACGAGATAGGAAACTTCTCCTGAGGTGCCTTCAATTCCTGAAGGCACACGACGTCCGGCTTGGCTTCCTCGAGCCAGCGCAAAAGAACGGGGAGACGCCCGTTGATCCCGTTGACGTTATACGTGGCAATTTTCATGAATTCCCCTTCTTTACCCGGCCAGCGAGGCGAAGGTAATCAGAGCGTTCATATTGTGGTTAGAGGAAAGACCCATGTCTGGCCACTGTCATCCAATACTCCGAAGCGTAGGTTCACGCTCCCATCGGCGCCCGCCTCGCGCGGTGTTGATGAAGGCTTTAACCCCTTTCGCACCCTCCAGGAGGATCGTCCCTTCGTCCGGCTCCACACCCGCCACATCCAGCAGCGGCGCAGCTTCCAGGGAATAGCCGATGACCTTGAGATGCCCGAAGGCATCGCGCACCCAGTTCACCGCGGCGGCTTCCCGGGCCAAGTCTGCCATCGCATCTTCGGAAGCAAGGATCGCCACTGTATCAAAGAACACCGAAGGCCCGCCGGACAAGGCATGGTCCACCGCGACCAGCACCCCATCCGAGGTGGTGGCCCCGCCGATCTTCGGCGCGATCAATTCCACCGCGGCCTTCTCTTTCTTGAAGGCGGCCTGAAGCGCAGCGAGCAGCTCCGCATCCGCGCCATCGGTGATGAAAATCCCAGCCTTGCGACCCTTCAGCGTATGCGGATCTTTCCCGATCAGGCTCAGCGATGGCGAGCGATCGAGATCGCGCGGAGCCACCGCAGGCTGGATGGCCATGGCATTCGCCAGCGGCATCCCTAGCGCATCCGCCACCGTTTGCTGAAGGCCCTCATCGATGTTCCCGAGATGGCCGAGCATGCGGTTGCGGATATCGATCACCTCCACCTTGGCGAGTTCGAAGGCGAGCGCGCTCGCGATGTGCGTTTGCTCGGGCTCCGTCATCGAGCGGTAGAACAGCCGCGCCTGAGAATAGTGGTCGGCGAAGGTCTCCGAGCGCTTGCGCAGCTTCTCGCCCGTCTCGGCTTCGGGAAGCGTGCGGAAGCCATGCACCGGGCATTCGCGCGGCGCCTCGGGCGGCGAAATCTGGCTTGGCTCGTAGGCCACCCTGCCCTTGGGGACTTGCATCTGGCGCAGGCCGTCCCGCTGGTTGTTAGAAAACGGGCAGCGTGGCGCATTCACCGGGATCTGGTGGAAGTTCGGCCCGCCCAGACGACTGAGCTGCGTATCCAGATAGGAGAGCAGCCGGCCCTGGAGCAGCGGATCATCCGAGAAGCCAATGCCCGGCACGATGTGGCTGGGGCAAAAGGCGACCTGCTCGGTTTCGGCGAAGTGATTGTCCGGATTCCGGTTGAGCACCATCTTACCGAGCATCCGGATCGGGATGATTTCCTCGGGGATGAGCTTGGTGGGATCCAGCAAGTCGAAGTCGAGCTCCGCGACCTGGCTTTCCTCGATGACCTGCACGCCGAGCTCCCACTCCGGGAAGTCTCCGCGGTTGATCGCTTCCCACAGGTCGCGCCGATGGAAATCCGGATCAGCGCCGCTGATCTTCACCGCCTCATCCCACACCACCGCGGCGCTGCCGATGGTCGGTCGCCAATGGAACTTCACGAAGCGGCTCACGCCCTCCGCCGTGATGAACCGGAAGGTATGCACGCCGAAGCCCTCGATCATCCGCAGCGACCTCGGGATCGCCCGGTCGGACATCGCCCACATGATCATGTGCATGCTTTCCGGCGTGAGTGAAATGAAGTCCCAGAAGGTGGCATGCGCGGAAGCCGCCTGCGGGAAGCCGCGATCGGGCTCCATCTTCACCGCGTGGATCACATCCGGGAACTTGATCGCATCCTGGATGAAGAACACCGGCATGTTGTTACCCACCAGATCGTAGTTGCCCTGCTCAGTGTAAAACTTCACCGAAAACCCGCGCACATCGCGCGGCAAGTCCACCGACCCGGCACCACCCGCGACCGTCGAGAAGCGAACGAAGACCTCCGTCTTCTTCTTGGGATCCTGAAGAAAGCCCGCCTCGGTAATATCAGCCGCCGGTTCATACGGCTGGAAAAAACCATGCGCACCCGAACCACGCGCATGAACGATCCGCTCCGGAATCCGCTCGTGATCGAAGTGCGTGATCTTCTCGCGGAGGATGAAATCCTCCAGTAAGACCGGACCGCGGACACCCGCCTTGAGAGAGTTCTGATTGTCCGAAATCGGAAGCCCCTGATTGGTGGTCAGGTGGGGCTGACCTTCGACTGCAGTCTGGTGGGTTTCGGCGGGAAGCTTGGGAGAGGGAGCGGCGGAAGAAGGTGCCGGCGGAGATTTCTTGGAAGCCATGACGGTGAATCCACCGGAGGTTGATCCGGCGGGGCACCCGCTCTCGCACACCCCATGCCGCTTAGGGCATCAGCCACCATGGCTGAGCAAGCGACCTTCCGTGAGCGGGCCGGAAGTCATATTGCCCGAGGTTAAGTGCATCATGCCCACGGAAGCTCGTGCGGGGAACCCCGCGTCGACCTATCGCTTCTCCGAAAGTCATTCGCCGGGTGCCTGGATTTCTACAACCTGAATGGCCACTGCATCCTTATCCGGCAGGATGGTATCTCCGCTACTGTTTGCCGAGACTTGGGTGAACTCCGCTCCGAAAAGTAGGATGATCGAAGAATAGTAAACCCAAAGCAATACAAGTGCGAGTGCCCCGGTTGCCCCGTAGGCAGATGCCGTGGCTTCCCGTCCCAAATACCAGCCCATCGCGAATTTCCCGATGCTGAAGAGAACGGCTGTAAACACTGCTCCCACGAAGACGTGATTCCATTTAACCCGGACATCCGGCAGGACCTTGAAAATTGCAGCGAAAAGACCCGCTATCAACAGGAAGGCGACGACCGTGCTGATGACGTTCCATATGACGGGGGAAATGCTTAGGAATGAACCGGCCCATGTGCTGATCCCCTGAAGAAAGGCAGTAAGAAGCATCGAGGTCAAAAGCAGGAACCCCGTGCCGAGCACCATCGCATAAGAGAGGAACCTGTCCCTAATAAGCCCTTTCCAGCCGCGACCACTACGGCGCCGCACTCCCCACACGGTATTGAGAGCTTCCTGAAGCTGACCAAACACGCCACCCGCACCGAACAGCAGCATCGCGATGCCCAAGCCTGATGCCAGGACGTTCTTCTCAGGCTTCCTCGCGTGCACTAGCATGTCTTGGACGGCCGTGGCTCCGGCATTTCCAAGACTGCTCTTCAGGTGCTCGGTGACCTGACCTCTCACTGCCTCGTCCCCGAAAAACCATCCCGCCACCGCAATGGAAATCAAAAGTAAGGGAGCGAGGGAAAACACGGCATAGTAGGAAAGTGCCGCGCTGAGACGTAGGACCTCATCGTCGATGAATTCATCGGCCGTCTGCCGCAGGATTTTCCAGTAGTTCATCGCTAAAGTGTGCAGTCCTTGGAACTGCGGGTCCTTCTTAGCAAACAGCGTTCCCGTTACTCCTCTGTTGAGAGGTGGCAGGGCACCGCCTGTGCCTCCTCACACCGCTTGTTCTGCTGTCGGTGGCACAAGGGCACAGCAATCGCTAACCGAGAAGAGCAATGACAGATCACGAACCATTCCATGAATCCCTCAAGGACCGTCACCAGAATCCTGACCCATTGACCGGCGAGCCCGGCTCTCATCCCCTAGGGACAGGACTCGGGGCCGCGGGCGGAGCGGCGGCGGGAGCAGCAATCGGAGCGCTGGCAGGTCCCGTCGGACTGACCATCGGAGGAGCCATCGGTGCGATCGCCGGTGGCCTCGGAGGGAAGAGTATCGCCGAAACCATCGATCCCACTGTGGAGGAAGACTACTGGCGCCAGCAGTTTCAGCGGGAGCCGTACTACACGGAGGACAAGGACTTCGCCGACTATGGTCCGGCTTACCAAATGAGTGTCGCGCGCTACCGGCCCGACTCGGGCTTTGAAGAACATGAACCGGCGATGGCCGAGGAATGGGACAGCGTGAAGCAGAACTCGAGGCTGCACTGGTTGGAAGCCCGCGCGGCAGTCAAGGCAGGCTGGGATCGTCTTCATCAACAAGCCGGAAAACCCGACAAAGATTTTTGAACCACTCGAAGATCGGTGCCCCATCGTGCGACGTGCGCGATGGGAAAAAGGTCGGCCGCCTTTTTGCAATTCGCCTTCATTCTTCTTCGTCGCTTACGATACCAAGCAACCTCTCCATCTACCTCTCTAACATCTCCGTTCTCTCCGAAGGACCGATTTCGCAGAATCCCAGACGGAAGGCCCTGTCGATGGCTTCGCCAGCCAGCTGTGGCCGGCTATTCCCGAAGCGTTCGAGAAATGCTTCTTGGGCGGTTTCTTCCTCCAGAGAGCCGACATCATTTATAGGTGGCATTCGGGAGTCATCGCAAGTCCTGTACCCTCCTTCTGGTCCCCCCACCGCTTTCGCTGGTCGCCCGGCCGACTCGCCATCGGCGGCAAGTGCCGCCTTGATCTGGCCCTCTCGTCGAGGTGCGTGGCATGAGTCTTGCGAAGTGGTTAGCATCATGGACCCCACCACCCGCCGACAATTCATCGGCTCCGCCGCCATGCTCACTGGTGCCGGACTCGTCCGAGCCGAAGAGTCGGTTCCACTCGCCCCCCCGGACAAGCAACCGGAGAAGCTGGAAGTCGAGGAGCCTTCGGGAAAGAAGGCCGGATGGGCCATCGTCGGGCTGGGTCAATTGGCGCTTGAGGAGATCATGCCCGCCTTCGCCGGGTGCAAACATTCTAAACCTGTTGCCCTTGTCAGCGGACATCCCGACAAGGCGCTGAAAGTGGCGAAGGCCCACGGCATCGCGGAGGACGCGATCTACGACTACGAAAACTTCGACAGGATCGCGGAAGACGAGCGAATCGATATCGTCTACATCGTGCTGCCCAATAGCATGCACGCGGAGTTCACAATTCGCGCGCTGAAGGCCGGCAAGCACGTCCTGTGTGAAAAGCCCATGGCGGTCACCGTGGCTGAAGCGGAGGCCATGGAGAAGGCTGCCAGGGATTCCGGCAAGAAGCTCGGCATCGCCTACCGTCTCCACTACGAACCGATGAACCGGCAGGTCATGGAATGGTGCCGCAGCAAGCGTTTCGGCAAGGTCAAGGCCTTCAACTCCGGGAACTGCCAGAATGTCGAAGCACCGAATATACGACTGAGCCGTAAGCTTGGTGGCGGACCTGTCGGGGACGTCGGCGTGTATTCCATCAATGCCGCCCGATACGTTCTCAATGAGGAGCCTCTCGAAGTCACCGCTTACGCAAGCAAGCCCGACGACGACCCCCGCTTCCGCGAGGTCCCCGAAAGCGTGAGCTTCGTGATGCGTTACCCCTCCGGCGCGGTCGCGAGTTGCCTCTGCTCCTTCGGCACTGCGGAGAGCCGCTACTACCGGGCCCACTGCGAAAAGGGCGTCATCGAAATGGACCCCGCCTTCAGCTACCGCGGCCTGCGGCTCTTCACTTCATCAAGGGAAACCGAAGACGCGAAAGCACCCATGGAATTGACCGAGGTCATAATCGAAGCGGTCAATCATTTCACCGTAGAGATGGACGGCTTCTCCAGTGCCGTGCTCGATGATGCGGAAGTGATCACCCCCGCAGCCCTCGGCATCGCCGACATGAAGATTGTAACCGCGATCACAAGGTCGATTGAGAGCGGGAACTCCGTCAAGGTCGCCGACTAGTCCGGTATTTTCTGCACTTCGTCCATGATTGAGTCATCCCACGGATCCAGTGAGGCAGGAAATTCCCTCTGGCAACAGGCGGCGGCTATGGCGGCCATGGCTCATCTCGGACAGACGTCGCCAGGAGAAGACACCCCCTATTTTGCCCATCCCTCTCGAGTGGCCATGCTCGTAGCATCGCAATTCAGGTGTTTCGATCCCGAGGTTATTGCTGCAGCCTACCTGCACGATGTTTTCGAGAAGACATCGCTCACCCGCGAGGCAGTTGCCCTCACCCTTGGCGGCACCGTGGCTGGATGGGTTGAGTGGCTCAGCAAGTCCTCGAAGGATGAGAAAGAAACCTACTGGAAGCGACTTTCAGAAGCCCCTTGGCAGGCTCGGCTGATCAAGATGGCAGACGCTCTGGACCACCTCCATGGACCGCCCGAGTACCGCGATTCACGCCTCCGGGCAGCGCGCAGGGCATTGAAATTGGCGACCGGTGACGAAGCTGCCATCCATCGCGCCGCGGCGATTCTGGAAGCAGAGATCCGACACATGGAAGAGTGACTCGCCCGCTCCGGCGCCTGGGGTCACCAGCGGACCTGGGTATCGAGTTCGGCGATCTTCTGCTTGTGCGGCCACACGTCCGAACGTGAGGAGAAGGTCTCACCAACTTGAGGTGGTGAGCCGAGGTGCGGATAGCCTAGCGTTTCTACAACCCCACGCTATGAACTATACGGTATGTAACGGCGAGAGAGACTGCAGGGCGGCTCAGACCACGCTTACCCTCGCGACGCGGAGCACCTTTGGATGGACCGGCTTTAGTTCACGAGAACGCCATGGTCCGGCGAACCATTAGTTCCACCGATAATCAGGTCTCATCCGGCGGAAGCTCTCCTGCCTCCGCCACAAAGTGCATCAGGCACTCCCTCAGCACAGCCTTCGGGCCGACGCCTCGGGAGTGAGCAAGATGCAGCAGGTTGGTAATGAGGTCCGGGATCGCTTCCTCGCAGTCCTCACCCATCCCCAGGACCTTCTGAAAAACATCCAACGCATCAACGGCGGAGCGTACCCGCATTTCATTCCCCCAATTCGGATTGTCTAAGCCGTCCGTCGTTTCGTAACGGTCAGGATCATGTGGCGGAAGGACATCGAGCTGCGCGAGGAGTTCTTCGTCGGTGGGTTAAGTAGGATCAGTCATGTTGTTGGTGATACTGACAACTCCCGGTTTCGGTACAAGCGCTATTTCCGGGATCCGTTCCGCACGCCTTTCCACACTCAATGAATTTGACCGTTGAGAGAGCCAAGTCGACCACAATGAGGCGAAGCTAGACTTCCTCCATTCCCGATCTAACAAACCTCACCGTCGACTCAATACCCCACCCCGATAAGCGTCCAATCAACCGCTCCGTGGTCATGGCCTCCTCATCCCCGGGCAACCGATGCAGCAATCCGCGAGCCTCCCCATAAGGGAAAATCCCTGCAATCCCCTTCCTCATAGCCTCAACGCCCCGCCTCAACAGCTCCGGCAAACCAGTCAAAGCCGGGATTCGCCGGAACAGATGCAGCTCCACCACCGTGTCACCAAACGGATTGCAGGGCACCTCCACGTGGAACTCCCGGGTGGAGATTGCCACACCATTGCCCTCGACCAGCCGATAACCGTGAGCACCGTCCCACAACGATAGAGTTCCCTGGTGCAATACCAGCACGAGGAAACGCCTTTGCAGCGCCACCCTGAGTGATTCGACGTAAACGCCGCCAGGGATGCGCCACAGCGCCGAGAAGTCCTTGCCACCCGGCCTCCACAGCGTCCGTTCAGACTCCGGGATGTCACGTGGCCAGTAGGCTAGTCTTCTCGTCCCGCAAAACGGCAACTGGATCGCCGGCACTTTCATTCGCACATCGGTTTCACTGACGCGTTGACCTCGCTGACGGAGACCTGATTCGATTCTTCACTCGCAACCTTGTATAGCTTTCCAGCTCTCTCGACCCAACCAAGTCCAACCAAGCGAGTGAGAACGGGCACCAACTGGGAGTAGTCCTGCCTGCTGTAAGCACGGAACAGCGTCCTGCGGGTGCATGGACCTAGCGCCTTCAGCTTGTGATACATGATCTCCAAAGGGCTTTCCTCGGGTTCCTCCCCTTCCAGCAAACGATCCAATGCCCTGCTCCTGCCCGGACCGCTCCTCGCCAATTTTACAAATTCCCGCGTCTTCTCGATGAGTCCCTTGGCCACCCACATCGCAATAACGAGATCAGGCGTGTTCACGGTGGGCTCCCCTTCCACACGCAGTAACCTCACACACAGCGCAATCTTCGCGACCGTCCATGGATAGCTCTCCCACTGCTCATCCCAAGCGCCATCGAGAGCGCGGCTCGAATGACTCTCGACCAACTTCAGGAATTCCGCTTTTGCGTCGGGAGTGAACGAATACGGAATCGACTCACCTTCCAAGCGTCTCGAAAACAGTCGACTAACATGCTCCCCCCAGGCGACTCCCGGATCCGGGCGATCTGACTTTGCCAATGGCTCTCTGGACGGATCGCACACAAGATACTGGGTCACCAGTTGGCTGGCTGACAGGACATTGTCTGCGTGAGCGGCTTCCAGTTCGTCCGCTGTCGCCAGTACGATCGACGAAACGGACGAACGCGGCTTGTAGCTGCCGTCCACGAACTCCAGCCGGGTTGCCCAATCGGAGTTCCTACGGAACGATGCCAAACGTTCCTGCGCCCTGACAGGAAGCCGAGCGAGACGATCGAAGTAGCCTGGTGAGGTGGAGACCTCGAGGATCGTTCGATCAAACGAGTGACCGTTCATGGCGTTGAGTTCCTCGATTCCAAATGACGGCACGATCATCATGGCCTTGATGCGAAACCTCAGTGCATTGACCGCCGCCCTGATGGCCTTGGTCTCCGCCACGACAGCCTCATATTCCATCAGGATGCGATTCTCCGTTTGGTTGCAGAAGGCGTTCATCATCTCCCGCTCGTTCTCGGTTGTGCTCTTCAAGGCTTCACCTCGCAGGATCAGTGCATTGAGCCGGGTCTCAAGCGAGGCCAATTCATTGTTCTGAGCGCGGCGATCGCTGAGATGTTCGTAGGGCTTTAGCCAGTGGATGATCTCGCCTTCCACCGCCACCAACATCCGTTGAATCGCACGCCGCAGGAGCGGCACATAATCGCGGAGGATCGTCAACTGGAGGGATGGCGGAAGTGAGCCCACGAGCGGAGCATCGATGGTCACCCGTCCACCTACGATACCGCCAGTCACCGTGAGGAGGATAGCTGCGGCTGATTCCGGGCTGATGGCGGCGAAGCCACCCCATACTGAAATGATGTCGAGCAGGAGTGGCGGCCAATCGCTTTCCGGAACTTCGCAGCCGGTGATTGGAAATGTGTCTGATGGAGGGCTCTCATTGAAGACTTTCATGCCAGCCATTCTCGCTGACAGCCGCTGACAGTACAAGGCAGATTTCAACGAAGGCTAGAATAACGACGCTCAGGGGAATCATCGACTGGAAACGCTCATTACGCGCCATATGTGTCGCTTTTCCCGGTCGCAAATCGATTCGCGAAATCAAACCTGTCGATCTGAGGTGCAGAGACCTCTGAAACGTCGTTGCATCCGAAGTTCGTGCCGACCAACTTCACCGGGAACCTTCAGAGGACAGGACACAACGCCATGGACCCTGAGTTTGACACCGTCCACTTCACCTTGGCAGGCCACTCCTTCGAATGGAATGGCACAACCCGGACGCTGAAGCTGGTGGATGGGAGTGAAGCGCAGATGGCTACCCTGCTGGAGGTTATCCAAGGTGTGATCCTCGATTGCAGTGGAACTCATGTTCCCGCAGTCGTTGCAGTAGATCGAGCCGCAAAGCGATTGGCTCAGCCGATATCGGACCTCCGGGTGGTCGGCAACAATGGCGGGAATATTCCAAGCGATGCGCAGGCATGAATTGCCTACGGTCTCTGTCCGAGGTCACTTTCCCGTCTGCCAGCATTCAGATCGAGGAAAGCCGTTCCTCACTGGTAACTAAGACGTGAACGGTGACACGGGTTGAAGCGGGGACTCGAAAAGCATGCCCCTTGCTCTCAGGTCGCCAGAGGTCGTTGGAAATCCAAGTCGAACCTCCGGACCATGATGTCACGTTCAATGTTTCGGAGACGCCTGGCCAAGCATCGTGCCGACAGGAAGCCTGCTGCTGCTAGTTCCTGTCCAAGGGAGCGGATTACCCGACGATACCTCCAGATCAGTCGCCCGGCCCGCTCCGCCCAGACTTTCATCGCATCCTCAACGGGCATCACCACTACCTTCCCGTCTTCATGCTCTCTAAGGCGCAGCCAAGTGTATTCGTCCAGCAACTCCCACGCCCGTTTGATGTCAGAATTCTCGCGGAATGGAACGAGATCGATATCGTTCCCGTCACGACCTTCTGCGAGAGCTTCCCATACGTAGCCCGCAAGCATGACCAGCAGAGCCTGAGTGTTTCCCGCTGGTTCGCTGGATCCTTCACAGAATCCACCTTGAGATGTTGCGACCAGGGTCGTCGCACGGAGACCGCAGATCTTCCGCATGACCGCGTGCGCAACCTCATGCTCGGCGACAACACAAAGCTCCTGTTCATCGTCCCGCGATTCAAGAAGAAGCTCGACCGCCTCCTCTGCCTCCTGCGTCCTCAGAGCCTGCTTCAGCTTCGTGAGGTTGATCTGCTGCCTCTCGTCGCGAAACAACGGCCAACTGTCCCAGGATGGCGCACCAGCGGGTGCAGACCGCGTCGTCACATCTGAGGGCATGGGGCAGTGCTCCGCATCTTCAACAGCTCCGTCTTCGCTCATCATAATCATAAGAGTCATCAACGGAAGCAGTTGCGTCGCCGGGTTCTGCCCTCTCATTCTCGATCCGCTTCGCGGCCCCTGCGGGCTCCACGAGACGCTAAACGGGGCGAGTTCGCTTCGCTCATCGCCCCCGGTTGATCGCCCCTTAGTAGTCGAGACTGGTGCGCCACCGATGGCTCCGCGCACGCCTATCGGCGTGCTTACGCTTCGCTCTTTCATTTAAGCGGGAAGGCCATCCTGAGCGTCTTCGACACGAGCGCGGCTCGTAGTGAAAGAATCCAACCTAGATCGATCCCGGGAACTCTGAGTGTCCTTCAGCCGGGAGCGAAGCTGCACATGGTATCCAGCTTTCGCTACTCGCATGTTGGCTTCCATACGGAGTTTTACATGGAATCCCCAATGACGCCCCTTGAGGGCTTTCAGTTCGTCCAGGTCATTGCAGGCATTCTCCACCGCCAGCTCCTTAGCCGCTTCGCGGAAATAGGAGTGTGCGGGACTGAATGAGCCATAGACAGCGTTCAGGGTCTGGGAACAGCTCCACCATCTGGCTCCTTTATCTCCCCGGTCATGCAAACCACCGTCTACCTTCCGGTAGTGTCGGTTGTGAGTGACCGACTTGAGGAGGTAGGAGGTTATAGCCCGGAGATCCTTGTAAAGGGGAGCAACCTCGGTTCTCCCAATTCCGAAGTCCTTGCACCAACCCTGGATGGACTTCTCCAGATCACGCGTGGGCTTATTGAGAAGCTTTCGCTTCTGACTCAGGTTACCACGAGCGATCTCCGAGAAGCGCTCCAAATCCACTCCCTCTTGGACGTTGAAGGAAACAGGAAGGAGAAGGTGGAAATGAACGTGACCACTGACACCACGTTCAAACACCCAGAGGTAATCTGGGGAAACACCGCGGAGCTTCCGGAGCAGTTTCTCGAAACGATGCATCGCATCTTCACGAGTGAGCTGCACTGGGAAGGTGGCGGTGATGAAAAGAACGTTCTGGGCGGAGCGAATGAGGAATAGACGCGAAAGCGTCAGCCTCAAGCGCTCCCGTGAACGGTTGAAGCTTGCGTGGGAAGAGTTCTGATGTGGGACAAAGACGTGGATCATGTGATCCGAATCGGTCGAGATGTTCATATATACTGACAAGACGAATTCAACATTTGCCACCATTCAGTACAAGCCCAAAGAATCTATATCCCGCACAAATAACACTCCTCTTAAATGTCGACACCTTATTCCCTGGGAGCGTGACGCTGAGGAAGTGCTGCGACTGGTCCCTGGCATCGACGCTGGCACCGAATCTCAACCTGCACGACGCGAATGATACGGGCTGAAGGATCAGTGCAGCCATGCAAACGCAAAAGAGCTACATCGCCTCGACGGAAGCGATGTAGTTTGAGCTAGGACTAGCCTCTTACGCCGATGCCGCAACGACCAGATCCAAGATCGCCGCGAGGTAGTGAGCTACCACAATGCCTGACACTCCAGATCAGCTTTCGACTGTCTCCTCCAAACTTACCGGATCTTCTGCTTTCTGCTCGACCTCCCGAGGGAGGTACCGCTGGAAAGTGAAGTCCGACACCACCGGCACGATGCTGCTGCCTTCCCCGTGACGGATGGTTATGAATTGCTCCTTGTCTGAGACCTCCCTCCCATCCTTCTCCCCCTTCTCCGTGAACAGCTTGCTGATCCCAATGAAGCAATCAGCGTGGTCGTAGCTGAATGGATATAGGAGATCCCTCACCTCAACGGTCGGACAATCATTCACAACGGTTGGACACTCAGCATCCACGTCTCTCATCTGGGCCATTTTGCATAGCACCAGAACCAGCACGCGATGCACTCGGGCGTAACGTGCCAAACGAAGCATGATCAGCTTTGCGACGTCCCCCTCCGCATCTGACAAATCGTCGAAGATGATACATGCCGGAGCAGGCTTCGCGAGTTCCTCGTTCAGCACTTGTAGTGGATCATCTTCGAAGTCCCAAAGATCGTCGAACTCGAAATGACGCGCTATGTGCGCGTGAGGACCAAGTAGCTAGTCCCACGACGGAACCTTGCCGTTCCCTTCAACGGCCAAGAAATCCATCCTCAGATCCCAAATCTCCCCGCTGGGAGTGGCGTTGCAATAGCCAATCACTTCCATCGGCCACGGGACAGTGGAGGAAATGATCCTACGGAGGATGAAAGATTCCTCCTCTCCCATAGACAAGTAGCTGACCCTCAGAGATTGGTGGATCAAACGGCCAGCAATCTGAGAGGCCAAAATGGACTTCGCCTCGTGGTGGTAGCCTCCCAACAATACGACACCACCTTGGTCACGGATAGGAGCGAGGATTTCATCAACGGTTGGGATGCCGGTCAGTCCGCGGGCATCGGCCACATTTTTTGCCGACGTTGCCGGCGCGTTGCGATTGCTGGAATCGCCTTCTTTATGGTCTTTCATAGTATGATACTTTGGTTTCTTGTGACATGAGGAGACACCGCTCCTCAAAGGCATAGGGAGCCAAAGCCCTCGTTGAGGACTTCTCGACAGACTCGAGGACTAGGCTCGATCAGCTACGCGTCGCCCATTCGAGCAGCGTGTAGACGGAGTTCATTCCCGGGCGTTCTTGGACCTCGATCAGCCCCGTTTTCCGGAGTCGTCGCAGACCTTCACGGACCACCTTCTCGGAGAGTCCCGTAATCCTCCGGATGGTTCGATGGCTTGCTGGGAAACTAGTCGCGTCTTTCAACGCGCGCAGGTGCCATAGTGCGAGAGCAACAGGTAGCGCTCCTGCACCAGCACCAATCGCCTTTCTGAGCCCGGGCCAATCAATTGGACCCCTCAGGTAATCAAGAGAGCGATCGGCTCGCTTCGGTGCCATCTCAGCCATCCCCGCGAAGGAGGCCGGTGCGGCGACACGACCCAGCGATACTGATTGAAGAAAGGACATAATAATAGATGGGACGGGGGTATCGTTGCGGGTAGGGGTGTCCTTCCCTTCTGGGCAGGGGCTAACCGAGAACTTTCATGGCAAGGTCCCAGATTGGGTTCGCGTTGCGATGTCCAAAGCGATGCGGGAATCGGTAGATTTGGACCTCGGTACGGATGACAAAGCCGCCGAGCACGTCGCCGCTCGCCCGATCCATGCAGGATCGGAACAAGGCCGTGTGATGGTCGATGTGGTCAACCGGTGCCTCGATTAAAAATGCATCGTGAACTGGTGCGCAAATCGATAAACCTTCCTCCACGCCGTAGATCGCCGCCAAGCGCATCATTTCCGCCGCGTTGGCTTGGCAGGGAAAATTCCTCAACGTGGTGAACTTCGTGTCAGGGGTGACTCGAAGGCTCCATCCGAAGCGGGTGTAAAGACTCCGTGCCAGCTGGCCGTAGTCGCAGGCTCCGTCACTCCATTTCCAGAAATCGGGATAGCATCTGCCATGCATCGAGAGTAGATAGCTGGCTTCGCCCTCGCTGATGCCGAGACGACGGGCAAGCCCAGCAGGGCTCATTGAGTATCCCACGCCGAGGAGAGCGACCTTGAAGATCTCGCGGATCTGCGGGTGGCTCAGCTTGGTGGCGTTCACCGGTGCCGCTCCCGCCATTCTTGCGAAGGCGATGTAAGGATCCGATGACATGCAAGCGTCCTGTAGCCCCTTATCGCCCGACAGGCCGGCGGCGACGCCGATCTCCTGATGGCACCAATCGATGTAGGCCAACGCCATTCCCGGCTGTGGCTGGATGAACCGCCGCATCCATGATGAAAGATCGAAGGCAAAGCGCCTGGTCGACGGCTGGTTACGGCCAGAGGTGGTCCAGAACGGCGAAAGTGGAACACGGTTCCGCCCATCTCGTCCGATGACGAGTTCGCAGCCGTTGATCTGATCCAGCACCTGCTTCGCTCGATAGATCCCGTTGATCGCCCGGGGAAAGAGCGTCGCCATTTCGGAAAAGGTGTCGTTCGACAGATCCAGAAAGCCCCCTTCCAACCGGGGCCAATCGATTCCGTGATTCCTCGTATAGCGGACAAACGCCAGTTGATCAAAACGGCCGCCACACCAGATCCTCTCAAACGGATCGATCGAGTGAAGGACCTGGGATTGAAACTCGTGCCACCGATTCTGAAGGGCATTGACCGTCTGACCGTCGACCGGAATCCCCTGCCACTCCATGTCAGCCACAGCCTTCATGTAGTCGCCGCGAAGAAGGGCTCGAGAATCCAAGCGCGGTTTCAGGATGCTCCAGAGGCGGCCGATCCCTTCAACCCTAGCCTCGCAGTTCTTTAGGAGAGCCGACTGCTCCTCATAGGAGTAAGGGCCACCGCGAACGAGCAAGTGGTCCACGTCGGGATCTCCAACAACATTCGCGAACGGCACACCCATTGTCAGCAGTGCACCGCACAGGTCGCGACCGATGCGCATGGGAAGTCCATTAGTGAAATTCCGAAACTCGGTGTAGAGGTCGATCAGGTTGACCGGCACCTGCCATCCAAGGGCCCGGAAGCAACCTAGCGCGTCCTCCGCATTGAATGCGACGACAAGCGTGGCAAGACCCACATCGAAGGGGACTTCACCGCACGATGCCAGGGCCTCGCCGCCGAGGCGCACAATGCGCCCCGACGGGAGGGTATTGGCTACAAGACAAATCGGCACCGGGCGTTCACCCGGAGACGCGTGGAACGCGAATTCCACGACTACGACCTCATTGTAGCGCTCAGGTATCATGCCCCGGCTCCGAGGAGTTTTTGGATCAACCAGTGGTTCTCATCGGTGATCAGCTGCTCGGTGATCGCCTCTTCGAACAGTTCATCCAGGTTGTCCGGCCACACGGGTGCCGGCCATTCCTGAATGGGCGATGTCTGCCGGAACCCGGACGATTTCGGGTCCCATGTCAACCGGACCCAGCTGTTCTGGTTGCTCAGAACCGCTTTCCACAGCGACTGGCTCGCTGGGTTCGGACTGCCAAACGTGACCGGTTCGCCAATCGGCATCAGTGTAATCGAGCCGTCTCGGCTGATGCATGGCACGAAGTGCTTCACCGACGTCTCGCCCGGCATCTTTTCCTGCAGCCAAGGCGGAACGATGTACAGCTGGCCGCGTTCGTCGTCGTTTCCGATCGTTGCGAATTGCTGGGTGTAGTACTTCGGGTCGGGATGAGGCGAGAAAAACACCTGTTTCCCGAACTTCTTCAACGGCGGCGTTGCCGCCCGCGTGGTCACGCCTGCCAGAACACCGAAGTTCTGGGCGAGCGCGATGTCCGCGAGTTTGTAAGTCCGGCCGCCCGTCCGAGCAATTGGAGCGTCAAAGTCCGCTCCAATCGGGTCCAACGGTTGACCCAAGTTTTCGTTCTGCTCGCTCATGGGGATGTGCGAGCCCTCTTCATGACGCTCGCCCGTTCCCGGGTGAGCACTTATCGTCTCATTACTTTTCATTTATTACTTTTGGGGTTGAGCGGCGTCATACCGCGTTTAACCGGCATCCAACGTGGATGCCGCTGCCTCCCGCTCCACCACGGCCGCGACCGCAACCGGATCGAATCGGACTGCGCGTCCAAATCGCACCGAGGGAATTTCTCCCGAGGCGGCCATCAAAAGCACCTTTCGTTCAGAGATCGAATAAGTGAGGGCAATGACCCGGGCTCGGACAAAAACCCGCACAGGCTGGGTAGCGTGGTCGTGGCGGTGGGCGTTCGGCATGGTTCGAACTCCTACCGAATGGCCTCCGCATCAAAGAAACGCGTCAAACTCAACCTACATCTATCAGCGGAATGGGCACCAAGTTGCTTCCACATCCATTCGCTATTTCTAGACGTGGAATGCAAGTCGAGCGAGCCGTCTCAAAATCCCCCCAATAATCGCCTCGCAAGAATGCGCTTTGTAACTCTCTTATTCTTTGTTGGTTACGCCGCAAAAACCCCTGACCAATCGCTGAATCTTGCCATTACCACTGCTTTTTAAAGGATTAGGCCTAATCAAACACAATCAGTCCCAGAAAATTTTAAGACCCGGGACGTGCCGATTTCCATTGGCCGATGCAAATTGACAGAGATTTCCGCAAATATCACCAATCCGCCGAGGCTGACGTGCGTTGGCGCCACCGTCACCGCTATCAGATGACTTGATGCCGAAGTTGCTCTGCCTCGGCCCAATAGAGCTACGGGGCAGTCACTGCCGCGGCCGAACCCACAGATCCACAACGACCGAGCTAGGCACCTCGAAGGCAATGATTCCCATTCCAAGGGGCTCATTTCCGCTTGCGTGACTCTTTGCGCCTTTTAAGAGGCGGAACATGTCCGAACCTTCGTTTGCACATCGCGCGAAGTCCGTCCCGAAGAACAGCCCTAACAGCGCCTTCCTGGCCTGAGTATTTATCCGAACTGAAGCGACGCTTGATGGCACTCCATTTCTCCAGTTCCGTCCAACGCCCACTGCATTCGTCGTAAAGATATTTCATCCCCGCACGTACCCACAAATCAATTACATCGGATTCCGCTTTGAACGCCGGCAGCACCGCGGCCGCCGCCCGCCATCCGTGACTTGTGCCGGGTAGAATTCCACCTTCGACAGACTCGCTGTCGGAGTATTGCGTTAGCACGCGCTGCCGATCTAATTCCTCCATGACCTTGGTCGCGATCCATGACTGCTGACCAACTTTAAAACCCTTTCTTTCCACTCTAATCGGCGACGCTTTTCCCAGCTGGATATAGCGGAGAAAAGCCAAGACCGTTTCATCAGGTCGGGAATCCATCGAGCCGACTGTGAAGGGCCACTCACTACTTACCATGGCCAATTTGGACAAATTCACCCATCCGATCCATGCAAATGTCTGGTAGCATACACTTTCAATGAACGATTCCAGAGCAGACTTATGGTCCTGAGCAGGTTGTTCCGATCCAAATGCACTGTAGTAACCGTCCAAGGGAAGATCGTTCAGAACACCCCGGATCAAAGGCGAAAACGGAAAGTGGCCTCGCGAGGTAACCAATCCACTGGCTGCAAGTTCTTCAAAGCTCTTCTCTTGAAGCTTGCCTAGTAGTCGGTTCAGATTGTGCTGATTTTCTTCATTGTCCGCCGGGCGGATTACATCCATGTGTTTGATGAACTCATCCGGAGGTTTCGACTGACGTAGGCTGTTTAGCTGCTTGGTCCCAATAGTCACAATGGTTGAGAGAGCGCTAATGGATTCAAGATCCCCCAACCACCCGAGCATCCCTAATCTCGTGATCGCGTCTAAAGCTTCGTTCTGAACCTTCTTAGGTTCTAGCTCGATCCTGGTAACAATTTCGAGTCTTCGAATGAGAACGGATGGGGGAATATCAGCGACCGCAAAAACAAGTTGGCCGACCAGTTGGCTCAGTGAGCCCTCAGTGGGGTTGCCAATCTCGTCGGGATGGCTTGACGGATTCATGGTCGAACTTAGTCCAAATAGACAAGAAAATGCAAGTTCGCGGCGAATCACCTGCACTCAATCGCCCTATTGCGCCCAAAGTTCCGAAGAATTCCTGTCAGGCACTCAATTAATGTCGTCGGGAAGCATCGTTCCGGGCGGCAACACTTCCCAGTAAGGCATCGCCTCCCGCTTCGTGACTGCTTTGTGGTAGTGCTCGAAGAACACCCGGACATGCTCGTGCCCCATATCGGATTTGAGAGCGTCGAGGTCATTCTCTACGGCGAGCATATAAGTACCGAACGAATGTCGGAGCGCATCCTGCTTCTCGTGGCCGTCGATCCCCGCCTCCTTCCTCACGCGAGCGGCCTTGAATCTCCAGCGCGTTGGAACGATCCTTCCTTGGCGGTCTCCCATTGGAACAATTTCCAGCCAGGTGGCGAGCGTCGCATTGATGCGGACATTCCGACGGCGTGCCTTCTTTGCAATCGTGGGACCGATGCGGATGTTGTGTAGTTCAAGCGACACGTCATCCCAGCGCAGCTTAGCCACCTCTTCGGGCCTCACGCCACCAAATGCCATAACGGCGAACGCCGTGGTGCACGACGCACACCTCTTGTCGATCCCCTCGTCGTAGTCCCTGCATGCCGCCATAAGCCTTTTCAGCTCGGGAGGGCTGTAAATGCTCACATCTGCCGCGTAATCGGGCTTCCGCTCAACGTGGACGCGCTTTACAGGGTTTTCAGCTATGGTGCCGGCCTTCACGCAATCGCCCAATACCGACGAGATGTACCGCAACCCGGACTTCCATCTCGTGCGGCCCTTGGTGACTTCATCCAAGGCTCGCTTGATGGCGGCGGGTTCGATGTCGAAAACATTGAGGGCAATGAACCACGCCGGGAGTGCTTTCCTCCATGCCCGCAAGTCGGCAATGGTGCGTTCGCGGTGGTTGGGACGATTCTCGATGGCGGCCCTCCAGGCTTCGGAAAGCGTCGGAGCCTTGCTGCGTGTGTCGTGGTGGCTGGCGTAGAAGGCGGCTGCCTGCGCGAGCGTCACGTTGAACGGTGCGAGTAGCTCGGCGGCCCTCGTTGCATCCTCTGCGAGCGCGGCGGTGATGTCCGATGCCTTAGCGCGCCCGCCTTGGTAAATCTCACGGAGCCGTTGGCATTCGGCCTTAGCCTGATCGCGGGTTTCGAAGTAGCGGCGGCGAAACCTGCCGGTGTCGGACACGCTGCCGGGGATGTTCACCAGCCATCCCTTCGGCGTCTTCCGATAGTCGAAACGCGGATTTTTCGCCATGGATCGAATATGCACTATCGCAGTCTTAAGTCGAGAATGTTCCGAACGCTGCGAATGGACAGAACGGTGATCCTCTGACCTACGCGGACTTAAGTTTTGTGTCTCCGATTGAAAATCCGCGTGTCGGCGGTTCGATTCCGTCCTGAGCCACCACCTCTGCAGAAAAAAGGACCGCGGCAGTTGCCACGGTCCTTTTTCTTTGGCCTGACGAAATTTACTCATGCCCTTCCCACCTCGAAAATTGCGTTTTAGCCGGAATCGAGCAGGTGCTGCCTATCCCCTCAAAGCAGACGAGGTTATCCAGTTGCGCTCCCCGCTACATACTGCATCCGGTATGACCGGACGGCTGATTTTAAGAGTCACTCAGGATGGAAACCGGGAAAGGGCGGAGTATTGGCTTGGTGCGCCAGATGCGTTTATTTCTGCATCGGACGAGCTGACTGACGACCTCATGCGACATTTGGAGCAGGCCCTGGTGGCGCTTGCAGCAGCTTTAAAGGGCTATCGTCCGGATGTAGATGCCAATGATAGTGGTCGATGCATCTCTTTCTGGAGTTGCGAGCAACCGGCTACGGTGTTTGTTCCAAGCCACCCTACAAGCTACCAGCCACCAGAGGCCTGTTTGGCAGCATTTGACCAAGTGTGGTCACTCGTCATTGGATGAGTATGAGAGCGCGGTCGAACCACGCCCTTCAGTGAGGCTATAACCACGCCCAGGAAGAAGACCGCGGTAGACGCCGCGGTCTTCTTTATCTTCCTGGATCGAACTACCACCGGCATTCGATGCCCGCGAAAACTCCCCGTCCGTCCCCGGGCAGGAACTGACGCTGGTCGACGCCCTTCGCGTTCTCGATCACGCCGGTCGTCGCAGCATAGCGCTCGTCAGTGAGATTCTTGCCCTCGATGAACCACGAGATCCCCTCCTCCACCCGGTGCCCCAGCTTGAAGCCGAGGAGTGCGTAGGGATCCGCCGAGAAGGTATTGCGGTGATCGATCCACGACTTCACCGGCACCCACTCGAAGTTCGGACCAGCATACCAGCCGCAGTCATTCTCCCACATCAGTTCGCCGCGGATCAGGTGCTCCGGCAGGCCGGCGATCTGGTTATCACCATACGTGGGATCATGGTCGAAATGGTAGTCGCCATAAGTCCACGCCGTCCGGAAGACCAACCGGTGCGCCGGATTCTCCTCCCAAGCGCTGCCTAACAGATCGACCTCACCTGCGAGTTCGACGCCTTGATGAATGGTCTGGTCCGCATTGATCGTGCCAGTTGCGCCGATGGCCGCGGGCGGTGGTAGCTGGACAGTGAGCAATTCGTCATCTACCTCAGCCCGATAGACGGACAGATCCCATCGGGCGAAGCCATGCGTGCCGCGGGTGCCGATCTCAAAGGTGGTGGCTTCCTGCGCTTCATTCGCCACCACAGCGGTGCCTGACTCGCTGAAGGACGGCGGCTCGTAGCTACCGCTCACATTCGCGTAGACCTGCGTGGTCTTCTTCTCGTCAGCGTCCCAGCGTACACCGATCTTCGGCGAAACATTGTCGTAGGTGCGGTCGTAGCTGCTGTTCGCGGGCATCGGCCCGAAGACCCGGCGTGTCTCCCGCTCGTTGCGCGAGGCGGCAGCACCGAGCACGCCGGTGAAGCCCGCGCCAAGTTCCAGTTGGCTCTCAACAAAAGCCTCCAGATTGGTCGCCGTCTGATCGTCCTTCTGAACAAGCGCGCCGCGATGACCGCCGACGTTCACGTAGTTTGCGGCATCCGTTTCCCCGCGCTGGAAGAGCAACCCCGCACGGAACCGCTGCTCACGATCGAACAGATCGTCGGTATTCGTGAAGACCACGCCTAACAAACCATCGTTCGACTTCTGATCCACCACCTGGAAGATCGGGTGATCCAGATTCTTGTAGCTCCACGCCGCGATGAAATCGACGGAGCTGTTGCCATTCGTCACCGTGGTCTTGCTCGCGACACGGAACAGCTCGAAGTCTCTCTTCTGGTCCTGGGTGATGTTTGCCGGAGCAGCTTGGCGTGGATCGAGTTCCAACTCGGCCTTGGTCAAGTTACCGGGCAGCTCCGAGTCGGTGACGACAGACGTCAAATAAACCCGGGTCTCCACATTCTCGGCCACCTGCCAGCCGAAGTTGAGGAAGAGGCGTTGGTTGTCCTGGTCCGCATGATGGCGGAAACCCTCCTGCGATTGCTCGGAGAGGCTGAAGTAGAGATCCTTCGAGCCCTCGCTGAAGCCCCCCGCAAAACGCGCCCGCAGGTAGCCGAAAGAACCCGCCTCGAGCCGCGCGGAATATCCAGGCGATGTCAGCCCGGTGTGCGAGACATAGTCGATCGCGCCACCCAGCGTGGAAGATCCATAGGCGAGTGCATTTCCACCCCGCCAGACATTGATGTACGATGCGGATAGTGGATCGAGTGCCTGGAAGTCGAAACCGCCGTCAGCCAGATTCAGCGGCACGCCGTCCTGAAGCACACGGATGCCGCGACCGTGGAAGGTCCTCTGTAAACCGGAGCCGCGGATCGAGAGCCGGGCCTCGTCAGAACCGAAACGCGGCTGGGCAAAGACACCCGCAGACAGCGCGAAGGTGTCAGCCACCGTGCTGGCGCGACCAGTGAGGTAGCGTTCGGCATCGATGACCTCCACACCACCGGGAGTTTTCTCCAGGTCAGCGCGGCTAACCTCGGGGGTCGGAACCGTAAGAGATGGCTGCTTTTTCTGCGCCGTGGCCTCAACGACCATGGCATCGAGTTTGTCAGGCGATTGGGCCTGCAGAAGGGAAACGAGCGAGCCGCCGATACCGGCGACGGTTAAAAAGGAAGCTTTCAAAATGGATCATGTGTGAAGGTGGAAGGCGCGGCGGGACTGGAATTGCGCGCATGCACGGATGTCCTTGTAGGACCTCGTGACACGACGAATGGGGCCGCCTTGGATGGACCGTGATGCCGATGGGAACACGCCGCTGCCCGGTCCGGCTAAAGCCAGGACTACGGACGACGCGACGGGGAACCCTATCAGGCCACGCACCTTGGCGGCGGCACCGGCGGCGCAGACGCTCCTTCTTCAACGGGCAGATTCATGCCCGGAAACATCACCTTCGGAGCCTCCGTGAATTGCGGTGGGGAAAGCGCCAGTGGCGATGACGGAAGCATTTCCTTGAGCAGCTTCACCGTTGGTGAAACCGGCAGTTCCTTCGACTTGCCGTCGGAGTCGGACTTCTTCGCGTCGGCGATCTTGCAGCAGAGCGCGCACGGCTTTTCACCGCTGAAGGTCTCCTTGGCACCCTTGATTAGGCCGTCCTCCTTCGAGTAGCTGACCAACATCCCCGCCCATGCATAGGTCTGCACCAATGCATACTCACCGCCCACCAGATGGATGCTGGCGAATACGGCAAACAAAAGCTGGAAGAGCTTTTTCAGGGGACGGGAAAGAGCTACGGAGCGCTCTCCCTTTCAGCAAGGCAAAATCGGATCTGTCTCGTCAGCGCCGGATAATGTGCACGCCCTTCTTGCTCCCGGCGGCGAACTCCAGCTTGCCATCGCCATCCAGATCCACCGCCAGCACTTGGCAGCCGACGCCCGAATCATTGTCGATCACTTCCGGCTCCCAGCGGACGCCATTGCCATCCTTGCGATTGTAGAAAATCACCGCGAGCGCCGGATCGCGTTCGCCGGGATCATGGCCCATGTGCGCCCAGAAGCGCTTGCCGGTGATGAAGTCGATTCGGCCGTCCTTGTCGAAGTCCCCGGCATCCATCGCATGAAGCTGGCTGAATTGAAGACCATCCGGGCCGGTCTTCGCGGGATCCTCCGGCAGGATCTCATGAGGGGTGAAAGCCACCTTCCCGTCGCTACGATGGTTCTCGCACCAAAACAGCCCGTAGCCATGGCCATTCAAGCTGGTGACCAGGTCATTGTCTCCGTCCTTGTCCACGTCGAAGACCAGCATCTGTGAGCCGCCGGGACCGGCGAATTTCTCCTGATGCCACGTCCACGTCCCGCCCTTCTCCGCCGGCTGCTCGAACCACCCGTCCTTCTCCACGATGTCCATCTTGCCGTCCCCGCTCAGATCCCCGGCGCCCAGCCCGTGCACATACGGCGTGTCCGTGCGCTTCTCCGACACGGCGATGAAGGTCCACGGCTTGGTCACGTCCGACCAATCGACCTCTGCATAGCCAAACTTGCCGCCCTGCATGCAAACGACCTCTTTCTTCCCGTCGCCATCCAGATCCACCCACAGGGGGCTCTCATGGGCCGCCTCGGTCATCACCCGATGGGCCGTCCATTCGCCTTCCTTCCCTGGATTCAGGTAGAGCGTCAGGTCCTTGCCCGGGTGACTGGCCATCAGGATGTCGTTCTTCCCATCGCCATTCAGGTCGTCCACCCAGCTCAGGAACGAGTCCTCCATGTAGCCTTCGATCGACTTGGCACTTCCCGGCCGGTAGGGCTTGGCCTCCTTGAAATCCGGCCCCTTGAACCAGAAGGCCCCGGCGACGAGATCCTTCTTCCCATCTCCATCCAGATCCCCGACAGAAAGGCCCTCGGTGAGGAAATCCTTCGTCACCACTTGCTTCTTCCAAGCCGCCCCACCGGTCGTTTTGGCGTAGGTCAGGGCGATCGCGAGCAGCCCGGCGGGCAGGAGAATGGCTTGGGGTTTCATGGAAAAAGGAAAACGCTTCCAAACGGGGAGGACTTTCGTGTCGCGACAAGGACTTGAAAGCCCGGGGCCCTGCGTGTCGTCTGGAGTAAATCCATGAAACGCACCCTGCCACTGATCGTCACGGCCCTCGCATTCCCAATTTCTGCCAAAGAACTCCCGCCGCTTCCTGCCGAACTCTCGGTCTACCAGCTCGATCCCGCGCCTGAGCCCGCCGGACTCCTCCTGAAAAAGGGCGACCGCGTGGCGATCTGTGGCGACTCGATCACCGAGCAAAAGCGCTACTCGGTGATCATGGAGAGTTACCTCACCGCATGCCTCCCGGAACTGGAAATCACCTGCCGCCAATACGGCTGGAGCGGCGAGCAGGCCGGCGGCTTCCTCGGGCGGCTGGAAAGCGACGTCCTGCGCTTCAAGCCGACCTTCGCCACCTCCTGCTACGGCATGAATGACTTCCGCTACGTGCCCTACGAGGACGGCATCGCCGCGGAATATCGGAAGAACGAGACCACCATGGTCCAGGCATTCAAGAAAGCCGGCACCCGCGTGCTGTTAGGCTCGCCCGGCATCATCGATTCCGTGCCCGGCTGGGTGAAGTCGGCCAAGGGCACCCAGCAGGACCTCAATCTTTCCCTCTCGAAGTTCCGCAACATCGGCATCCAGATCGCGGCAGAGGAAAAGGTCGCCTTCGCCGATGTCTACCGCCCGATGCTGCTCGCTGACAACCTGGCAAAGAAACAAAACGGCCCGGACTTCAAGGTCGCGGGCAAGGACGGCGTTCACCCCAACTGGGCCGGCCAAGTGGTCATGGCCTACGCCTTCCTCAAGGGCATGGGCATCGATGGCGATCTCGGCACCATCACCATCGGCCGCTCGGGCAAGGCGACCGCCACCGCTGGTCACAAGGTGATCTCCTCCGACGGCGGCAAGATCACCCTCCAGAGCACCAAGCTCCCCTTCAGCCCCGGCCCTGGCGACGTGAAGAATGACGATGTCATCGCCGCGGGACTCGCACTCGTTCCCTTCGATGACGAGCTGAACCGCCTCACCCTCAGGATCGATTTCCCCGAAGCGAAGAACTACGACGTGACCTGGGGCGACGCGACCAAGACCTACACGGCGGACGAACTCAAGAAGGGCGTGAATCTCGCCAAGGACTTCGTCAACAACCCGCTGGTGCCCGCCTTCAAGAAAGTCTGGGACGCTGTGTCCGCGAAGCAAAACTACGAGACCCGCCAGATCAAGGAGCTGGCCCACGGGATGGAAGGCAAGACGGATATCGATGGAACCTTCACGCTGACCGAGAAGGTCCGCGCTAAGCTCGCCAAGGCAGTCGCCGACTCGGTGCAGCCTGCCGAGCACGTGATCACCGTCACGGCAAAGTAAGCACTTCATCGACAGGCGGCGGATCGATGCCATCGTGCCCGACATGACCCGGCGTGACACCTTCCGACTGATTGCCGGCGGCCTGGCGATGAGCCATGCCGCCGCCCAGCAACCCGCTGCCCCTGCCATGCTCACACGCCCCATCCCCTCGTCCGGCGAAAAGCTGCCCGTCATCGGCATGGGCACGTGGCAGACCTTCGACGTCGCCGATCCAGCGCCGCTTGAAGAAGTGCTGAAGGTCTTCTCCGAACTCGGCGGCAAGCTGCTCGATTCCTCGCCGATGTATGGCAAGTCCGAGCAAGTTGCCGGCGACCTGATCGGCAAGCTCGGGCTGCGCGAGAAGCTCTTCATCGCCACCAAGGTCTGGACCAAAGGCAAGGCGGAAGGCATCGCCCAGATGGAGTCATCGATGAAGAAGCTCCGTGCCAAGCCGATCGACCTGATGCAGGTGCACAATCTCGTCGATGTCGGCACCCACCTCGATACCCTGCGCGGCTGGAAAAAAGACGGCACCGTCCGCTACCTCGGCGTCACCCATTACACCGCCAGCCAGCATGAAGCTGTCGCCAAGCTGGTCGCCTCCGAGACGCTCGATTTCCTCCAGATCAACTATTCCCTCGGCGAGCGCGAGGCAGAGGAGAAGCTACTCCCCTTGGCAAAAGACCGCAGCGTCGCCGTCATCGTCAACCGCCCCTTCGCCGGCGGCGAGTTATTCAAGAAGCTCCGCGAAAAACCTCTGCCCGCTTGGGCAAAGGAAATCGATTGCGACAGCTGGGCGCAGATCATGCTGAAGTTCGTGGTCTCCCATCCAGCGATCACCTGTGCGATCCCGGCAACCTCAAAGGTCGAACACCTCCGCGACAACATGAAAGCCGGTCTCGGCACCATGCCGGACGAAGCGATGCGCAAGAGGATCGCGGCCGAAGCCGTCTAACGGTCCGCCTGATAGTAGCCGAAGGCCCTTGGACTGCTGTGATTCTTCGCAGCTTTCGAATGCATCTAATAGCCGTCTGCCCATGAACGAATTGAGGCGACCCCGAAGGATCGCCTCATCTCCTCACAACGACCAGCTGCACCCTAAGCTCCGGATAACCGGAGCAGCCCAGAGGCGGCTGCGCCGCGTTCATCGCTTCGTGCCGCAAAATGGGCTCACCCCATCGCCTTCTCCATCAGCGCGTTCATCCGCTTCACCGTCTCGCTCGCATCATCCAGCAAGCCGGCAGCAATCAACGCATTGTCAAAAAGCTGCCCCGCCACCAGCTTCGCCAGCTCCGGATTCGACTCACTCGTCTCAGCAAGCTTCTTCACCAGCGGATGCCGTGGATTGATCTCCAGCTCGACCTTCACGTCATCCTGGAAGTTCTCATCCATCGCCTTCATCATCCGGCGCATCTGCGGCGTCATGCCATCTTGCGGGACGAGAGCGATCACCGGGCTGTCCACGAGACGCTTGCCGCTGGCAACACTGGTCACCTTCCCGCCGAGCTCATCCTTCAGGAACGAGCACAGCTTCTCCGTCGCCTCCGCTCCCAGCGCATCGCCTTCCGTTGCATTGTCATCCAGCTCGACACCGGCATGGCTGATCGAAACGAGCTTTTTGCCATCGAACTCGCCCAATGACTCGACGACATATTCATCGACCGGGTCCGTGAAATAAATGACCTCCAGCCCACGCGCCTTGAATGCCTCGATATACGGACTGCTCTCAAGCTGCACGCGGCTCGGGCCCACGAGGAAATAGATCTTGTCCTGCCCGTCCTTCGCGCGGGTGACGTAGTCGGCGAAGCTGGAGAGCTTGCCTTCATCCGTCATCGATGACTCGAAGCGCAGCAGCTTCGCAAGGCCGTCCTTGTTCGCATAGTCGGTCGCCACGCCTTCTTTGAAGAACCGGTCGAACTTCTTGTAGAAAGCCTGGAACTTCTCCGGATCCGCCTCGGCTTCTTTCTCGAACATCTTCACCACCCGCTTGGCAATCACGCTGCCGAGCTTCCGCACCAGCGCACTGTCCTGCATCGTCTCACGGGAAATGTTCAGCGGCAGGTCGGCGCTATCGATCACCCCCTTGAGGAAACGCATCCACTCCGGCAGCAACCCCTTCGGCGCAGGATCGATCAGCACCTTCTTGCAATACAGCGCCACCGCCGGCTCGGTCTTCTGCATGCCCCAGCGCTCCATATTCTCATCGGGCACGAAGATCAGCGCATTGATCGCAAGCGGCGCATCCGCAGCGAAGTGCAAGCGATACGCCGGATCATTGTAGGCGTGGCAGGCGAACTGATAGAACTCCTTGTATTCCTCCTCGCTGATGTCCGCCTTGTTCTTCAGCCACAGTGCCTCGACCTTGTTGACGCGCTCGCCATCGAGAAGAATCGGGAAGCCGACGAAATTGCTGTAGCGCTCGATGAGATGCTTCACGCGCGCATCCTCCGCGTATTCGGCATGCTCCTCCTTGAGGTGCAGCACGATCTTCACGCCACGCTCAAGGCCGCTCGCTTCCTCGATCGAGTAGCCGCTGACGCCATCGCTGGTCCACAGCAGCTCCTCGCCATTCTCGCGCCACGAGCGGGTGAAGACCTCCACCTTCTCCGCGACCATGAAGGCCGAGTAAAAGCCCACGCCGAACTGCCCGATCATGTTCGCCGGCGAGTTGCCGCTTTCCTTCATCGCCGTGAGGAAAGCCTTTGTGCCCGAGTGCGCGATCGTTCCCAGATTCTCCACCAGCTCCTCGCGGGTCATGCCGATGCCGCGGTCGGCGATGGTCACGGTCCGGGCCTCCTTGTCGGTGGTGATTGTGATCTCCAGCGGCAGCGCCGCATCGTGAATGTCCTTCTCCGTGCCCTGCAGGTGGCGCAGCTTCTCCATCGAATCGGAGGCATTCGAGACCAGCTCGCGCAGGAAGATCTCTCGGTCGGTGTAGAGGGAGTGGACGACGAGATCGAGCAGCTGCTTGATTTCGGCCTGGAAGGAGTGCGTTTCGAGAGTGGCGTCGCTCATGGGAGTGGAGTGGTTTGGGGCCGCGAAAATAGCGGGCGATTCCCGGCTGTCAAAGGGCGACCTGCACGGTCCCCGCAGTTCCTCGCCCCGGAAATGCGGAAATCTTTGGTGGTGTCATCACACATTCTTGCTTTCGTGCAACTGAAGCGCCTAAAAAATCGGGAAACCCGGAATAGCCAATGTCTGATAACCCTCCCCGTCGCCCTCGGATCCTCGTCGTCACCCCGGAAATCACCTACCTGCCGGAGGGGATGGGTAACCTCGCCCAGCGCATGTGCGCCAAGGCCGGCGGCCTCGCCGACGTCTCCGCTTCGCTCGTCAAGGCCCTCTACGACCAAGGTGCCGACGTCCACGTCGCCCTGCCGAACTACCGCCGGATGTTCCACCAGGACGTCGCCAGCGTCTTCGACAATGAGTTCGAGAAAGTCAGCAGCGCTTTGCCCGAGCAGCGCATCCACCTCGCCCAAGATCGCGTCTTCTACCACCGCTCCAGCGTCTACGGCGCGGAGAATCACCTCATCGCCCTCGCCTTCCAGCGCGAGGTCATCAATCACACCCTCCCGCAGGTCCGGCCGGACCTCATCCACTGCAATGACTGGATGACGGGACTGATTCCCGCCGTGGCGAAGCAATACGGCATCAAGTCCCTCTTCACCGTCCACAACATCCACTCCGAGCACCTTACGCTCGCGCAGATTGAGGACCGTGGCATCGACGCCGCCGCATTCTGGCAGCACTGCTACTATCGCCGCGCCCCATGGAACTACGAGGAAAGCCGCGCCAACAATCCGGTCGACCTTCTAACCACCGGCATCCTCTCCGCCGACCATGTGAACACGGTCAGCCCGACCTTCCTCGATGAAATCGTGCAGGGCTATCACCACTTCATCCCGGATGCGATCCGCAACCAGCTCCGCGACAAGCATCGCGATGGCCGCGCCACCGGTATCCTGAATGCCCCGGACCCGGGCTTCGACCCGGCCAGCGATCCCTACCTGAAGAACCACTTCACCGCCGCCGACCACTCGGAAGGCAAGCGCAAGAACAAGCTGGAACTCCAAGAGCGCCTCGGCCTGATGGGCGATCCGGATGTGCCGCTGTTCTTCTGGCCTTCACGCCTCGATCCCGTGCAAAAGGGCTGTCAGCTCCTCGGTGACATCCTCCACAGCCTCGTCACACAGAACAAGCTGCAGATCGCGATTATCGCCAGCGGCGCTTACAAGAACCACTTTCACGACATCGTGAACCGCCACCGCTTCCACGGCCAGGTGGCAGTGCGCGATTTCGATGAAGGACTCTCGCACCTCGGCTACGCGGCCAGCGATTTCATCTTCATGCCCTCCTCCTTCGAGCCCTGCGGCCTGCCGCAGATGATCGCGCCGAAGTATGGCAGCCTCACCCTCGCCCACGACACCGGCGGCCTCCACGATACCGTCGACCCCTTCGACGCCGAAGCCGACAAGGGCAATGGTTTCCTCTTCAAGCACTTCAACGGCGACGGCCTACGCTGGGCAGTAAACGAAGCTCTCAAGTTCTACCACGGCGGTGAAGAGCACCGCACCCACCACCGCGCCCGCATCATGAAGGAAGCCGTCGCCCGCTTCAATCATGAGGCCACCGCCGCAGCCTACATCAAGCGCTACGAGCAGATGCTGGACACGGCCGTGATGACGTGACTTGGCAGCCTCTCTGAAACCCCTCCTGTCAGTCGTCGGACTGAATGGGAATTGATAGCGATCTCGCGATACGCAGGAGGCGGGGACGGAAATGCTCGTTTGCACTCGAAAGGGCCTTGGCCATCATTGCCTCCGCCTCTATCGGCATCTCCGCCAGATGAAAGGCGACAGCCGCCTTGAAGTCGATTTCCTGCCTCTCAAACTCCTTCGCTAAACCTTCGAAGGAATCCAAGCTCTCAAGCCACGGAATGCCATGGTCCGCAATCTCGGCAAAGAGTTCGTCGGCCAAGATGCCTGGCGATATTGAGGGAGTGACTTCCCACCAGTAGTCCTTCCTGTCCGGTCGGAGCTGTCCGATCCTGACACGGGGCATGCAGTGATACTCCTTCAGCTTCCCCTTCAGAGGACTGTCACCCACTATCTTACCGATCTCCTCCACAAACACTCCGAAGTTTAACGTGATCTTCGCCTCATCAGCCGTGTTCCATGACGAGAGTTGGAGGTTGATCACTTGAGGCCATTTCGACGTCCGCACCCACGTATTGCCATCCTTGCGAAAACCGAGGCCTTTCAGGCGCCGGGCATGCAATGACGATACGGCCTCCTTGATCACATCTTGGGCGGTGGGCATTTGTTCAGTCGGACTTTGAACAGATGTTCTAAGCCGAAGGAAAGGGGCCTTTCAATCGAAACCCCAGATGCCAAATTTCAATTCATTGAGAAAACCGATACATCTCCAAAAACTCACGATGAGGTCCTGACGCCAGCTCATGCCACACTCCCCGGTGACTCTTATGAACCTCAGCTTCACGATGCCTCTCGAATGGGTTAGAGAACCAGTTGACCGCAGTCCCTCCCCGCCACCCGCGCAGCCCGCGGCCGAGCTTCTCCCCCGCCCCACCATGAGCACCCGTCTCCAATTCACTGCCGACGACGGCGCTTGCCTCCACTACAAAACCTGGAACGTCCAAGGTGCCACGCGCGCCCTGGTGCTGATCCACCGCGGCCACGAGCACGCCGACCGCTGGGATCCCGTGATCCCATCGCTCGAAATGCCGGACACCGCCATCTACGCGTGGGAAGCCCGCGGCCACGGCCAATCCGAAGGCCGCCGCGGCCACGCCACCGGCTTCATGCAGTATGTCCGGGACCTCGACGCCTTCGTCCGCCACCTGAAGGCTAGCCACGGCCTGACGCCAGAGCGCACGGTTGTCGTCGCCCACAGCGTGGGTGCAGTGATCACCGCAGCATGGGTGCACGATTTCGCCCCACGGATCGCCGGACTGGTGCTGGCAACCCCTGCCTTCCACGTGAACCTCATCGTGCCCGGCGCGCTCACGAACATCCGCCTGATGCAGAAGCTCAAGCCGGACTCCACCATCAAGAGCTACGTCCGTGGCTCGTGGCTGACCCGCGATACCCAGGCAGCCGCCACCTACGACGCCGACAGCGCGATCTCCAAGGACATCTCCGCGAAGATTCTCGTCGAGCTCTTCGACACCGGCAAACGCGTCACCAGCGATGCCGCGGTCATGGACCGCCCGCTGCTGCTCTTCTCCGCCGGTGCCGACCGCGTCGTGAAGCGCGAGGCGATCGATGCTTTCTACGACAACTATGGTAGCGATCAAAAGGTCCACCTCTCGTTGAAGGACGCGCGCCACGCCATCTTCCACGACCTTTGCCGCGAGGAAGCCATCGGTGCCATCCGCCGCTTCGCCGAGCGCTGCTTCGAGAAGCCCACACCACCGCGACTGGAAGCAGACCTCTCCCATCCCGCGACGAACGAGGAATACGCAGGCCTCCAGAAGCCGCTGCCCGCGCCCTCACTAAAGGGCCTCTCCTTCTCCATCCAGCGCTCGATGTTAGGCACGCTCGGCAAACTGAGCCGCGGCATCCGCATCGGCCACGCGACCGGCTTCGACTCCGGCGAGTCGCTCGACTACGTTTACGAAAACCAATCCCGCGGTGCCCTCGGCCTCGGCAAGGTGATCGACCGCGGCTATCTCGATGCCATCGGCTGGCGCGGCATCCGCCAACGCCGCGAATGCATGAACCAAGCCCTGCGCTTCGCCCTCACCAAGGTCCGCGAGGATCACTTGCCGCTCGAACTCATGGACATCGCTGGCGGAGCGGGCCGTTACTTGCTCGACATCCTCGATGACCCCGAAGTCGGCAGTAACCTGCACGTGCTGTGCCGCGATTGGAGCCAGTCCGCGCTGGAAACCGGACGCGCTGCTGCCAGCGCGAGGTTACTAAAGAACCGAATCGACCACATCCGCGCCGATGCCTTTGACGAAACTTCCCTCGCCAGCGTAGATCCCAAGCCCTCGGTGGCAGTCGTCTCCGGCCTCTATGAACTCTTCCCCGAAAACGATCGCCTCCAGCGATCCCTGCGCGGCCTCTTCTCCGCCGTCTCTCCCGGCGGCTGGCTGGTCTACACCGGCCAACCCTGGCACCCTCAGGTGGAAATGATCGCCCGCACCCTGACCAATCGCGACGGCCGCTTCTGGGTCATGCGCCGCCGCCCGCAGGGCGAAATGGATGCGCTCGTCGAAGCCGCCGGCTTTCGCAAGGAACGACAGTGGATCGATGACTTCGGCATCTTCACCGTGAGCATCGCTCGCCGTCCATGAACCTAAACCTGCCTCCCCGCGAACCCGGCCTGCTGTGGGCGAGACTATGGCGCTTGGCCCTCGCCGGCGGGATGTTCGTGCTGGTCTACGGCTTCTGCAATCGCTTCACTTCCACGCGCCCCAACGTCGGCACCTGGTTCTGGGAATGGGAACGCCACATTCCCTTCGTGAGGGAAATGGTGGTCCCCTACTGGTCGCTGGATCTCTTCTTCATCGGGTCGTTCTTCCTGTGTTCTAACAAAGCGGAACTGAACCTCGTGACCAAGCGTCTGGTCGCTGTGGTCGTGGCGAGCGGACTCTGCTTCCTGCTGTTTCCCTTGAAGATGGGCTTTCCCCGGCCGGTTCCCACCGGCTGGACCGCCCCGCTCTTCCACGCGCTCTACGCGAATGACATGCCCTACAATCTCGCGCCGTCGCTTCATATCAGCCTGCGCTCGCTGGTATGGTTCGTCTACGGAGCCCATCTGACAGGCCTCACAAGGAAGATCACCAAGGTCTGGTTCATGCTGATCAGCCTGTCCACGCTGCTGGTCTGGCAACACCATGTCATCGACGTGGCCACCGGCTTCATGATGGGGTGGCTGATCGCAGCGCTGATTCCGGATCCGCGTTTCAAAACCGGGCCCACTCCGTCGCCAAAGCTCGCATTCCGTTACGGGATCGGAGCACTCGCCTGCGCGGCGCTGGCGTTCCTGTGGTTCGGTTTCGCTTGGCCGGCACTTTCTCTGGGCATCGTCTCCCTCGCCTACGCCACCGGCCTTGCACGCGTGCTGGGGAAGGAAAATGGCACGCTTTCACCCGCCGCGGAGTGGTGCCTGATGCCGGTGCTACTGGTGACGCGCCTCTATCAGCGGCGCTGGCTGAGGCGCGAGCCGGCGTGGTGCGAGATGGCACCGGGAGTGATGTTCGGTCGCAGGTTGACCGGGCGCGAAGCGGAAGGACTGCTGACGGGTGGCCCGCTCGCCGTGCTCGACCTGACCGCAGAGTCGACCGCCGCGACCGTGCTCCGCGAGCAAGCCCTTTACCGCAGCCTTCCCCTCCTCGACCTGGTAAAACCCGCGGACGAAGAAATCGCGAAAGCCATCGCCTTCATCCGCGAACAGCAGCCGCAGCGGCGGGTCTATGTCCACTGCCAACTCGGCCTCCAGCGCTCGGCCCTGATCCTCGCCCACTGGCTGGTCGAAAGCGGCGGCGCAGGAGACTTGGAGCGAGCCAAAGCCATGATCTGCACCCGGGTGCCGGAGGCCGTTCTGTCACGATGAGCGATGTTGCAGCCGTCCCGTCGGGCCGCTATGGAGTGAGGGAGCCATGAAACGCCGCCATTTCCTCGGCACCGCCGCAGCCATCCTGCCCGGCGCAGCCCTCGCCGCAGACGAGCCAGCAGTCGCTGAAGCCCAAGCTCCCCTCCTCCGCTTCGGCCTCATCGCCGATGCCCAGTACGCCGACGCCGACCAAGAGGGCGAGCGCCACTACCGCTCCACTCCGGAAAAACTGAAGCGCGCCGTGGAAATCATCCGAGCGGCGAAGCCAGAGTTCACCCTGCAACTCGGCGACTTCATCGACCGCGATTTCAAGTCCTTCGACACGATGCTGCCGATCATCAAGGAACTCGGGCACCCGGTGTATCACCTGCTGGGAAATCACGACTACTCGGTTGCGGACACTGAAAAGTCCCGCGTGGTGGCGACACTCGGCATGCCCCACGACTACTATACCTTTCGTAGTGGCAACATCCGCATCGTGATGCTGGATACCAATTCGATCTCGACCTACAAGTATCCCGCAAACACTCCCTCCGCCACCGCCGCGGCAGAGCAGCTGAAAGCCCTCGAAGCCACCGGCCAGCCCGGCGCGAAGCCGTGGAACGGCGGAGCATCCACCCCGCAGCTCGAGTGGCTCGACCGCGAACTCACCGCCGCCGACGTCGCCAAGGAGCGAGTGATCCTCTGCGGCCACCATCCTCTGATCCCCGCAGACATGCACCAGCTCTGGAACCACGAGGCCGTCCTCGCCGTGATCGACAAGCACCCCAGCGTCGTCGCGTGGTTCAATGGCCACAACCACGCCGGTGACTTCGTCGAACGCAAGGGCCTCCCCTACCTGACTTTCCGCTCAATGCTTCATCAACCGGAGAACACCGCATTCTCCATCGTCGACGTCCACGCCGACCGCATCGTCATCACCGGCCATGGCCGGGAGATTTCGCGCGTGCTGAAGGCCTGATCCCGGGCGCGAGTTTCAGGGCTCCACGAGAACCACGGCCCGCGGCCATGGTCGGGGATTACCGTGCCTTTGCCCCAAATCGAGGGAAAACCAAAGAATTGGTGCGAGATGTCGGGGTTTCGCGCGGGTTCTCGTTCATGTAATAATCCCTCCCTACGCGGACCGGCAGGCAAACCCAAGCCCCGCTTGCCCGGCAAACCCGCGGGGGGCATTCCCCAAGCAAGCCCACTCCATGAAACCCACCCCCGGAACTCCCGGTTGCGCCGCCGTCGCTCTCGTCGGCAGCCTCTTTCTTCTCGCCACGAGCGCCTCGCATGGCCAGCTCACCGTCTCGGACAGCGTCCAGACCTACGCAACGCTGACGAACACCGCTGTCACCGTCACCGGCAAGTCCGAGCTGCACATCACCGGCACCAGCAACCCGATCGCCGGCAGCACCATCAATCTCAATTCCGAGGATTCATGGCTGTGGTTCGACAATCTACGTCCCACCACCGCCGACGACTATCTCAGCCAGATCAAGGTCAACGGTGCCACCGCAGTGCACGGCACCAACGTGCGGGTGGTCCAGTATGGAAATGGCACCGTGATCACACCGTTCACGAATGCCGTCCAACCCCTCCAGACCTTCACCGATCCCAAGTTCAGCGGCGACTCGAAGTCCTACAGCCTCTACACCTACTACGATAGCGCCGCCGAGCTCGGCGTGATGAACCGCAATATCAGCTCTTTCAAGCTGAAACGCGGCTACATGGCGACCTTCGGAACGCAGACCAACGGCACAGGTATCAGCAAGGTTTACATCGCCCAGGACCACGACCTGACCATCGCCAACATGCCGGCGAATCTCGACAACGCCGTCCAGTTCGTCCGCGTCTTCCCTTGGCGTTGGGTTTCCAAGAAGGGCTCTTGCGACGTCTCGGCCGATGTCCTGAACGCGGCTTGGTTCTACAACTGGAACAACGACCAGAACTCAACGCTCAATTGGGAATACGTCCCCATCCGCCAGCAGCGCTACTGGCCGAGCCTCCCGACCGCCAAGACCAGCATCACCCACCTTTCCGGCTTCAATGAACCGGACAACTCGGTCGAGGATTCCTACACCAGCCTGGACAATGGCTCCCGCGACTCGGCCATCGCCGCCTGGCCCGAATTGCTCGCCACCGGTCTGCGCGTCGGCTCCCCCGCTTGTACGGACGGAGGGCGATGGTGGCTCTACGAATTCATGGACAAGGCCAACGCCGCCGGCCTGCGCGTGGATTACATCACCATCCACTTTTACCAGTGCGGACAGTCAGCAGCGAGTTTGAAGTCCTTCCTCCAGGAAATCTGGGACCGCTACCACAAGCCCATCTGGCTGACCGAGTTCAACAACGGCGCCAACTGGACCGGTTGCGGCGACCCCACCACGGACCAGAACGCCACGGCCATCGGCAACTTCATCGACATGATGGACGATACGCCGTGGATCGAGCGCTACGCCGTTTACAGCAATGTCGAGTGGCAGCGCAACATGACATGGGACGCCCGCTTCGACGGTGGCTCCGGCCTCACCCCTGCCGGCATCGTCTATCGCGACCAGAAGTCGCCCATCGGCTATCTCCAGGAAAGTTATCCCATGGGCGTGAAGCGCGGCGTGGTGCAGCTCACGCTCGATGGAAATACCAAGGACACCTCCGGCTACGACAACCGAGGCGTCTGCTACGGCGTGCCAACCTACACCGCCGGCCAGCATGGACAGGCTCTCGACTTCAATGGATCTAACAATCACGTCGAGCTGCCGCCCGCGATCGCCAATACCAATGCCTTCACCTTCGCCGCCTGGGTCAACTGGGACGGCGGCGCAGCCAACCAGCGCATCTTCGATTTCGGTAACGACACCACCCAGTTCTTCTTCCTGTCGCCAAATGTCGGCGGCGAAATGCGTGTTGGATTGAGAAACGGCTCCGGCACCACCGGCAGCATCGCGACTTCCGCACTCCCCTCCGGAAGCTGGCAGCACGTCGCCGTCACCATGCAGGGCAGCACCGCACGGATCTACCTCAATGGTGTGCAACAGGTGCAAGGCACGCTTTCCGACCCGGCCCTGTCCGGCACCATGCAGAACTATCTCGGCAAGAGCCAATGGGCCGCCGATCCGCTCTTCAACGGCAAGCTCGATGACGTCACGATCGCCGACTCCGCCATGAGCGCCGACCAGATCGCCGCGCTGATGGCGAATACCCTCCCGCCATTCGCCGCCCACTGGCAGGGCGATGTGGACGGCAGTTGGAGCACGAACAACGCCGGCAACACCAACTGGGTCACCGCTGCGGGTGGCTCGACCGATGCCGGACAAGCGCCCGCCATCAATACCGCGGTGAGTTTCTCTCCCGGTGGCGCCAGCCCATCCAGCACCACCTTGGGCGCTGACTTCACCATCGACAGCCTCTCCGTCACGACACCATCGCCCGTCGGCATCGGCGGCACTCACAACCTCACGATCGGTGCCACTGGCATCGAGATCGCAAGCAGCGCAGGCCCCACCGCCATCAATACCACCGGGCAGGTAAACGTGGGAGTCGATCAAACGTGGACGAACAACTCGGCGAACCCGCTCACCGTGAGCAGCGCCATCTCCGGCACCGCCGAATTGAGAGTCACCGGCGCTGGCACGGTCGCCCTCACCGGCACCAATCTCACCACCGGCAACCTTTCGATCTTCGGCGGCGGCACGGTGAGCGTGCCAAACATCGCCAGCACACTCGGCACCATGACTCGCGTCGGCATGGGCGGCGGAGGCCTCGAGGGAAAATTGGTCTACACCGGCAGCGGTGAGACATCGGGCCGGGTCCTAACCTTCCAAGGTGGCTTCGGCACTCCCGGCATGATCCTCGATCAGTCCGGCACCGGACTGCTGAAGTTCACCTCTAATACCGCCTCTATCGCCAGCGTCGCCAAAACGCTCACCTTACAGGGATCCTCCAGCGGTGCCGGTGAATTCGCCGGCATCATCGCCAATGGCAGCACCACTACTTCTCTGACAAAGGCAGGCTCCGGCATCTGGACGCTATCCGCCACCAATACCTACACCGGCACCACGGCACTGAATGCCGGCACCCTCGCCATCGCCAACAACGCCGCCTTGGGAACGAGCACCCTCGACTTCCGTGGCGGAGCCATCCAGTCGTCGGATGCCTCCACACGCACGATCGCCAATGCAATTTCGGTCAGCGCGGACGCTATCTTCAGCGGCACCGGCAACCTGCTCTTCACCGGCGCAGCCAATGCCGGCAGCCTTCCAAAAGCATTCATCGTGAACAATGCCCGCACCGAGCTCAGCGGCGTGCTGAGCGGCAGCGGCGCACGCTCGAAAGCGGGCTTCGGCAAGCTGGTGCTGAGCGGCGTGAATACCTACACCGGTGCAACCACCGTCAGCGCTGGCACCCTCGAGGTAAATGGTTCACTGGCCGTGGGCACCGCCGTCACTGTGGCGAATGGCGCCGTGCTCACCGGCACCGGCAGCGTGAAGGGCAGCACCGCCTTCGCCAATGGCTCCCGCTTCGGATGGTCGCTCGCTTCTAACAGCGCCACCGCCGGCAAACTTACCGCGGCAGCCGTCACCGTCACCAGCGGTGCGGGCGTGAACCTCACCTTCAATGGTCCGGGCAGCACCATCGATTTCACCGATGCATTCTGGACGCAGAGCCACAACTGGCAGGTGCTGGCGAGCACCGGCATGACCGGGGCCTTCGCCCTATCCACGGTCACCACCGATTCCGCAGGCCATTCCGCCGCGACGGCCGGAAGCTTCTACCTTCAGCAAACCTCGGGCGGCTTGAAGCTGTTCTTCTCCCCCATCGGCTCGCTGCCGCCCTCGGCTCCATCGGGCCTCACTACCTCGATCATGCCCGGCGGTGTCACGCTTGCTTGGAATTCCGTGGTGGATGCCGCCGGTTATAATGTCCTACGTTCCACCCATGCTGGCGGCCCCTACGAGATCGTCGCCACCGACATCGTCGGCTCCAGCTACACCGACCGCGCCGTCGCCAATGGCACGCCCTACTACTACGTGATCGTCGCGGTGAGCCCGAACGGCGAAAGCCCGCCAAGCGCCGAAATCGTCGCAACCCCACACCTCCCGTCGGTGATCGACAAGGCGGACAACGCCACCGATCTCAGCCTCGCCGCGAGCTGGTCAGGCGGTGTAGCCCCCAGCCCCTTCGATACCGCCCGCTGGAGCGGCCTCGCCGGCGCAAACTTCGTTCTAACAGGTTCCGACCTCCGCTGGAGCGGCCTCACCATCGGCGACACCGCCGGCGCGGTCACCATCGGCTCGGGCAATACGTTGACACTCGGCCAAGGTGGCATCGACATGAGTTCTGCCACGCAGAATCTCACCATCTCCTCCACCCTGGTGCTCGGCGCCGGCCAATCGTGGAAGGTGGCCACCGGTAAAACCTTTACCCTCGTCGGAAGCCCCCTCCGCAGCCCGGGCGCCACGCTCCTCGTCGACAAGAGCACCTTCACCGGCACCGTGACCGCCGCACTGCCGGTCACCGACGGAATCACTGGACCGTGGTCGATGGTGAAAAGCGCGGGCACCTCGGCCAATGGCGCGGCCGGAGGCTTCACCTTCGCCACTGTCAGCGGCGGCAACGTCGTTCCCTACACCTCAGCCACTCCACTAACCACCGGACTGTGGACAGCCCCGGGAGCGAACACGGTCAACTACGACGTCTCCGGCGCCACCCTGAACATGGGCGTCAGCCGCGTGGCAAAGACCCTGCGCTACACCGGCGCCGCCGCCACCACTTACACCGTAAACTCCGGCGCGACCCTAACGGTGAATGGCATGCTGAACGCAGGCGGCGGACTCTGGACCTACAATCCCGGAGTGATCATCGGATCATCCGGTAATAACGAGCTGGTTCTCGGATCAGGCACCGCCGGACTTGCGCTGACCGGCATCATTGCCAATGGCCCAGCCGCCAGCTCAGTCACCGTCGCAGGACAAGGCACCGTCACGCTTTCCGGAGCGAACACCTACACCGGAGGAACCTACGTCAGCTCGGGCAAACTGGTCGCCTCCCCCACCGCGCTCAATAGCGGCCCCATCACCATCCAGAGTGCCGGCACGCTCACCTTCAATGGCAACAACCTGACGAGCACCAGCGCCGTGTCCGGCTCCGGAGCGATCCTCAACGACACCGCGAATACGATCGTCTTCACCGGTGACCACTCCGGCTTCACCGGCAGCTTCACCCACACCGCAGGTGCCAATAACACCCAGTTCAACTCGGCCACCTCCGGCAGCCCGGACGCCGCCTACACCATCACTGCCGGCGAATTGATCTTCGCTCTCAACGGCAACTACACGGTGAAGATGGGCTCGCTGGCCAGCACCGGCGGAAACATCCGCGGCGGAAACAGCGCCACCGGCACCACCACCCTAGAAGTGGGCCAACTGGGCACAAACACGTCGATCGTCGGCAACCTCAACAACGGCACCACCAAGGTCATCGCCCTCACGAAAGTGGGCACCGGCATCCTGACCGTCCTCGGCCCTAACAACTACTCCGGCGGCACCACGATCAGCCGCGGCACATTGATGGCCAACGGCACCCTAACCGGCACCGGCACAGCTGCCGTCAACAATGGTGGCGCGCTCGCAGGCACAGGCACCGTAAGCGCACCAGTCACCGTAGCAGGCGGCGGCACCCTGTCTCCCGGCAACGGCAGCGGCGGTGTGCTCACCCTCGCCGGCGCCGTGTCGCTGCAAGATGGCAGCGCCTTGGAAATCGGACTCGGCACCAATTCCAGCCGGCTCGCCGTGGGTGGAGCCTTCTCCGCGGACGGCAGCGTCACCGTGAACCTGAAGGCCTTGGCCGGCTTCGGCCCCGGAACCTATCAGCTCATCACCGGAGCCACCGGCATCAGTGAAACGAATTTCACCGTCGGCACAATCCCCGCCGGTTACGCCTGTGTGCTCACAGCGAACGCTGGCACCTTGTCAGCCACCGTAGCCATTCCCCCCGCCATCCCAGCCTCCCTAACCGCGACCGGCGACACGTCGGAGATCGTATTGAATTGGACCGCTTCGCCATCAGCCGCCAGCTACAATATCAAGCGCTCGACCGAAGCAGGCAGCGGCTATTCAACCATCTCCACCGGCGTCACCACTGCCAACTACATCGACGCGGGCCTCACCGTGGGCACCACCTACTACTACGTCGTGTCCGCAGTGAATACGCTCGGAGAAAGCGCCGATTCAAATGAAGCAAGCGCCCTCGTCCTCAGCGCCAGCGAATCGTGGCGCAAGCAACACTTCGGCTCGACCGAGGAAACCGGCGACGCGGCCGACGCGGCCGATCCCGATGGCGATGGCCTGTCCAACCTGATCGAATTCGCCCTCGGCACCCTTCCGAATCAGTCATCAGCAGACACCGCACCTGAAGTCTCCGTTATCAATGGCAAGCTGACGATCACCGCGACCCGCAATACCGGAGCGATCGATGTAGTGATGACGATTCTCGCAAGCGACGACCTCACATCGGAGAACTGGCAACCCATCGCCCGCAGCGCCGGTGGTTCTCCCTTCACGGACATCATCCAGAATCTTCCCACCGGAGCCACGATTCAGGAAACTGGCACCGGAGCCACCCGCACGGTGCAAATCAGTGACATCCAAATGACCAACGATCCGGCGCATCCCAAGCGCTTCCTCAAGCTTCAAGTCGAGCGTTGAGATCGGAGGACACTTGACGAAGGCCCCTTGGGAAAGGCCGCCGCGCGCTCCCGTGCGTGGCGACCTTCCCCTGTCTCCTCCTACGGGTGCCATGAGAAATCAAAACTCCACCTTGAGGCGGGCAAAGAGCTTGCCACCAGGCGGCAGAGGAAAGCTCACCGTCCACACCTCACCGCCCGGACTGGCCTCCGTGGCGATGACGACGCCATCCTCGCCGTCCGCCGCGGTGAATGGAAAGTCGAGCTCTGAACCGTATTCGATGACCGGCTCTACCGAAGAAGCGCCGGCACTGCGCTCGAAAGTGAAGATGAAGCGATCACCCGAAATCCTGCCGGTGGGTTTCCCCGCCGGCTGACCGGAAACCAGCGGATCTCCATCAAGGAAGAATTCCAGGGCATTCGCGAAGCCATCACCATCAGGATCAGCCTCAGGCAGCTCATCGCCTGCATTCGCCCACTCGTAATTCGATGCCCAGCCGGCATACGGCGACGCACTGGGCGTGACCGCGATCTTGTTCCCCTGATAGGCATAGTCGATGGCGTAACCATCACCTCCCTCGATCGAAGCGAAGCCACCGCCACTACGAGTCCCGTAGGTCGCGATAACATACGGCTGCGTCAAGGGCGGACCATCGGGAAGCTCGATCCGCAACGTTGCGCCTTCGACCTTCAGGTCACCAGCGACGGCGAGCAAATCACCGGACGTGGCCGTGAGTTCAATCGCCAGCGTCCCACTCACGACTGCATCATCCTCCACGGTCAGCGTCCCGACTCCATGGCCCGGCGCGATCGTTCCGGCCGCCGTCACCGATCCACCTAGCGTGCCCGCGCCGGCGATCGCGCCGCCTTCTTGGACAGTCACATCGGAGGCCACAAGCTCATCATCGATATACAAGGTGCCACCTTCGACCACAGTTGCCCCCGTATAGTAGCAAGTCCCTGCGCAGGTGAGCGAGCCAACTCCGCGCTTCGTCAGTCCGCCACCCCCATCGAGCAGATCCACCGTGAAGCCCACCTCATGCTCCGTGAAGCCGCTGTTGATCTGTGGTGTGGTATCAATGAAAAGGCCGCCATCTTCGACTCTCACGGTGTCGATGCCAGCCAGCAAATCGAGATCGTTTGCTCGCGGCGTAAGCGTGCCGCCATTGAATACAAAACTGGTGGCCCCGGTGCTCTCGCCCTTCAGGATGTGGCTCGCAGTGAGGGTGCCGCCATTGAGCTCGAAGGTCGCACTGGCCGAGTCCGCATAGCCGAGGAACAGCGTGGAAAAGACCGCGATCGAACTGCTGCCGGTGAGCGTCCAGGTGGCGGTGGCATTGCCACTTTCACCGAGATAGGTGTCAGTGGACATGTTGATGAAGTAGCCGCCGCTTTGCAGGACGGTTGCGCTGCTTCCATTCCCGCGACCGATGGCAACATGCGTGCCGGGCATCGTCGGCAGCTTGTTGAAGGAACCGCTTCCACTGAGCTTGAAGGTTCCGCTGGCCCCGTCTGCTCCGACGATGAACCAATCATGGGAATTCGCCGCGGCGTGACCATTGAAATCAAACTCGCCTGTCGCCCCGGCCCCACTGCCAATCTTCCATGGCACCATGCAGTTCATGAAACCCGACGACTGAACGTATTCGCCGATGCTGCCATTCCCCTCACCGACGACCACGCTGCCCGCACCGACACGGTTGATGAAGCCATTGTAGAATTTGAAACTGCCACTCCCGCCGGTGCCGCCAATCGTCATCGGCCCGTTGGAGAAGAACTGGCCATTGTCCAACTCGAACGTGCCTGAGCCGCCCGATTGCTGCCCGAGGGAAAGAGCACCGTTGCAGGTGAGCATCTGGCCGGGCGTGATGCCGAAGTTGCCTTCGGACACGTTGAGCGCGCCCACCGTGCGGACATCGGTCAGCCAGACTATCCCTCCATTGGCGACGATCGCGGTATCACCGCCGCCGGGCAGAACGCCGCCGGTCCATTTGGAGGTCTCGTTGAAGTCGCCTTCACCCCCCGACCACGAGATATTCGCGGCATGGAGCGGAGTGGCGAGCAGGATAGCCGTCGCCAAGGCCTGAAGCGAGCGACGGTTGATTGGGGAAGTGGTGAAGCGGGTTTGTACGGGGATCGAGGGCAACCTGTTTTTCACGATCGCCCGATATCCGTCCGCCATGACGATCTCCACCCGGATGGGACGAAGGGGTGTGTCCGCGTGACGAAAGCGTCATGGAAAGGATCAACCCGCGCCGAGACGCTCCTGAAGATCACGGAGCGGAGCCGTCATGTCCACGCGTGCACCGGACTTCAGGATCACGCAATAGCTCCCCGCTCCCATCGGCTGCACCTCCCGCAGACGGGAGAGATTGATGATGGCCGAGCGGCTCACGCGCATGAAGCCATTTGGCTCCAGGCGCCCTGTCATCGCCGCCATGGTCTCGCGAACGATATGCCGCTCGCTCCCGCAATGGAGCACCAGGTAGTTTCCCGCCGCCTCGACATGATCGATCTCTGCGGCGCGGACGAAGAGGATGCGCTCCGGCGACTTCACCAGCACACGCGGCCCGCCATCCACCGCGTGCAGGTGCGACTTCAACTGCGCGAGCCCGCCATCGGAGCCCGATGCCAGCCTCTCGCGGGCCCGGGCCACCGCTTCCTTGAAACGCGATGCCTTGAACGGCTTCAGCAGGTAGTCCACTGCACTCACTTCAAAGGCCCGGACCGCATGCGTGTCGTAGGCCGTGGTGAAGATCACTGCTGGCGCAGGATCGGATGGTAGCTCCTCCAACACATCGAAGCCACTCAGGCGCGGCATCTGGATATCGAGAAAGAGCAGCTCCGGCCGTAGTTCCGTGCACATGGCCAGGGCACTCTCTCCATCAGCAGCTTCCCCCGCGATCTCGACGTCCGGCTCACTGCCTAACAAGCCACGCACCCGCTCGCGAGCCAGCTCTTCGTCGTCCACGATCACGCAGCGGATCTTTTTCATGAGGCGGAAGTGTGGGCGGGAAGCTCGATGATCATGCGGACACCGCCCCCCGGCGGTTCCTCAGAGCGGAAAGCGTGCCGTCCGGGATAGAGTGCCGCCAGCCGCTCGCGGATGCTTGCGAGCCCGATGCCACTGCCGGAGCCGCCCTTCGAAGGATCGAGTCCCACGCCATCATCCTCGATGCGGATGACCAGCCTCTCCCCTTCCACCGCGGTGGTGATTCGCACACAGCCTCCCTGACCACGCGGCTCGATACCGTGATGAATGGCGTTTTCCACCAAGGGCTGCACCAGCAGCGCGGGCACCAGCAGCCCAAGCGTATCACGGTTGATCTCGCGTTCCACCTTCAGCCGCTCACCGAAGCGCATCCGCTGCAGATCGAGGTAGCGATCGATGAAATGCAGCTCCTCGCGCAATGGAATCTCCGCCTGCCGTTCTCCATCGAGCGCGATGCGTAGCAGCTCGCTGAGCGAGGTGATCATCTCCTCGGCCCGCTCCGGGTCCTTCCGAGTGAGCGTCGCGATCCCATTGAGCGTGTTGAAAAGGAAATGCGGCTGGAGCTGGGCTTGCAAGGCACGCGCCCGCGCCATGGCGTGACTGGAATCGAGCAATGCCGCCCGTTCGTTCTCCCGCCGCGCCGTCCGCAGGAAGATCCCCGCATGAGCGGCGATCAGCAGCGCTCCGAAAGCGAACGCATCTAACAAGATCGCGGAATCCCCCGGCGACTTGGCCAGCCCGCCGAGCGCGGCCTTCGAGCGGCTGGCGATCTTCGCCCACCTCGCCTCGATCCGTTGTTTCATCTCCTCGCGGGTGAAGATCATCCCCGGCAGCTTTCGTGGATCGACTTCCGGCGGCAGACCGAAAGCCTCGGGTAGCTCGATCTGCGGATCGCGGCCGATTTCGCGCGCCAGCGGGATGCCAAACTCACCACCGGGCGTCTTGTCGAAGCCGGGAGGAAACCACGTTTCCACCGCGGGCATGGGCGCCAGGATCGGCTGCTGCCGTGCCGCACGGTCTTGGAACGCGGCACTCAGCCCCACGAAGAGCGCACCCGCCACGAGGAGCACCATGCCGTTCCGCCACTTCGCTGTTCCGAACAGCGGAAATCGGAACGCGGTCCACAGCACGTACGGCGCGAGTAGTAGCCACGGCATCCACGGCAGGAGCTGCTGGTGCATCAGCAACCGCGAGGCCGACACATCCAGCGAGCCACCCGCTCCCATCTCCACGAAGATCACGCGGCTCGTCGGCTCGCGCAGGGCGAACCACCACACCGCCACGACAGCCAGCATGGTCCACGTCACAAAGAACGCCACCGGCAGCCACCGTGGCAAGGCACCGGCGCGAGATGAAGACAGGGTCATCGGCGCAGTCATTATGAAGGATCACCACCCCGAGGCGGCGCGCATTGGGACGAACTAGCGGGCGGCGGGGACGAAGGCACCAAAAATCGGGATGGCGGCACCCCACTCGATCGGAGGATCGACGCGGTCGCCGGTTTCATCCAGCGTGATGAAATGAAACCCACGTTCATGCTCGTCGCCTTGCTCCCGGCCATCGCATTCGCCGAGCCGGAACTTCGCCAAGGCCGCTTTCACACGCCGGAGCAGGCGAAAGCGGAGATGGACGCACGGTGGCAGGACTACGGCACCCACGACGGCTGGACCAAGCGGGCAGCAGAGATCCGCCAAGGCATCTTGGAAGGAGCCGGCCTCTGGCCGCTGCCGGAGCGAAAGCCGCCAGCAGTGATCCGCCATTCAGAGCAGAAGCAAGCTGGCTATACCGTGGAGAATATAGCGCTGGAAACCGCTCCCGGCTTCTACCTCTGCGGCAATCTTTACCTGCCGGAGCAGCGCGAGAAGATGCCGGTGGTTCTCTGCACCCATGGTCACGGGCCACCAGACCCTCTGACGCATGGCCGCTTCACCGAAGCCATGCAGAAGCGCAGTGGTGCCTTGGCGCGCATGGGCTGCGCGGTTTTCGTCTATGAGATGGTCGGCTACGGTGAGTCGGCCATCGCGGGCTGGAAACATGGAGTGAGCGGGCAGGAGCTGCGACTTCAACTTTGGAATTCGATCCGCGCACTCGATTTCATGCTCTCCCTCCCCGGTGTGGATCCCACAAAGGTAGGAGTGACCGGCGAATCCGGCGGTGGCACGCAGTCCTTCCTTCTGGCAGCAGTGGACAGTCGCGTCACGGCATCGATGCCCTGCGTGCAAGTGTCATCGTGGTTCTATGGCGGCTGCACCTGTGAAAGCGGCCTGCCCATCCACGTGCGTCCCGACCACGTGGCAAACAATGCCGAGATCGCCGCCGTTATGGCCCCCAAACCGTTGCTCGTGATTTCCGACGGCAAGGACTGGACCCAAAATGTCCCCGAGCTGGAACTGCCATACTTGAAGCGGATCTACACACTCTTCGGGAAAGAAGACGCAGTGGAAAACGCCCACTTCAAGGACGAGGGGCACGACTACGGCCCATCCAAGCGCGCGGCGATGTATCGCTTCTTGGCGAAGACTTTCGCCCTCGATGACACGAAGGCGGACGAGGCAAGCGTCCCGGTGCTACCGGGCGCATCGCTGAGAGTCTTCGATGAGAACCACCCTCGACCGAAGAACGAGGTGCCACCGAACTCCGAGGTGAAACTTCATTAAGGGGTGTCGACGTTCCGTCGACGCGTCCACACGCCCAAAAGCTTTGCCGTTTCCCCAGCCGCCGCTGCCCCTTTCGCCGCATGCACCGGATAGGATGGAGCTTCTGAAATTCGCCGGAAGAATGCCACCGTAGTCTGCCCCAATTGCCATGAAACCCTACGTTCCCTTCACCCTCGCCCTAGCTGCGGCACTCTCACTCCCCGCCTCCGCACAAGAGCGCCCGAAGCTCCAAATCATTAACGGCAGCAAGCAGACAATCGATGTCTTCTGGATGAAGTCGGACACCGAGCCAGTGGCCAATGGCAGCCTGGAACCCGGCAAGGACACCGTCATCACCACCTCGCCGGGTCACAAGTTCCAGATGATCGGCCGCGACGACAAAACGGAAGCCACCGTCACTTCGCAGGTGCCCGTGCAGGGCTTCCGCTTCGATCCACCGGACAAGGAAGGCATCCCCGCCTTCTACACGCAGTCCCTGCGCCTGCGCGGCTTCCCCATCGTCGCCTCTGCCAAGGTGAATCCCTACGCCCTGAAGGAAGCAGCCTTCCTCTGCGACCTGATGCTAGGGAAGCGCCCGGACGTGCTGGAGGCCATGGTGAAAAGCGGAGCGCGCCTGTGCATCATGGCGCATGACGAATACACCACCGATCTTCCGGAGTTCGCCCACATGGGTGACGAGCCCATGCATGGCTTCGAGGAATTTTCCGGCAAGGACTTCTGGGACGCCCGCGCCCGCGGCACCGGCGGCAGCGAGACCGATCCGTTTTGCACGTGCGCCGAGGAGAACCTGTTAGGCTTCGAGGGCGACCCGTATTCCACCGAGAACATCCTCATCCACGAGTTCGCCCACAATATCCACCTGCGCGGCCTCAACAACGTCGACCCCACCTTCGACAAGCGCCTGAAGGACACCTACGACGCCGCGATGAAGGCCGGCCTGTGGAAGGGCAAGTACGCCAGCACCAATCACCACGAGTATTTCGCGGAAGGCGTCCAATCGTGGTTCGACAACAACCGCGAGAACGACCACGACCACAATCACGTCAACACCCGCGCGGAGCTGATCGAATACGATCCCGGCCTCGCCGCCATGTGCCGCGAGGTCTTCAAGGACACCGAGTTCAAATACACCAAGCCCGCCACCCGCCTCACCGGCCACATGCAGGGCTACGAGCCCTCCAAAGCCCCCCACTTCGTCTGGCCCGCAAGGCTGGATGCCATCAAAGCCGCGATCCGCGACAACGCCGCCGCACGCGACAAGGCGGCGAACGGCGGATAGTCACTCAGGCAGTGCCACCTTCGGCTTCTTGCCGTTCCAGTATGGCTGCGCCGGATCGAGAATGCTTTTACCGTCGGCCGTGACCACTTCACCTTTCGCTGTGATCGTCTCGATCTTCAAGGAGCCATCGATCCGCAGGATAACCGCCTTGCCGCCGAGAGGACCGGGATCGAACTCAAGCTTGCCGGGCACCAACGGCGCGAATGCCAATGGGATGGACGGATCATTGGACGTGGTGAGTCCCGTGACGTAGGCGATCCCGCACTCACCTTTGGCCAGTGCCTTCGAGTCATCCTTGAAATCGTCGTCCGGCGCTTTGGCCCCGCCGATCTGGAAGATCTTTTCGGTCTTCACGCCCATGGCCAGGAGCTGGCGGAGATAGGCATTCGAAGAGCCTCCCTTGAAGGTAAGGGTCGTGCCGGTGGCGTCGGTCACGTCTTGCGCGGTCTCGTCATTGGGAAAGGCACCGTAGTCGGTGTCAAAATCGATTAACGACAAGTAAAGCTGCTTGAGGTTTTTGACCGTGGACGCCGCATTCATTCGCGCGGCATCTACGTTCTCTGGTTCAGCAGCGGGCTTTGCCTCGGGCTCCGCACCAGCCGGAACGGCGAACGCGAGCAAAAGAATGGCAGGAAGGAAGGTCTTCATCACGGATTCTTGGATCCCTTCTATTTGGTCCCTCACAACACGACGCGACAAGAACCAACCGAACGTCTTGAGTCCCCGTCATCAACCACGAAACCCGAACCGGAAAACAAAAAAGCCTCCCGGATCCGGAAGGCTTTCTTTGGAAAACTGGAGCGGGCGATGAGATTCGAACTCACGACATCCACCTTGGCAAGGTGGCGCTCTACCACTGAGCTACGCCCGCGTCGCGAAACGCGTGCGCGCTTTCTACATGCGCGCCCCGCGCGGGCAAGAGAAAACTGCCATCAAATTGTCACCTTTTTCCAGAGGCCTTGAAACTCCGACGTTCCACGGCCTCATCACTTCGTCATGTCCGGCCGCGGAGGAGGCTGCGGCACCGGCCGAGGATCCTTTTCAATGAGCTCCTGAAGGTGTTTTACCGCCGCTTCCAGCTGCGAATCGGCACCCCCAAAGGTGGCATGCGGCAGGTTGTCCACGGTCACATCGGGCTCGATCCCGGTGCCCTCGATCAACCACTGGCCCTCGGGGCTATACACCCCGATCTCCGCAGCGCTGCACATGCCGTTGTCGATCAACCAACGCTGCGCATTCAGCCAAATCTGCCCGCCCCAAGTGCGGGTCCCGAAAACCTTCCCGAGGCCGAGCCGGCGGAAGCCCTCGGAAAACGCCTCGCCATCGCTGGCGGTGAACTCGTTGCAGATCACGGCCAAATGACCGCGGAAAGCGTACTGCATGTTCGAATACGGCTGACCGGTTCGCGGTGCCCAGTGGAACCACGCTTTCCGCAGCAAGCGGCCCAGGATCCACGAGTCGGTATTGCCGCCGCGGTTGTGGCGCATGTCGATGACCAGGCCCTGACGGTCGAAGATCGGATAGAAATTGCGCGCCCACTCCAGGATGCTCTCCGCTCCCATGTTCCGCAGGTGCACGTAGCCGATCTTCCCCTGCCCCAGCCGCTCCGTCTCCATGCGGCGCGTGTATTCCCACTCCGCATAGCGCAGCTCTGCGGCATCGTCCGGCGAAAGCGGCTTCACCAGCACATTGCGACGCAGACCGCCGGGCGAGAGAATGTCTAACAGCACCGGCTGCCCTGCCTTCTGCGCGAGCCATTCCTGCGGGTGCTCCGCTCCTTTCAATTCGCGGCCATTGATCGCCACGATCACCTCACCCTCCTTCACGGCCACGCCCGGCTTCGCCAGCGGGCTGCTCTCACCCGGATACTCGGGCTCGGTGGCGTAGATGTGATCCACTCGCCAGCCACCGCTTGCAGCATCGCGGGAAAGCTTCGCGCCCAGCGCCGAGGGCTGGACCTTCTCCGGCCCCTCGCGCTCGTCGCCGAAGCGCACGAAAATGTGCAGCGCACTCAGCTCGCCCGACATCTCATGGAGGATCTCCGCGAGATCCGAGCGATCCGCCACGCGGTCCACCAGCGGCTCGTACTTCTTCCGCACCGCCACCCAATCGAGCCCGTGCATCTTCGGATCCCAGAAGAAGTCCCGCAGCATCCGCCAGGACTCCTGATAGATCTGCCGCCACTCTTCCTTCGGCTCGATCTCGAAGCTCCAGTGATCCAGCGGCACTTCCTTCTCCAGCTTCGCCGGGCAGTCCCCTGCAGACGCGACCACGTAAAACGCATCGCCCTTCCGCAACGCCATCCACTTGCCATCGTAGGAAAGTTCCCACCCCTTGGTCTCTTCGGCGAAGAGCTTCGGCTTCGCCTCCTCATGCGAAATGTCCAGGCGCATTAGGCGTCCCTTGTTCTCATTGCCGGTCCCCTGCGCGTGGTAGAATAGATGCTTCGCCGTCGCCGCCAGGTCCGAGAGATTCCCGGAAACACCCGGCACCTCATAAAGGCGTGCGGCGAGCCCATCCGGATCGATCGCCACGGCCGGCACCGCCGCCGGCTTGTCGTCCTTCTTCTCATCTTTCTTTTCCTCCTTCGGCTCGTTCGCGAGCTCATCCGGAGGATTGAAGGGAAAGCGGCCCTCCTTTGTTAGACCCAGCGCATAGATGCGCGTGCTCTCGGAGAAATACGGCTCCGGCTGGCGTGGCCCCCACGGACTCTTCACCAGCGACTTCAGCTCGCGATCACTGAGGAAATACAGCCACTTCCCGTCCGGCGACCACGCGGGCGACCAGCTCATCACCCGGTCGCTCGTGGCCTCGATGATACTGCCATCCGTCACGTGATAGAGGTGGATGCGGCTGAAGGTGTTCAGCGCCGGCTCCACGAAGGCCAGCCATTGGCCATCCGGCGACCACGCGAGATCGGAAAAGCCGTGCATCTGCGAAGTGCTCACCTTCACCGATTGCTTCGTCGTTAGATCACGCACCCACAGCTCCAGATTCTTGTCGTGCCAGGCGAGCCTCTTGCCATCCGGTGAGCACAGCGGAGGAAACCGGAAAACATTGCCATCCTGCGTCAGCGATTCCGGCGCGCCGATGCCATTGGCCGGCAGCTTCGTCATCTCGATCTCGCCGGTCTCATCGGTCTGCGCCACCAGCGACTTGCCATCTGGCAGGAAGCTCGCCTCGCGGAAACGCACATTCGCCGGGCGCGGGATTTCCACCAGCCGCCCACCCGGCTTCACCGGCGCCACGAAAATGCTGCCCCGCGCCGTCAGCACGATCTTTTCTCCATCCGGCGAAACGCTGAAGCGCGTCAGGTAGTCGAAGGGCTTCTTCACCCAGCGGTCGCGCGTCTGATCAAAGTCCGACGTCAACGTCACCGGGATCTCCGCGTCCTTGCCATCGCCCGGCGTGAACACTCGCAGCGTCCCCGCGTATTGATAGACGATCCGCCCCTCGTGGAAATCCGCGTAGCGGATGTCGAAGTCATCGTGATGGGTCAGCGCCTTCACGTCCTTCCCGTCCGCCGTCATCGTCCACAGGTTCATCGTCCCGCTGCGGTCGCTCAGGAAATAAAGGCGGTCCTTGTCCCACATCGGCCGCTTCGAGGTGCCCTTGAAATCACCTGTTAGAGGCACCGCCTCTGCAGCCCCCTCATCATAGCGCCACAGGTTCTGCACCGTCCCGCCCTGGTAGCGCTTGGTGCTGCTCCCTTGGAACGGCAGCCGGGTGAAGACCAGGCGCTTGCCGACATCGTCGAAATCGCCATCGCTCGCCTGCGCCAGCGGCAGCAGGGTTTCCTCCCCACTCGCGGGATCGATCGCCACCAGCTGGTCATTCGGCAGCGTCGAGTAGCCCCGGGTGGTCACCAGCACCTTCCCGTCAGCCGTCCAGCCGACCGGGCGCGCATTCTCGCCGTCCCAGGTGAGCCGCTTCGGCAGTCCCCCGGCGAGCGGCATCACATAGGCCTCGCCCGTTCCCTCATACTCGGCGGAAAAGGCGACCCATTTCCCATCCCGCGAGATCGTCGGGAAGGACTCGAGGCCCGGATGGGAAGTCAGCCGCTGGGCCGAGCCGCCGGTCACCGGGACCCTCCACAGGTCGCCCTCGGCGGTGAAAACGACCGTCTCGCCATGAATGGCCGGGGTCCGGAAAAAGCCCGTCGCGCCGTGGGCGGAGGCGATCAGGGCGACGTAAACAAGCGCACGGGGGAACAGCATGGTCGGGAAATGCACGAAACGTGCCCGGGTGGCAATCCCGCCCCCCGCGGCATCACCCAATCGGGAGACTCGGAAGATACGGAATTTTGGCGTATTCCTTCCGCCGCCCGTTCCATTCATGAGATTTTTGCTTCCACTGCTCCTCGCTTCCGCCGCCCACGCCGCGACCTGGTATGTCGCGCCCGATGGCGACGACAAGGCCCGCGGCGACAAGCCGCACCCCTTCGCCACCGTCCAAAAAGGCCAAGCCGCCGCCGCTCCCGGCGACACCGTCATCCTCCGCGGCGGGACCTATGCGATGAAGGACTCCATGATCGCCCACCGCGAGCGGATCTGGGCCTACGTCACCTTCCTCGACAAAAGCGGCAAGCCCGGCAAGCCGATCACCTACCGCGCCGAGACCGGCGAGAAGCCCGTCTTCGACCTCTCCGCGATCAAGCCACCCGGCATTCGCGTGCACGCCTTCGAGGTGGAGGGCTCCTACCTCGTGCTCGATGGCATTGCGGTCACCGGCGTTCAGGTCACCGCCACCCAGCACACCCAGTCGATCTGTTTTTCCAATACCGGCAGCAACAACCGCTACGAGCGCCTCCAGATGCACGATGGCATGGGCATCGGCTTCTACCTCTCCGGCGGCTCTAACAACCTCGTGGTCGATTGCGACGCCTGGAACAACTACGACCCTGTCTCCGAGGGCGGACGCGGCGGAAACGTCGATGGCTTCGGCTGCCACCCGAAGCGCGGCGACACCGGGAATGTCTTTCGCGGCTGCCGCGCGTGGCTGAACTCGGACGATGGCTTCGACTGCATCTCGGCATGGGAAAGCATCCGCTTCGAGAACTGCTGGTCGCTTCAGAATGGCAAGTCACCCGAAGGCAAGAGCCTCGGCGATGGCAATGGCTTCAAGATCGGCGGCTTCGGCCTGGAAGCCGTCCGCGGCCTCCCGCGCGAAATCCCGCGCCACACGGTGATCCGCTGCGTAGCCGCATCTAACAAGTCCAGCGGCTTCTACGCGAATCACCATCCCGGCGGCAGCGATTGGACGCACAACAGCGCCTTCGGAAACCGCGCGAACTTCAACTTCCTCGGCCGAGACTTCACCGAGGACCGCGACATTCCCGGCAAGGACCACAACATCCGCAACAACCTCAGCTTCGGCAGCCGCAATGAGCTGTCCCAGATCAATCGCGAGGCCTGCCAGCTCGCCGGAAACATCTTCGGCGAAGGACTCACCGAAAAGGACTTCGTTTCACTCGACGTGAAGCTGCTCACGGCACCGCGCCAGCCGGATGGCTCGCTACCGGAGACCGATTTCATGAAGCCCAAGCCAAAGGGCAAGATGGTCGACGCCGGAGAAAAGGGCAGCGAGCCCTTCACCGGTCGTGCCCCGGACGCCGGAGCCTTCGAACTCGGCGACGACCGCCGCGCCGCGGAGATCCCACGGGACGGCAAACGGGTGATCCGGTGACGTCACTGGGAACGCGGAATTCATTCCGCTTGGACGGTCGGCTCGCCGGTCCGATGAGCCGGGGTAATTCCGCAACCCCGGTTCACCTCCGCCAAGCCCCCACCACAATCCCGATCCCCCCGACCACGAACAGCAACGGAAACCACAGCGAATACCCCGGTGCCTTCGATTCCGGCTCCAGCACCGCGATCTCCGGCTTCTCCGGATTCACCCGGCACTTCTGCTGCGAACCTTCCGGATACCGCTCGATGAAAATCTTCACCGCCGCCTCCTTGCTGACCCACGGGCTGCCACGGAGCTTCAGCAGCTCGCTCTCCTTCGGCGCGCCTTCCCACTGGTAGCCGTAAAGCAGGCCGAAGCGATACTCCGGCTGGCTATTCGGATCGATCTGCCGCGTCTCGACATCCGAGCGCAGGATCACGCACGGCACCTGCGGCCAATGGTCCTCCGCGCGCGCCCGCTCGAAGCTCCGCCACATCAGCCAGGTGAAGACCCCACCGGCCAGCGCCAGCATCAGCCCGATGAGCGAGAGGTAAATCCGGGAACCAATGGAGCGCTGCGGCATGCGCCCCCATACCTTCCCGCGACCTGCACGCCAACGCTTTCGAACGTTCTCAAAAGAACCCGCAACAAAACCGTCAAAAATCCCTTGCACCGCCCCGCGATCTGAATAGGGTGCCGCCCCGCACCGCAAGGTGCACCACACAAAATCGCGGGATGGAGCAGCCAGGTAGCTCGTCAGGCTCATAACCTGAAGGTCGTAGGTTCAAATCCTACTCCCGCCACTTAATGAAGGCCGCTGGATTCACATGAGTCCAGCGGCCTTCGCCTTTTCCCGCGACTTGGCTGCGGCGGCCTCGACAAAAACGGTCAGCAAGCCGCCATCGACCCGCTTTCTTGGGCGGGCTCACCCAGCCATCGCGCCGCCGCCTTGGCAGCCTCACTAAGATCAGGCGTATCCTCACAGGCCCAAGCCACGATGCCGTCAGGGCGAACAAGGACCGCACTCAATCCCAGCCTGTCCTTGGCTCCATTGGCGAGATACTCCATCCGCTTGCCCCAGCCGCTTGTGAATACCTCGAGTTGCGGACGCGCATCAAAATCCAGAAGCAGGCTCCTGCCGCTCCTGAGCAATTCCCCGGTCCGCGTCCCGTCGCTCAACTCGAAATCCGGAACGCTACGCCCCACCAGCGGATGACTACTGCCCAGATCGTAGCGAAGGGAAACACCCCACACCCGCCCGGCAAAGTAGGTCGCTCCATCGCTCGTATCGATGAGATCCCGAATGATGGCTTCAAGCGCGCGTGCGCTACGGGTCGGCCGCATCAGCGCCACCTGCGCGCGCGACCAATCCAGAACCTGCGCCCCCACCGGATGCCTCTCCTGCCCATACGTGTCTAACAAGTCCGCCGGCGCCTCGCCTCGAATCGTGGCCGCCAACTTCCATCCCAGGTTCATCGCATCCCCAAGCCCCAGATTCAGCCCTTGGCCGCCCAAGGGGGAATGGATGTGCGCGGCGTCTCCCGCGAGCAATACTCGCCCCTTGTGATAAGACGTCGCTTGGTAGGCACGGTCAGTCCACGTGGTGGCGAGCCGAAGCGCGGTCAATGTGACGTCCGTGCCGGAAACATGGCGCAAGACCGACTGCACATGCTCAAGGGTGATCGGCTGGGTTCGATGGAAGGCACCGCCGTCAAAGTCGACCATCGCGATCGTTCCGGGCTTGGCATAGGTATACACCCCCGTCGGCGTGTAATGCCTTCCCGTGCGGAGCTTGTCCGGATCGGAGATCTCCACTTCCACCGAATAGCCAGTGAACTCCGCATCGGTGCCCACGAACTTAAAGCCCCCCACCTTGCGGACCATGCTCCGCCCGCCATCACACCCGACGAGCCAGCGCGCGCGAAACGTCTCACCACCCGCACGGACGCTCACACCATCATCTAACAAATCGAAATCCTCGACGCCGAACCCGTATCGGATCTCAACCCCCATCGCCCTTGCCCGGGCAACAAGGACCGCTTCGAGCGACTCCATGGTAATCGCCATGCCGGTCCCCGCCGGGCTCGGCAAATGATATTGCCACTGAGAGCTGTCGATGCGGTCATGATAGAATTGGATGCCAGCGAAATGGCCAGCTGGACGACGCTGCTGCTCCATCCAATGCGCGGCGGCCGGAGCACTCTTGCCACCTGAGCCACCGTCTACACGTTGAGCCTCGATCCCGTCGAGCAAGCCACGGCGGTAGAAGCCTTCCAAGCTCGGCACCGAAAGCCCTCGCATCCCGAACGGCATCCGCTTCAAGGGAGAAGCGGGATCCTCCGCCTGCTCCACAAGCAGCACCGACAGATTCGCGAGCCGCAGCTCACACGACAGGAACAAGCCCACAGGGCCGGCCCCCGCAATTACCACATCGTAGATCATAGGATTCCCAGCTCATTGGAACGTCGTTCCAATACATTTACACTGGAACACCATTCCAACCCGGTCAACCTGAGAATCATGAAACCCAAGGCTCGCACCCGGCGGTCGGAAGCTCTCTCGAAGGAGAGGATCGTGGAGGCAGCAATCGAGATCCTCGACACGGACGGCGAGGAGACCCTGACCTTCCGCAACCTTACCGCCCACCTGTCCACCGGCAGTGGCGCGATCTATTGGCATGTCGCCGATAAACACGAATTGCTCGCTGCGGCCACGGACCATGTCATCGCCCGCGTGATGGCGGAGGTGGTGAAAGAGGCAGACCCCCAAGGGGCCATCCGCACCCTCGCGATGGGAGTCTTCGATGCCATCGATGCCCATCCTTGGGTAGGGACGCAACTCTCCCGGAACCCGTGGCAGCATGCGGTCCTGAGAATTCTGGAAGGCGTCGGAGGCCGGATTCAGGCGCTTGGAGTTCCCGGGCAAGATCAGTTCAATGTGGCCACTGCGCTCATGAGCTTCATTCTCGGCATCGCCGGACAATACGCCGCGAGCGCGCGCTTCGCCTCCAGCAACACCACTCGAACGGAGCATCTCGGAGCAGTCGCTGCAAAATGGGAGCAACTCGACCCGGCAGAGTATCCGTTCGTACACCAGGTGGCGAAAATCCTGCCGGAGCACGATGACCGCGACCAATTCCTTGCCGGCATCAACCTCATCCTCGCCGGCATCAAAAGCGCCCTCTAGGCATCCACCATCCTTCGTTTGACGAGCGATGTGAGCACCCACGCATTGGCCGCCTGTCAGCGCCCTGTCGTAGTGCTCCACCTCCCCGTAAGTGGAAGTCATTCCCTTGCATCTGTTAGACGCCTCAAGCGGCACCAACGCCATGCGAGAAGCGACACCCACGGGACGAGAGCCGCGAGGACTAGGATCCAATGAGGCACATTGAGGAAGGCGTATGCTCCGCTTGGAACAAAGAACAGCATGCTCCGCAGCTGCTCGCTCGATGTCAGACCGGAGAAGGCATCCGGTACCTTGTAGGCCTTGCTGCTGCCGCTCGTCACGAAGCTCGGTGCGGCGAAGGCCGGGCGAGGAGCGGCTCCCGGACTGATATCGCGACGTCCCGAGCCCCCATGGTAGTTCACTTGGTAGCATGCGAGCGAGACCCCTCCCGCCACATTCGAGCAAGCAAAGTGGCCCCCGGTCCGCCAAGTATCGTGGCGAAAGGAATCCCACCACGTCCAGCTGAGGAAGATCATCACCAGCATCCCGGACCAGAAACTGAGCGAGCGATAGAGTGGGCGGGGAGACACGAGCACAACCCAGCAAAAACCCCCGATGCAAGCAACCCGAAGCCGCGTCGTCCGGACTGTCCGCTCCTACGGCATATTTATGCAAGTTGCATGAAACACCCTATCCCTCGTGAGGCACGACCCTCCCAGCACTTCAGAACTGCGACGGAATCCTCCCATCCGCGGATTCCCCGAGGGAAGTTCCATATCCTCGGTCCAAGGAAAGACCCTTGAGTCGTTCGGATTGCACCCGCTCCTCCTCATCACGATCCGAAACGGAGACCGTGGGTGCTATTGCCGTCGCCGAGGCCGTTCCCGCGTCCAGGGGATCGCTGCCATTCAGGGGTTTGCAACTCGCTAGGGTTGCAAAGCCGACGAGCCCGAGGATGCCATGGCGAAAAATCATGCCCGGAACGTTCCACGCCGGGCAGCAGCCGTCCAGCTTGGGCGCGAGGCAACGTTGGAGCGTCGTTTGACGAGCGCGATTTTGGAGCGACCACTCTATCAGAAGGATCATCATGATTGCCTTTCCCCTCTTGCCCCCGCCGCCGCCCATGGCCCTGCACGCAGACGGCGTGGCCCTCCACTTCTCCAGGGTGGTGGTCCCCTTGGACCGCCGTCAGGCGCCCTACTATCACTTCCGCATCCTCGCCGGCACTCGTGACGTGGGACACATCAACCTGCGCATTGGAGAAAGCGAGCACGTGCTCCGGGTAGTCGGCCACGTGGGCTACGGCATCCACAAGCGCTATCGAGGAAGACACTACGCACTCCTCGCCTGCCGCGCGCTGGCTCCATTTGCCCGGACCATCACCTCCGAAGTGATTGTCACCTGTGACCCCGCCAATCACGCATCACGGCGCACCATTGAGCAGCTCGTGGGAGGCAAACACGGAGAGGAGGTGGCGGTCCCTCGTTCCGATCCTCACTACCGGCGCGGTGCCCGGACCAAGCTACGATTTCGATGGGTGCCGTGAACAGGCGCGCGATCCTCACTACGGCAGCGGTGCCGCCTTCGGCGTATCATCCACCAGCGTCACCAGCGTCGGGCTCTTGCCACCCGGCCTAACAGCGCAGATGAAGACCTGCCGGTAGTCCTTGAGGAATTTCATCTTCGCCTCACTGAAGGGAACCCACGCATTGCCCGCCTGATACAGGAAATTGGTCTGCGCCATGTTGTAGGGATCCACGCTTTTGACCGGCGGGACCGGGGTGATCTTTCCCGGCGCAACCGCGATCTTATGCTCTCCCGCCTGGATCGCGATCGGCAGCGTGGTGAAGGAAATGGCGCGTGACTCACCCGGCGGGAAGGCCGCGATGCTATCATCCACGAAGACGATGCCGCACGGTGGCTTCTTCGCATCGCCCCGTGGCTGAATGATGGCGATCGCCTGCTTCAGGCCCTTCGGAACCGGAGCGGATGCCACCAGAGAAGCAGGATCGATCTTCGCGGAACTGTAGAGGTTCAGCTTGCCATCGATCACGACGACAGTTTGCCCCGCCGGGAGCTCACCCGGCGCGAGCACTAAGGGGAGAAGGTGGTCCGGTGCGTCGTTGGCAAACAACTCGGCCGCAGGATTGGCGGGATCATTCAGGAACGCGCGGACGGTCAGCTTGGTGGTCGATTCCTCCTGCGCGGAAACAGCGAGCGGGAACAGGCACGCCACTGCGAGGAGCGACGGGATACGGGCTTGGATCATGGGTGATACTCTTAGATTTCCGCACCGGAGAGCCAGCGGAATGAAACAATTTCCAACCGCCGCCCGAAGGTCTTGTTGGCGGAGTTCGACGAACCGTAGGCGTCCTCGGAAGGCTCCGTCGAGGAATCGATGTATTCGGGCATGCGCTGGACCACCGCCTCCGCATACGCGCGGGTGATCTGACCATCGCGCTTTGACTCGCCGCACACACGGATCACGAAGGTATCCGAGCGAACTGTAGCGGCCGGCTCCAGCAGCTTGAGAAGATCACCCTGCGTGATCCATCCGGGAGCCCCCGCGGCAGGATTGCCGGTGACCACCTCGGGAGTCGCGAATCCGTAGTCCGGGCCACTGATGTCCGGCATATTGATCGGGATCTGATTGGAATACGCGCTGCCATTCAGCTGGGCATTCTCGATCGCGGCCTCCAACGCCCCCCTGCGCGTCTCGTCGGAATTGGAACCAATCCGGCGGTTCACGAAGTCCGACATGGAAAGGAAAGGCCCGCGCTTCTTCACCTCCTGGACGATGCGTTTCGCGAGCTCATCCAGCTGTTGGTCGCTCAATTGCCGGAAGCCGCTCCACTGCGTTTCCTTCGCTCCATCGGTCAGCGCGGGGGCGGATGGATCGCTGGCGAGGGCATTGGGCATCGTCATGGAGAGCACCGGCGTATCCTCCGTAGCGACTGCCTTGAGTCCGGTCCCTGTTAGATCGAATACCGGCACCTTGCTCTCCCGCAGGGCGGCGAGCTTGGCCTTCCACGCCTTCGTGCTCGTCGAGTTCACATTGAAGGAACCGCGGACCATCTGATAGGCCGCCGCGCGCTGATAGGCGGAATCGTTCGGCACCCCGCCTGAGAACAGATCTCCGCTTGCCTTCTCGAGTGACTTTCCTCCGGCCAGATGAGGCGTGAACGCTTGCGATAGCAGCGGGCGGGTTCCTTCGATGAAATCCTTGAAGCAGCTCTCCGGCGACCGGTCCCCATCGGTCGCGAAAGTGGAGAAGTAGAAGCTGTCATAGAGCGCGTGATTCGCCAGCAGCGAGTGATCGAGCAAACGATAGCCGCCGGGACCCACCTGCGAGGCGGATCCCGTGCTCATCACCGGCGGCACCACGGAATTGCCGATCGGCTGCACCAGATTCGGCGCGAACCCGCTCGCGAGCACGTTGGTGCGGCGGAAGTCCGCGATTGCCAGCATCGGGCCGCCGGGAACTTCCAGCATGCTGCCCGACTTGATGCCATAGTCCGGGGTATTGCCCGTGATGAAGCGCGTGCGATTCCGTGCGTCGCTCTGCAGGATCTTCGAGACCGTATTCCGGGTCACACCTTCCAGACTCAGCTCATACGATTGGGTGCCCGGCTTGTCGTTCTTGAGATTGGTGACCGTCACCGGCAGCGCGGCATTGTTGAAAAGGAAGGGTTTTCCCGCATACACCCCGTTCACTAGGATGTTGCCGGGGGTACTAGCCAGGGCCCTGCTTCCCGCTTCATTGACGCCACCGCTCGTGGTGCGCGCGGCCGCGGTGAAAAGCGCGAATGGTTTCGCTCCGGCATGCCGGCTGATCAGCGCATCGCCGCCTCCTTCATTGGGGACGAAGGAATCCAGTGCGGTGGTGGTGAACTTCGTCTGCTTCATCACCTTTTCCAGATCGCTCAGATTCGGATAGATCATCTGGAAGCCACCATAGTTCCGCACCTTTCCACTCACGGTGATCTTCGCGGCGACTTCGAATGAGGCGCTTCCTCCGAGGCTCGGGCTGGCCACTCCACACGTCACGCCGAGCACCGTGTTCTTAGGCCGACGCGGATACTGCACCACGCTGCGATTCAGCCAGTCGATGTCATACCCGACCGTGTTGCCGAAGAAACCCGGCTTGGTCTTGATCGAGCGCGTGAGCTGGTTGCCGAAATCAAAGAACGTGTTGGGCGAACCGGTCCGTCCGAATTGCGAATTGGGGTCGATGTAGGGCGAGCAAATCAGCGTCTGGCCCGGCTCCATCACGATCGCATCCTTCGGATCGGAACTCTCCTTCTCCGCCTCCTTGTCGATCTGGGACTCGGCCTTGCCACCATTGATCTCGGTGACGGTCGTATCAAAGCCTCTCCAGTTCGAAATCTTCAGCACGATCGACTTCGCGATGCCCCCTTGGGTCCGCCCCTGATCATAGAGTTCGTTGAAGGGAATCAGCTTCCCACCATTGAGAGCCACGCCATCGAGTTGGAAATTGAATCCGAGCGGCAGGCTCTGGAACGACACCTCCAGCATGTCGAAGGAGATGCGCACATTGTACGGATTGAAGAGCGTGACGATTGGCGTGTACATCACGTGCATCTGGCCGCTATTGCCGTCGTCCGGCGCGCCGCCATGGATAGGCCGGGTAAGCAGACTGAAGAGCACCTGCACCTTCGCGATCACCGGCCCGGGGGAGAAATACTTTGGCTGCACCGGCTTCGTTCCCACTCGCGGGACCGTCACGTTTTCCAAGGGACCCTGGTTATAGAGCGGACGCGTCTCGGCATTGGCGAGCTGCTTGAAGGTATTGTAGCAGGAGCACAGGCGCGTCCACTGCGGGTCCGACTCGCCGGTCACATTGTGTGTGCTGGCATAGAGGCCCTTGCCGGAATAGCCACCCGGCAACGCGGCCCCGCCCGCGGGCTGCCGCACCTCGAACATCGAGGAAAGATCCTTCTTCAACCCGCCGAGCCGCACATCGGAAAGCACGCCCAGCGAGTAGGGCGTCACATCATCCCGCAGCGGCTTCAGCCGGTCGATGCCGCCGGGGCCGCTGAGCTCGCTCTGATAGAGATCCGTGACCTTCTTGCCGGTCTCGTCCGCGGACTCGAAGGCATCCGCATCCACGTCATTGCCGAGAAAGGCGAGATCACTTCCAAGCGCCGCAACGTAGGGACGATGCCCCGCGAGCAACGCGCGCTTCCGTGCCAGCGTGTCGGAGCGGGAAGGATCACGGAAGAGATGGACACGCGACTTCTGGGACTCATCGGACACGTGCCATGCATAGCCTCCCGTCTCCTTGTCCTTCTCTGTTAGAGAGACCCGGCCGGCTCGGAGGGCTCCCTCGCTGGGAAGGTTCCCGCCATACGATTCGGCTCCCGCCAGCGTGATCGCCGTCTGCTCCCAGTCCGACTTCGCGAAGTCGAGGTCTTCAGCATCCGCCGGAGTGCCGGTCGAGACCATCCAGCCCTTGAAGCGCTTTTGCTTCTCTCCCTGATAGTCCGGCGACGAACCTGCTCCCAGCAGAGTGGAAGTATTGTCCCACGATTCCCACACGCCCATCAGCTTCGGCTTCGCCGGCGAGTCACCTTGAAGCTCCGAATTCGCCGTGACCGCCTTGTCCGGCCCCAGCGATTTCTGGAGTTGGCCGATCGCCAGCATCAGCGCCATCCGCGCGTTCGCCTGAGCCTCGCTCCGCGCATCGCCTTGCGTCGAGGCGCGCAGGGAAATGCTGGAAAGCGACAGCAGCCCCACCGCCATCACCGTCATCAGCACCATCAGCGAAAGCGTGATGACCAGCGCGAAACCGCCCGCGGGCCGTCGCTGTCGCCGTGCTCGTGGTCCTCTGCGTCGCCCGGACTTGGGCGCGCCGTGAAAGAGTCTTGGGTTTCTCTGCGGGGTCACGCCAACATTGGTCCGCCCCGGTCTCTCATTTGTAAATACGCCCCAACCCGCGAAAAAGAATAGCTGTCATTACTGCACTTTGAAGCTGTTATGCATGATTGATCCTCTCCCTCACGCCGGAGAAAGCCTTCCGGCGAGCGATTCAGCTCCCATCGGAGACGGCTTGATTCCCCCCTAACGGCATTTGAAATCCACCGCGCTTCCCGCTAAAAACCGCGCCTGTGCTCCCTTTCCCTGATCCACCCGATTGCCAATTCGCCACCGATGCGGCCATTGTCGTAGCCCTCGCCATCGTCTGGCTCGTCGGGCGATTCATGGAGGATCCTCAGTAGCTCGACAGCAGGCGATAGGCTGCCAGGGCATTTTAGCCCTCTTCCGCGCCAAGATCGTGGTCCCACCTGTAACTCACGTTCTCCTCGGGGAGCCTGGATTCGCGGATAATCGCATCCACTGTCGATGAGTTCCCCGTGGGGATTTCAAATCCCGGGAAGAAGGCAAGTCGCCGGGTTGCGGTTCCGTAGAGGATGCCCACCACTTCGCCATTGCCCAGCTGTGCCATACAGCTGAACCCGGGTTCAGGGAAGACCAACGGATCTTCCTCATGGAGGCTCACAGGCATGGCATCCACGACCTCCCGGCAAACATCAGAGAAGATCACCACCGTCCTGCAATCGTCGATGCGCGCGTGCGGTCCTGGCACAATGTTCTTCATCCGGGGTGCCCTTCTGTGCTTTGAAGCGGTGCCTTGTTAGACCTTGGCTTTTACCGGTGCGAGGACTGGAGCTGAAAAGGGATGATCTGGAGATCTCATGTCCGATGGCAGCGGCTCCGGCCGGGTCATTTCCCACAGGTGATTCAGAAATCGCTGGAACGTCGGCATGACTTCGTCGACGGCCAATTCATATGCCAATGACTCGTCACGCTTTGGCCTGGGGATCGCAGGCCAATAAATCACCTTCACGGTCTCAGGTGGGACCAAGGAGACTCTCACTGTAGGCACCGTGGGTCCGCCGCCCAACCCGAGATGATCGAGGGTGGAAAAAACCAAGGTCTGCATGCTCGAACCAGCCCGGAAATGACGGTCGAAGTTCCGATCCACCCCGAGCTGAATGAATCGCCGGGCCAACGGCTTCCATTCGCCCCACGATGCATCTGGAAACCTCTCAACGAACTCGCGGAGATGAACCCACGACTCCCTATTCGCAGCTATGTGTTCCGGTGTCATGGCAATCCCACTTGGGCAGAATAATGGATAGGAATCAGACCAATCTCGCTAACCGAGAGCCCCTTTCATCGCAAGGCAGAATCAACCCCGCACCACCTTCGGATCCGTGGCAAACACCAGCACGTTCCCATCCGGATCGCGAATGATAAGCTCACGGTTTCCCCACGTCTGATCGGTCGGAGGCAATTGCACATCCGCGCCTCTCGCAGACACCTCGTCATGCAATTGGTCCACGTCGGCCACCCAAAGAAACGCATCCGTCATCCCCGCGCGCTCCGGCTTGTAGGAATGCAAGTGCAGCCACACCCCATCCCGCGCGAGGCCGATGTATCGCGGCTCGGGCTTCGCCCCATCCGGCGGATAGGCGAACATCTTCTCAAAGCCCAGGACCCGACAGTAGTAGTCCACAGCCCTTCCAGAATCGGAAACGGAAAGCACGGGGATCGCGGTCTTGATCATGATGTTCTTTTCCACGATCCAAATTCACCAACGGTACCCCATCGACTCAGTTCTCCGGCTTCTTCGCCACCCAGCCCTCCGAGACAACACTATCAATCAGCACCTGATTGTCGCGCGTGGCCTTCGGCGGGAACTTCAGCTTGAGCGTCCACTTCACCTTCGCGCCGGGATCGGCCGGACGCACCCGTTGGTCCAGCGCTCCGGTACGCGGGACGTAGCCGTAGAAGAATTCCAGGCCGTCCTGCGAATCGAGGCGATAGCACGACCACTCGCGGTCATCGCGGAAGTCGAAGTTGAAATACTCCACCACCGAAAGCTGGACGCGGAAGAGCACCGGCTCCGTCGGCTTCTTGGTGCGGAACTCCTCCCATGACATCTCCGACCACGCGGCCCAGCTGTCCCAGTCCACCCTCTGGTGACCATCGTGCTTCACCAGATTGATCTCGCGCACCTTGAAATCACCGGTGCGGACCTCCACCGTGGAGACTGCGCCCTCGCCGGTGCCCGCGGTGACCGGCTCGCCGACCAGACCTTGGAAACCGGGAGCCTTATAGGCTTCACCCGCAAGCCAGCCATCCCACTTGGCAGAGGTCGCAGCGGGATCGAACACCACGGCGAGCGCCTCCTCACGGGTGCGCGCTTCCAGGAAAGTCTTCACCGTCGATTCAATCTCGATCAGCAGCGGCTTCGGCGCCTCCACCGTGACGCCACCGGGCCCCGGAGCAGTCGCGCTCGGGGTCGTTCCAGTGGCCGATGGTTTCGGCACCTCCCCCGACTCAGCAATCGCTGCCGGTGGCTTCTTCTCCGGAGCCATCCACCAAGCCACCATCCCGACCAGCACGACCGCAGCCACGGCGAGGATCGCGATGAAATTCCGGTCGCTGCGGACGGCTGCCACAGCCTCGTCCGACCCCGTCTCCTCATCGTATTCCTCCACCTCCACCGGTCCCGCCTCCGCGACCGGCTGGGACATCAGCGGCGGCAATTCATCATCCGGCCCCGGCAAGCGGAGCATGATGCGGCACGCCGGGCACACCACCCCCGTGCCATCGTGATCCTGCGGCACCCGGAAGACGCAGCGGCATCCCGGGCACACGAAGCTATTCCAGCGTCTGGCGGTGGTCACCGTGTCGGACACGCGGGGAGGCTGCGACGTGCGCAGCGGAGGTGCAAGGGTTTCATCCACACGCTGACGCAACCGTTGGTTTCTCAACCGCAACGATCAGACGAACCCCAAAGGGCCATCGCTTGCGGTTAAATTTCCGCCACTCCCGCTACTCCGGCGAAATCTTCAGCCGGTCCGGCCACGGCAGCTTTATCTTCGCCTCGCCGTCACCGAGGTCGAAGCTATCCAGCACATTCGTCCGGTTGCGCGGAGTGGGCTGCGCCGAGCTATCCAGCACCACTTGTTCGGTGTAGTAGGGATCTTCTCCCAGCAGCACCGGTGCCTTCGAGCGCACCGGCGTGGTATCGATCCAGGCGGTAGGGATGAGATTCTTCCCGGAAGCCGCTCCAGGATCGGTCACCGCGGCACCCGAGTGCAGTGGGCAGAAGGGCAGGTTCTCGCTGCCCTTGCGGAAAAATTCCGTTATCCTCGAGGGCCCGGTCAGCGTCGCCCCGGTCGCGGCATCGGTATAGGTATCGTAGCAATACGGCGTCGCGCGCTGGCCGGAGACGCGGCAGATTTCCGCCTGCACCACCGAGTCCGGCTGGGAAATGACCTTGCCGCCATAGTTCGCCGCAGCCGCATTCATCGCATCCTCCCACACCGGCATCGCGATGTCCTTCGAGAAGGCGCCCTCGTAGATCGTCTTGCCGGGCTGCAGGAAGCCAGCCCACACGCCGCAGCTCACGCGGCCATTGTAGCCGAGAAACCAGTTGTCGGAGAAATCATGCGTCGTGCCGGTCTTGCCCGCACCGGTGAAGGGCTTCTCTACCATCCGTTCGGCGAGTCCCGCCACATTCCCCCGCTCCATCCCACCGCGCATCATGCTGTGCACCATGAAAGCGGTCGCATCGTCGGTGGCTTCCAGGCGGGTCGGCGCGTGAATCTCCCGCTGATAGACCGACTTGCCGGTGGCGTTGTCGATGCGATCCACGATCGTGAACTGCGTCGGTGCGGTCGCGCCACCGCGGGCGAAGGCGGAAATCCCGCGCACCGCTTCCTTCAGCGACGCAGCTTCCCAGCCCACCGCCATGCGCGGCAGCAGCTCCGCGTCCTTCATCGGCAAGCCGAAGCGAGCCACACACTTCCGGACATTCTCAAGCCCGGCCATACCGGCGAAACGGACGGCCGCGGCGATCTTCGACGTCTCCAGCGCGCGGCGCACCGTGATCTTGCCCTCGTAGCGCGGCTTCGCGGTCTCCATGCCCCATTCCCCAAGCACCCCTTCGCGCCCGCCGACCATCACCGAGCGATTGTCCATCTGCTCGTCATCCACCAGCGACGCCGGACCCATCCCCTGCTCCAGACCCGCGGCATAGAGGAAGGGCAGGAAGGCCGTGCCAAGCGGACGGCGGCCCATTTCGATCACATCATACGGCGCATCCTCATAGCTGCGTCCGCCGACATAGGCGAGAACCTCACCCGTCTGGTGATCGATCATCAGGCCCGCGCCCTGCAGATACTCCGGCGGCGCGCCGGACGACTTCTTGTACTGCGAGCGCTTCTGGTTCGCGTAGCCCTGATGCTGCTCCGCCTTGTCCAGGCTCTTCTGCAGGCTCTGCTCCAGTGCCCGCTGCACCTCGCCATCGATCGACGTGTGAATGCGGAAGCCTCCGGCCGCCAGCGCATCCTCACCCAGCACCCGACGGATCTCATCCGCCACGCGTTCGTAGAGGTGGGTCGTGCCACGTTGCAGCGGCTTCGGATTCAGCTTCAGCGGCGTCACCCGCAGCTTCGCGGCCTCGCTGCTACGCAGGGCGCCGATGTCGACCATCCGACCCAGCACCAGGTTGCGCGAAGTCTGGTTCGCCGCCGGATTGTTGAGCGGGGAAAGATTGCTCGGATTCTTGATGCACCCGACGATCGCCGAGCTCTCCAGCGCATCCAGATCCTTCGGCTCCTTGCCGAAATAGCCGAGCGATGCCGAACGGATCCCGTAGAAGCCACTGCCGAAATAGATGCGGTTCAGGTAGAACTCCAGGATCTCCTTCTTCTGGTAGCGCTTCTCGATCCGGCGGGCCAGGAAGGCCTCCACCAGCTTGCGCTCATAGCCGGACTGGTTCTTCGCCTTGCGCTCGGCCTCCAGGTCATACGCATTCCGCGCCAGCTGCTGGGTGATCGTGCTCGCCCCCTGCGTCGTCTCGCCGGCCTTGTAGTTCAGCCACACCGCGCGGACGATGCCGATGTAGTCCACCCCATCGTGCGTCTCGAAGCGCTGGTCCTCACCCGCGCGCAGCGCATCGATGAAAATCTGCGGCACCTGCGTGATCGGGATCACGCTGCGGTTCTGGACGAAGACACGGCCGATCTCCTTGCCATTCCGGTCCAGGATCAGGCTCGGGATTTCCAGGTCATTGATGCGGGCCAGATCGAAGGTATCCGCATGCTCGCGATACGGCCGGGTGAAGCGCTCCGCGCCCACCAGTCCGAGGCCGCCGACAAGCAGACAGAAGAGCAGGAAGAAGCCCCAGAAGCGTTTGCGCTTGTAGAAGCGCCGCTTACCCGGCTTCTTCCGATTGTTTTTTTCGCTGGTGGCCATGCAGGAATCCGATCGTGACAGGGGCCGGAACGTCCCCGGTGCCCCCTCCGCATACCCGCCGGAAGGCGATTGCGCAATACCGGGCTTGGCATCTCCCGGACCAGGCTTGGCGGACAGGCTCCGGGAGAAAATACGCGCATCCGGCACGATTTCCTTCCCGGATTTCATGGCCGCCGCCCTCTACGACCCGGAGGACGGCTACTACGCCCGCCCCGCCGGCCAGGTGGGGAAGGCTGGCGACTTCATCACCAGCGTCAGCATCGGCCCCCTCTTCGGCCGCCTGCTCGCCCGCCACATCGCCGCCTGGCACCAGAACTCCGGCTCCCCGGAGCGCTGGCGCGTCCTCGAAACCGGCGCCAACGATGGCTCGCTCGCCGCCGATATCATCACTGGCCTGGAGCGCCTTTCCGCCGATGCCGGGCTGGAATACGTCATCATCGAGCCCCTCCCCCACCTCGCCCGCATCCAGCGCAAGCGCGTCCCCGGCGCCGCCGTCCTCGAAAGCGCCACCCTGCTGGCGGACGATCCCCTGCCCACCTTCGTCTTCGGAAACGAGGTCATCGACGCCCTGCTCTTCCACGTCATCGAGTCGGACGGCACCCGCTGGCTGGAACTCGGCGTCGCAGTCGATGAAAACGGCACCTTCCTCTGGCACCCCCTCGGCCCCGCCGCCGCGGAAGTCGTGGAAAACCTCCCCGTCATGCCCGCCGGCTACCGCACCGAAGTCCGCGGCCGCAGCGTCCGCGAATTCCTCCAGCCCCTCGCCTCCTCCATGGCAGGCGGCCGCATGCTCTGGATCGACTACGGCTTCCCGCGAGACGACTACTACCACGAAGCCCGCACCACCGGCACCCTGCGCACCTTCTCCCGCCACCGCGCCGGCGAAGACCCGCTCGATTCCCCCGGCGAGATCGACATCACCGCCCACGTCGACTTCACCGGCCTCGCCGCCGACATCGATGCCGTCGGCGGCCAAGTCATCCGCTTCGAGCCCCAAGGCCGCTTCCTCACCCACGTCGCCCGCCCCTGGCTCCTCGAAATGGAAGGCCGCACCGATGACGATGCAAAAAAGGATCTCCGCGCCTTCCAAACCCTCACCCACCCCGGCCACCTGGGGTCACGCTTCCACGTGATGGAAGCGGCGTTCTAACAGCATCTCCTCGTAACGGGATGTCTTCCTCCAGCGGTTTCCCCTCGTATAACGGCACTCCTTCATCCCGCGGGATTGCCCTCGTCCAGCGCATCTTCGTCCCAACGGGACGGCTCATAAAAGCCCGGCACAAAGTGCCGGGTAAACTGCCAATGATCATCGCGTGCTGAAAGCACGCCTCATGCGTCTGGCGGCGATATCCACCTTCCGATTCGCAGCCTTCCCTTCGCATCTCACGAGAAAGATCAAAAGCTCCGCCGGCACCCAAATGAAGCCCCGCACGTTCCTCCTGTTAGCCGCCATTGCAATCGGCAGCAGCGCCTTCGCTGAAGCGCTTCTTCCCGAGAAGCTCGCGGAGCAAAAGGCATACACCCGCAAGATGATCCCCTACCGGGATGGAGTGCTGGTAGAGTGCGATTCCCTCTACGCTCCCGCCCACGCCAGCTACATGTTCGCCCGCTTCGAGGCGAAAGAGCTGTCTCCCGTGAACATCGACGGCATTGAATTGCTCCTGGACGTGGGGACCGGCTCCAAGGGTCGCATCTTCCTCGGAGCGATTGAGCCAACCGAAGGCGAGCTGAAGGCAGTCATCTTGGGAGAAACGGCGGATGCCAAACTGCGACCTCTGCCGGTGCCTGACGAGTTTCACGCATTCTTCGCCACGGACTCGCCGTCCACCACCCCTCGGCTGATCGGCACGAATCACGAAGCAGCCGCTATCGTGGAAGACATCATATGGTGGCTGGAGGGTGAGACATGGAAGAGCCGGAAACTGCCCAAGGTTCCCAAGTTCCACGACGAATTCCTCACCGACCATCCCTACGGCGCCAATTGGTTCCTCGACGGCAACATTCTCTACGGCGGCTGGAATCACGGGGAGTGGGGCGGTGCCCTAGGCTCGATCGACCTCGGTGCCGCAGATTCCAAGTGGGTCCAACTGAGCGGAAAGCCCCTCAAAGACGACGCCGGAATACCCGAGAACAATCCGATCCAATCCATCATCTCACCCCGCAGCGGAGAACTCTGGGTGGCGACCGGCTTGTCCCACATGGGTGGCACATGGCGCGGCCTCTACCATCGTGAGCCTTCAGGGAAATGGCATACCTTGATCCACGGGGAATCTGATCGAGACCAAGGCGAATTGAAGCCTTTTGTCAGCGACATCAGTGGCCTGGCTCTGGGTAGGGAAAACTCTCTCTACGTCCTCGCCAGTGAAACCGGCATCTACCGCCTGACAGGAAAACAAGTCGAATGCCTCATCCCACATCAGTTCCGCGACTACTTGAACGGAATCGCCGTCGTTCCGAATGGCGACATTTACGTCTCCACGGATCGCTCCGGCGTTCTGGCTTTCCACAAGGCCGGCGACCAGTGGCACGGCAAGCAGATCGTCTTCGGCAAACAAGAAGAAGAAGAGAAGGACAATCCCGATAAGAAGCCCGACACCGACAGTCCCCCTGCTCCGCCCAAATCGCCCGCACAGGAGAAATAGGAATAGCGCCCTTCGCATCACTCACACCAGCGCCTCCTCCGCATACCTCTCCGCAATCGCCCGCGCCACTTCCCCCATTTTCTCCCGCAACTCCGGCGGATGCACCGCCTCCACCCGCGGACCGAAGCCTAACAGCCACTCCGCCATCCACGGGATCGAGAAGCTCAGCAGCTCCAGCTTCACCCGCCCATCCGCCTGCACTTCACTCGACACCGGCGTGCACGGCATCTCGTTGCGAAAGCGCTCCAAAGCCTCCCGCTCGATCAACACCGTCGCTGGCGTCAGCTCATGGCTCTCGATGTTCTCCTTCAGGAAATCCTTCACCGAGAATCCCGCGTGCCCCTCGAAGCACTCGCCAAGCACTTCCCAACGCGCCATCCGATCCAACCGGAAGTCCCGGAAATCGAACCGCATCCGGCACCACGCGATCAGGTGCCACTGCCGCGAATAAAAGATCAGCCCCACCGGCTCTACAATGCGATCCGTCAGCGCCCCGCGGTTCGCCGTATTATAGCGGATCGAAAGGCACAGCCGCCGCACAATCGCATCCTGGATCGGCATCAGCGACTCGCGCTTCACCCCATCATCCGGCCTGCGGAACCACACGCCCACCGCATCCTTCAGCCGGTTCAAGTAGTCCCGCTTCTCCTGCGGCAAGACCGAGCGCACCTTCAGCAAGGCCGCGCGCAGCGCCTGCTTCAGCGAATCATCCGCGATCTGCTCCGTCACCTCCCCGCTCATGAATAACGCCGCCGCCTCATCCTCCGTGAACATCACCGGCGGCATGTGATACCCGCGCACCAGGCTATATCCCACGCCCGGCTCCGCGACAATTGGCACCCCCGCCTCACCCAGCGCAGCCAGATCGCGATACACCGTCCGCACGCTGATCTCGAAATGCTCCGCGATCTGCTCGCCCGTGATCACCCGCTGCCCTTGCAGCAGCAGGATCATTCCGGTGAGGCGGTCGATACGGTTCATGGCGCGGCCTTCTTCTCCCCCAACGCCACTCCGCCCCTCAAGGCGAAATGCATTTCCCCTCCGCGATTCCCTGCCGCCAAGGCAAGGTCCAGGTGAATTTCATGTGAAGACAAAGGAAACACCCCGGTGAACGCCTCTCCCAAGATTGACACAAGTTTCCGCCCGTCTTCCATTCGTAGCGTCCCGATGCCTTATCACTCCTCCACGGTCTTCTGCCTCGGCCTCCTCTGCAGTCTGACCTCCCTCACCGTCGCCCAAACGACGACCCCGCGGCCCGTCATCGCGAAGGTCGAGATCATCTTCTCGATGGTGAGTCACTACAGTCACATCCCCGACCGGGTGAATTTCTATAACCTCAACGGCGTCCCCGCGGGAAACACCAACTACGCCGTTCCCCACCTCGTGTACGAACCCTCCGTCACCCTTTACAATCCCTACAACGAGTCGCTGACCATGCCCCGTTGCCGGGTCAGGATCTGTGACCCACCGGTCGGTTTCGCCTTCAAGAAAAACGATGTCTTCCTCCGCAGCGACTTCTCGAACGGAAACTTTCACGGGCTCGCCCGCTTCCAAATCGCCAACGAGACCGATCCGAACACCGAGAAAACCTTCACCTTGTCCTTGAGTTCCCCGAAGTCCGATGGAACTCCCGGAGAACCTGTCGTCCTCCAACCCGGCGAAAGCAAAACCTTCTCGGCTTGGGTCGAGAAAAACTGGACCTGGTCCTTTGAGAATAGCAGCATCTACATTCCGCGCTCCGTCTTCGATTGGAATGCCGGTAGCAACTTGACCAACCGGGACAATCGCACCTCGAACACTTTTGGCTTCGAAGCCATTGCCAATCCGCTCCCGCTTTCCGTCTTGAATGATCCGCGTGCAGGCTTTCAGACGGATTGTCTTTCCTACTACAACGGCAAGCGCCCGAACGCGTCGCGCTACAGCTTTGAAAGCTCCGACATGGGAGGGTCGGGCTGGGTGGCCATCAAGTTGGACGACACGGTCACCGTGCAGGCCAAGTCAATGAGAACCACGACTCTCCATCCCTTCTTCAAGGACTTCGAAGTCGACATGCTCAAGGGACAGGTGCAGGACGCTCAGAGCGACATCGCGCGGGAGTATTTCCTCAGCTTGGACGGGATCACCCAGGATAACCAGAACCCAGTGATCACTCGCACCTACCGGGTGGGAGACCTCCTGCAAACCCCGACGAACAAGACTTCCGGAGGCAAGTCTCCCTTCGCGAGATTCTCCATGGTAGCGAAGTCGGGTGCCCTGCGTGCCAATCGCTTTTACAGCTCTCCAGCCCTCCTTCCGAACGACCTCTACGAGTTGCAATTCGGCCAACTCATCGACTTCAATTCAGCGGGCCCTTCCGTGCCAAGCGATGCTCTCGCCTCCGCCACGCCCGTTGTCCATGGCGTTTCGCGCATCGGCAATACCCTGTTCATCGACTTCTCAGGCAGCGCGAACAAATTCGGCATCAACCCTTGGAAAATCCGCGGCAGCTCCTCTCTCGACGGAGGATTCAACGACAATCTCGACAGCGCCACCACCGTGGTCACCAGCATGTCCGCCTCCGGCATCTACAAGGCAATCATCGACATCTCCGGCCGCGGTGATCGCTACTTCGTGCGGATCGAGGAATAGCATCTCTCTCGATCCGCCTCCCGCCCGCTTTTCATGAAGCTCGGGGCCACGTCTTTCCTAGACGTAGTAAATCCCATGCTCCGCGCTGACCGCGCCCACTCGCTCCATATCCGGCCCGCCATCGCGATTGAACTCCTCCGCCATCCGGGAGAAGAACGTCTCAAACCCCGAGGGTGCCGTGTGGATGATCTGCTTCAGCGGCGTATCCCCCACATTCCGGAACGCGTGAACCGAGCCCCGCGGCATGAAGACCGCCGTGCCCGCCGGCACCTCCGCCCACTCACCATCCTGGAAAAACTCCGCCCGGCCCTCGACTACGTAAAACCACTCGTCCTCGTTCTCGTGCCGATGCGGCGGCGGTCCACCACCCGGAGCTGTCACATTCACGAACATCGTGTAGCTACCACCGGTCTGCTCGCCGGTCAGCAGGAAGGACGCGGTATCGCCGAAAGCGTGGTAAGTCTTGGCCTCGGCGGGCGGAATCACGGCAGGCGGAATCAGGGTCGAAGTGCTCATCAACCTCCGGCCTAACCGATTTTCCGCCCCTCGCAATCCGTTGTTTCTCATTTGGCACGAAAGACCCACACACTCTTTCTGGCAGAGTGCACGGTTCCTGCTCTACACCTCCGCCGTGACCCGCGAACAGGAACGTCTCCAGGAAGACGAAGGCCGTGCAAAGAACTGGAAACGCTGGGGGCCCTACCTCAGCGAGCGCCAGTGGGGCACCGTGCGCGAGGACTACTCGGAGCACGGCAATAGCTGGAGCGAGTTCCCCCACGACCACGCCCGCCGCCGCGCCTACCGCTGGGGCGAGGATGGCCTGAATGGCTGGTGCGACCGCCAGGGACGCCTCTGCTTCGCCCCCGCCCTCTGGAATGGCAAGGACACCATCCTCAAGGAACGCCTCTTCGGCCTCGGCGGCAATGAGGGAAACCACGGCGAGGACGTGAAGGAGTGCTACTACTACCTCGAGTCCACCCCCACCCACTCCTACACCAAGGCGCTCTACAAGTATCCACACGCCAAGTTCCCCTACTCGGAGATCCGCGAGCGGAATGCCGCTCTCGGCCGCGGCGGCCCCGAACTGGAGCTCGCCGACATGGGCATCTTCAATGACGGCCGCTACTTTGATGTCGTCCAGGAGGTCGCCAAGCGCTCGCCGGAAGACCTCCTCTGGCGCATCACCGTCACCAATCACGGCCCCGACCCCGCACCCATCCACGTGCTGCCGATGCTGTGGTTCCGCAATATCTGGAAATGGGGCAGCGACCGCGAGACGCCATTGAAGAAGCCCTCCATGGAACTCAAGGACGGCCGCATCCACGTCTCCCACGAGTCGCTCGGCGAATACTTCTTCTACGCCGATTCGCCGGACTGCGGCGACGCCAACTGGCTCTTCACTGAAAACGAGACCGACTACGCCTCCGTCTACGGCTACGGCTCTCCTGCCCCGCAGGTAAAGGATGCTTTCCACAAGCTCCTCATCCACGGCGACCGGAATGCCGTCGCGCCCTACCCCTCGGGCACAAAAGCCGCCGCGCACTTCGTTTTTAATGTGCCGCCCGGCCAGAGCATCACCATCCGCTGTCGCCTTCACACCGTGAAGAACGACAATGGCCTCGGCGGACTCGACCAATTCGACGAAACCTTCGCCGCACGCGTCGCAGAGTGCGACGAGTTCTACCACGAGGTCATTCCAAAGGGTCTCTCTCGAGACGAATACCTGATCTGCCGCCAAGGCTACGCCGGCCTGCTGTGGACGAAGCAATTCTATCACTACGTCATCGAAGACTGGCTGAAGGGTGACAAGGACGGCCCTGCACCACCAGCCGCACGGCTCGATGGCCGCAATCACGACTGGTCGCACTTCTTCGCACGCGATGTCCTCTCCATGCCGGACAAGTGGGAATATCCATGGTTCGCCGCGTGGGACTCCGCCTTCCACATGATCCCCTTCGCTGCGGTCGATCCGCACTTCGCGAAGGAGCAGCTCCTCCTGCTACTACGGGAATGGTACATGCACCCGAATGGCCAGCTCCCGGCCTACGAGTGGAACTTCTCCGATGTAAACCCACCCGTCCACGCATGGGCCGTATGGCGCGTGTATAAGATCGCCGACCCCAAGGGCAACCGCGACCTGCTCTTCTTGGAGCGCTGCTTCCAGAAGCTGCTGATGAACTTCACCTGGTGGGTGAATCGCAAGGACATGGAAGGCCGCCACGTCTTCGGCGGCGGCTTCCTCGGCCTCGACAATATCGGCGTCTTCGATCGCTCCCACGAGCTCCCCGACGGCGGCAAGCTCCACCAGGCCGATGGCACTGCATGGATGGCCTCCTACTGCCTGCTCATGCTCGCCATGGCACTGGAGCTAGCCGAAGAGAAGCCCGCCTACGAGGACATCGCATCGAAGTTCTTCGAGCACTTCGTCAATATCACCGACGCGATCAACTCGCTCGGCGGCACCGGCCTGTGGGACGAGCGCGATGGCTTCTACTACGACCAGCTCATCGTGAATCACGATGAGCCGCTGCCACTGCGCATCCGCTCGCTCGTCGGCCTCCTCCCCATGTGCGCCGTTACCGTCCTGAAGCAGACGAAGATCGAAAAGCTCAAGGGCTTCCGCAGCCGCATGGACTGGTTCCTCTCCAGCCGCCCGGATATCCTGAAATACATCAGCGTCCGCCGCCCGAATGATGACAAGAAATCCGCCCTCTGCCTGCTCGCCATTCCCTCGGAAGTCCAGCTCCGCAAGACCTTGCGCCGGATGTTAGACCCGGAAGAGTTCCTTTCGAAATACGGCATCCGCTCCTTGAGCAAGGCCCACGGCAAGGAGCCCTTCGTCTTCGAACACGGCGGCGAGCGCAATGAAGTGACCTACACACCCGGCGAATCCGACACCGGCATGTTCGGCGGCAACTCGAACTGGCGCGGCCCCATCTGGTTCCCCACGAACTTCCTCATCATCGAGGCGCTCGAGCGCTACCACCACTTCTACGGCGATAGCTTCAAGATCGAGTACCCCACCCGCTCCGGCGTGGAGAAGACCCTGCGTGAAGTCGCCATCGACCTCTGCGACCGCCTCATCGCCCTCTTCTGCCCCGGCCAGGACGGCAGCCGCCCCTGCTTCGGCGGAGCCAATCGCTACCGCGACGTCCCCCACTGGCAGGATCTCCTCCTCTTCCACGAATACTTCCACGCCGAAACCGGCGAAGGCCTCGGCGCCTCCCACCAAACCGGCTGGACCTCACTCGTCGTGAAACTCGTCAAAGACCGCCGCGAGAAACTCTGCGAAGGCGGAATGTAAAACACTGGGAGCGCGGAATTCATTCCGCCCGACAACCGACAGCGTCCCTAAGGGGCTAAATAGAATAAGTTCCGGGCAAGCGCAGCGCAGCCCCATAAGGGGTGTCGACGTTCCGTCGACACGGTGTGAACGGCGCGCCCACATTCCTCATGGCGCAACAGGGGGCGAAGCGTCGCAACACCTCGCCCCCGCACACCCAACTACTCCCCACTCGCCTTCAGAATCTCACGAGTGACCACCTCCCCATTCGCGCCTTTGCTTTCGACCACCACACCCTGCGGAGTCACATCCTTCAGGAAATACTCCTTCCCGCTCGGATCCCCCGGCAGCTTGAACGAGGTCCGTTCTTCGACCGCCATCTCCTGGTCACCCGACTTCAAGATCGCCGTGCGGTCATAGTAGGCCTTCCCCTTCAGCTCCGCATCCGGCAAGCCAGCCCGAGACTCATACCTCGTACCCTTCTTGTTCGGCTTCAAATCCTCATAGATCGCAATCTTCACCTCTTGGGTGAGCTTGGTTTTCTCACTTGTGACATTTCTCATCTCAAGGCCGATGAACTTGAAGCGATCGGCAAACACGCCGTCCTTGAAGAAGGTATCGCCCAAGTCCAGCATCTCAAGCGCACTAACACGATTCTCGAGGACCTTGTGGCCCGATGTGAGCCCTGTGAGCCTGGGTGCCCACTTCCCTCCCGCCTCGAAGCCGAACATCACATACCACTGGATCGACTCATCCTTGAGATAGCTTACGCCCTCGAGCGCATCAACCTGCGGCTCCGCCGTCACCATCGGCGGCAACGCAAAGCGCCCATGCTTGGCCACCATCTCAATGAACTCCGACCGCTGCTCCCGCGGATCATCCGCCACCGCCGGACGTGCGATCTCCACCACCTTCTGCCAAGCCACGTCCGCCATCTCCGGCATCTCCCGCAGTTTCATCCCGAAAAGAGCCACCGCCGAAGCAAAGCGGAAATCATGACCTGCCTTTTCCCACGGCTGCGGCTCACCCTTCAACGGTGTCTCGATCAATTGGCTCACCTCGCCCTCGGGATGCTTGTAGCGCAGCTTCAGCGTCAGCCAATCATCACTCGGCACTACCTCCTTCTTCTCCGCCGTCTTCTGATAGCGCAGGCCATCCACGTTCCCCGTGTTCGGCATCGCCACCCCCGGCGGCACGATTTCATAAAACGCGGTCACCGTATGCCCCGCGCCGATGTCCCCGGCATCTACCTTGTCATTGTTGAAATCCTCATGGCGCAAGATCCGGTTCGCATACCCGATCAGACGATACGCCTGCACCTTCCCCGGATTGAACTCCACCTGGATCTTCACATCCTTCGCAATCGTCACCAGTGTCCCCGTCAGCTTCTGTAGGAACACACGGCGTGCCTCCTGATCGCCATCGATGTAGAAGTAATTCCCGTCCGCATCGTTGGTGATCGCTTCCAGCATCGCATCATTGAAATTGCCAGTGCCGAAGCCCACCACACTCAGGCTCACGCCCTTCGCCGCGCCCTGCTTCACGAGGTTCACCAGATCGCCTTGACCCGTGGTGCCCACATTGAAGTCACCATCGGTGGCAAGGATCACCCGGTTCACACCGCCGGGCACCATGTTCTTCGACGCCATCTCATAGGCGCGCTTGATCCCCGCCCCGCCATTGGTCGAGCCCCCGGCCTCAAGCTTTTCAATCGCCTGGATCGCCGCGGACAAGCCACGCTCATCCAGCTTCGTCGGATCCAGCACCACACCCTCGCTGCCAGCGTAGACCACGATGCCAAGCCGGTCCCGCTCATCGAGCTGATCTAACAGCACCCGCATCGAGCGTTTCAGCAGCGGCAACTTGTCTGGTTCCTGCATCGACCCGGAAACATCGATCAAGAACACCAGATTCGAAGCCGGCCGGGCCTTCGCTTCGATTTCACGCCCCTTGATCGCCACCCGGGCGAGCAAGTGCTGCGGACTCCACGGACAAGTCGCCAGCGTGCCATGAACCGCGAATGGCCCATCACCCTTCGGACCCTCATAGCGGTAGTCGAAGTAGTTCACCAGTTCCTCAATCCGCACCGCATCCGCAGGCACCGGGCGACCCTCCATCAGCATCCGCCGGACATTCGTGTAGGAAGCCGTATCGACATCGATCGAAAAGGTCGAAAGCGCATCCTGCCACGGCGACTTCCACGGCTGGTCCACGAGACGGCCGTAGTTCTCGCGGGACTGTCCATCGTCAACAGCAAGCCTTGGGTCCCTAGACCGCCCCAGCGCTTCTTCCGGCGCCTTGGCCTTGTCAAGCGAGGCCGGGCCACTCCCCAACCACCACACGTTGGGAATGGGCTTCGAAGGCCTCGCAGCCACAGCAGGCCCGGATCCCGCACCTGTACTCCTTCCCCCTCCCGCACCGCCGCCGAGACCAAGCCCCGCAGCCGGCGCAGGCGCGGCGTCCGTCCCTCCGGAAAGCGCAGCGCTGTCGTCACTGGCGAACGGGTCAGCCACAGGCCCTGTGTTCATCGCCAAGCTTCCGCCGGAGGCAAATGGATCCGCCTCAAGCGCAACCTCGGGACCCGAAGCCGCCTCGGGCAACACCAGCTCTGTCGAGCGATCGCTCCCGATCTTTTTGAAAACGTGGCCCGCCTCCTTCGCGATCCTCTTGTGCGCTTCCACGGCGGGGTCATACGAAGCCCTGAATGTTTGGGCATCCCTCTTCGCCAGCACCTGCGCTCCCGAGGGAAGCTGGTGCGTCTGCCAGGTGATCACGCCGATGGACAATACCACCACCGCCGCAGCAGCCGCCGACCAGATCATCGCCCGCGGGCTTCTCTGCCGCCGGTGCGCAGGCGCTTTCCCGACATCCAGCCGGGCCTCGATGCCTTGCAGCAATTCATCGTCCGCCTTGCCACGCGCTTGCTCGCGCAGCAGCGAGTCGAGCAGACGATCATTCGGATCTTCAGAAGGATTCATGGGAAAAGAAAAGGGTCAGTTGTTTTTCGAGAGACACAGCCGCAGCGCCTCGCGGGCGCGCTCCAGGCGCTTGCGAAAGGCGGCAGCATTCAGGGACAGCATCGAGGCGGCCTCGTCGCTGGTACGACCTTCATCGTAGGTCGCGCGCAGCGCCTCGGCCATCGGCTCGGGCAGCTTCTCCCGGCACTCGGCCAGCCGGGCGAAAAGAGCGGCATCCCCACCGGAATGAGGAGCCAGCGTTTCCTCCAGATGCGAGAGCGCCGCTTCGTCAAAGGGCACCTCCCGCGCATGGAGCCGGCAGTGTTCGCGCCACTTGTTGCGCACGATCCCGCGCATCCACGCGGCGAAGTCCCGGGTCACTTCGAATTTCCCGACACTCTGCCACGCCGCGACGAAAGCGTCCTGCACCAGCTCTCGCGCCGTGCTCTCCGCCCCGGCCAGGGCCCGGGCGTAGGATAGCAGCGTCAGGTGATGCAGGCGGACGAGTTCGGTGAAGCGTTGCCGGTCCATCGGTTCAGGCGGGGATAGGGCGAGGGCTTGCATGGCTTTCATAGGGCATTGCCAGCAGGGCTCCGGATTGTGACATAAATCTTTCCATCATCGCGCGAATGACGAGGCGGAAAGATTGACTTGCCCAAATAAACTTTGCCACACAAAGTTCATGCCGATGAAAGCAGCCCTGTTCCTCTCGATGGTCCTTTCCATCTCCCCCGCCCTCGCCGGCCTCGAGCCCGGCGACACTGTGAAAATCAGCCTCCTCGGCGTGGAAGGCGACGAGCAAGCCAAGGTGAACGGCCAATACCGCATCGGCGAATCCGGCACCATCGCCATGCCCCTGCTGGACAAGCCCGTCACCGCCCGCGGCCTGAATGCTGAGCAACTCGCCCGCGCCATCGAGGCCGCCTACCGCGCCGAGCAGATCTACACCAAGCCCTCCATCCAGGCCGAGGTCTTGAAGGGAGTCATCGTCGATCCCAACGAGACCATCGTCAGCATCGGCGGCCAGGTGCGGAAGGCAGGCCAAACCACCTTCCGCAAGGGCATGACCGTCATCCTGGCCATCGACGCCGCTGGCGGCCGCAATGACTTCGGCAGCCGCAACGTCGTCCTGCTCCGGGCCGGCAAGCAATACTGCCTCGATTTCCACAACCTGAAGCACAAGAACATCGAGCTCCTGCCCAATGACTCGCTCCAAGTGGAACAAAAAGGCGTGATCGACCGCTGGAAAGGTGACGATGAGACGGTCAAGCCACTGATCTCGAAGTAGCAGCCAGCCTCACATCCCCATCGTCTCCCCGATCGCCGGCAGCAGCAGCTCCACACCCCTCTTCGCGAACTCCCCGGCCGCGATCTTCCGGTCGATCATGATCGGCGGGAAGGTATCGTAGTGGACCCCCACCACGTGCTTCGCCCCCACCCACTCCGCAGCGAGCGCAGCATCCGCAGGCCCCATCGTGAAATTGTCCCCGATGCACATCACCGCGAAATCCAGCGAGTGCATCTCGCCTAACAGCTTCATGTCCGCATGTAACGCCGTGTCACCCGAAACATAGAAGCACCCGTGCGGCGTCTCGATCACAAAGCCCCCCGGGTTCCCGCCATAGCTCCCATCCGGCAACACCGACGAGTGGATGGCATTCACCAGTTTCACGCGGCCGAAGGGAAAATTGAAGCCACCTCCCAGATTCATCGGATGCGCCTTCTCGATCCCCTTCGCCCCATACCACGACACGATCTCGAAATTCGAAATCAGCGTCGCCCCGGTGCGCTTCAGGATCCGCTCCGCATCCGCCACGTGATCCTCATGCCCATGCGTCAGCAGCACGTAGTCCGCCGGAATCACATCCACATCCACCGCCTTTGCGAGGCCGTTCGGCGTAATGAATGGGTCGAAGAGAAGGCGGGTGCCGCAGGCGAGTTCGATGCCGACACAGGCGTGTCCGTAGTAAGTGAGCTTCATCGTTCCCCAGAAAACAAAAAGGCCCGCGGGGATCAAGAGCCTCGTCATCCACAGGCACACTCCGGAAGCCCCCGACTGCAGCCTTGATGCATCCACCCCGCCGCCGCATCCTGAGCCATGCCAGTCCGCTTGACGCCTGATCAACGCAAGAAAGCAATCCAGTCCATCGGTCGCTATCTCGAAAAGGAACTGGAGCAGGACATCGGCGAAATGCAGGCCGGCTTCCTGTTAGACTACATCCTCACGGAGATTGCACCCATCGCCTACAACCAAGGCGTCAGCGATGCCCGGCGCTTCGTCGAAGAAAAGCTGCTGGACCTGTCCGGCACCTGCTTCGAGCACGAGTTCAGCTTTTGGAACCAAGGGACAGGCAAACGGAAATAACCAACCCTTTCCCATGAGTCAGTCGGAATCCTTCGAGGCCCTTGCCAGCCATGTTCGCGAGAAGCTGCAGGAAGAACCGGAGTTTTACATCCGGACCCTGACTCTGGAGGAGACATTTGGGCTCGTAGATCCCTGGTTTCAGGACTTCCGGCGCTGGGTGGCCGATCACGGGCAGCCGTTCTATTTCCGCATGGGGTGGCAACGTTCGGATGGCCACCAATCGGGACACGTCGACTTCGCCGTTTCGGACTTCAAGTGATGAGCACCCGCGTAGCGCGGAAAACAAAAAGGCCCGCAGGGATAGTGAATCCCCGCAGGCCGGAAAAAAAACATTAGCGGTCGTGCTTACTCGCCCTCGGGAGCACCTCCCGGTGCGGCACCTTCAGGAAGCGGGAATGGCATTTCGCCGTGCGGGTTCTCCGGAGCGTCCTGGATCTTCACCAGCTCGAGTTCGAAGATCAGCGCGCTGTTCGGCGCGATCTCGGCGCTGCGGCGTTGGTCACCGTAGGCCATTTCGCTCGGGATGAAGAGCTTCCACTTCGCACCCACCGGCATGGTGGTGAGCGCTTCCTTGAAGCCCTCGATCACCTGCATGCCCATCGGCACCGGCTCGCCTTCAGGAGAAGCGTCGAATTCGGTGCCATCGATCAGCGTGCCCTTGTAGTGCACCATGAACTGCTTCTCCGGCTCGCCTTCCTTCGGCGCCACGTATTTCTCGTCGCCGCCCTTCTTGAGCACTTCGTATTGGAGGCCGCTCTTGGTCGTGGTCACGCCGGAACGCTTGCCGTTCTCAGCGAGGAACTTCTTGCTGGCCTCGAGATTCTTCGCGGCACCTTCCTTCTCGCGACCTTGCAGCAGTTCGCCGAGCGCCTGCATCGCATTCTTCAGGTCATCCTCGGAGACTTCCGGCTTGTCGCCCTTGAAGGCGGCCATGAAACCCTTGAGGAAGGACTCGTTTTCAATGTCCGCCGGCGTGATGCCGAACTGGCCATACTGCTGCGCAAATTCACCACCGGCACGGAAACCCAGGCCGTAGGACGATTGGGTCTTCACCTTCGCCGGGTCGATCGGCGCGGCTGGCGCGGCCGGAGCCTCTTCGGCGGTTTTCTCAGCGGGCGCTTCCTTCTGGGCGGCCGCCGGAATCAGGGTGGCGAGACCGAAAGCCAGCACGCCGGGAGTGAGGTGGAATTTCATAGGGGCGGGGAGGCTAGGGGCGAAAATCCCGGTTGTCGAGCGACGCCTTTCGCCGCGAACCGCCCCTCGACACGGCCCACAGCGGCGTGTTTGGCTGTGGCATGAAAACCCCTGCCCTCTTCCTCCTGACGGCCCTGTTCCTCACTTCCTGCGGGGGCGGCGGCTTCGGCGGCACCAGCGTTTCCGGCTCCCCCGCCGTCCTCAATGTCTCCGGCTGGGACCCGAAGGAACGCCAGCGCGGCGGCGACGGCTACACCCAGCACGATCTCTCCGCCCTCCGGCGAAATGGCGCCCTCGGCCTCATCGCCCGCTCCGCCAAGGGCCCGCTGCTCGATGACAAATTCGGCGACTTCCTGAGTTCAGCCGACCGCCAGGGCCTCATGCTCGGCGCCTATCATTTCGTCACCATGAATCAGGATCCTGCCGCACAGGCGGACTCCTTTGTCGACCGCGTCCGCGCCACCGCCCGCAGCCGGGGGATCTCCTCGCGGAAGATCCTCCTCGTCGGCGATTTCGACAATGCCTCCTCACCGGAGCGCCTCGTCAAATTCATCCGCCGCGTGGAACAGCGCACCGGCGTGACCCCCGTGACCTATCTGGAAAACAGCGCGCGGCTCCGCAACAGCCTGAACGGAGCCAATCCCGCCCAGAAATCCGTGATCCGTCGTTCCCCCTACTGGATCGCCCTCTACAGCCCCGCCGGCACCGAGCGCTCCATGGGCTCGAACAACCTCACCCCCGACGAGCTGACGAAACAATACGGCATCTGGGACGAGTGGGCCATGTGGCAATACGGCGGCGTCGTCTGGCAAAACGGCCACTCCACCCCCAAGCACTACAACACCGGCTCCTGGCCCAGCCCCCGCTACTTCGGCAACATGGCCCACCCCATGGAGCGGAACGTCTTCAAAGGCGACGAAGGCGACCTCCAAGCCTTCTGGAACCAGCACGGCTGGGCATGGTGGTAACCGGAGTGCCAAAGGTGAGTCTCTTCTTCATCACAGCGCGCCGCTCCTCATCACAAGAAGTCGCATCACGCATTCTTCGTCCCAACGGGACGGTTCATAAAAGCCTGGCACGAAGTGCCAGGTAAGCCACGCAAGCGCTCGGTCTCCCAACTGGAGACCTCATGCGGAGTGCGGCGGTCTACCCCCAAGCCTCACCTCCCGCCCCTCAACAACTCCGCCTTGATCACCTCCGCCCGCTTCAACGCATCCTCCACATCGCTCCCGAGGAAATTCGCATGCCCCATCTTCCGGCGTCCCACCGCGCGCCGCTTCCCATAGAGATGCAGGAACGCCGACCCATCCGCAAACAACGGCGTCCAATCCGGTGCCACCGATTCATCCGGCCACATGTCGCCTAACAGGTTCAACATCACCACCGGCGACAACAACTTCGGCGATCCCGCCGGCAGCCCACAGATGATCCGCACCTGCTGCTCGAATTGCGATGTCGCACACGCATCCAGCGTGTGGTGACCCGAGTTGTGCGGGCGCGGTGCCATCTCGTTCACCAGCAGCGAACCATCCGGCAGATGGAAAAACTCCACCCCCATGATGCCGTCGTATTGGAGCGCATCCGCCACTTGGCAAGCGATCACCTTGGCCTCCGCCAGCACCGCGGGACCCACCCGCGCCGGCACGATTGAAACATCGAGGATATGATGACGATGACGGTTCTCCGCCGGATCATACGCCACCACCGACCCATCAGCCGAGCGCGCCACCATCACCGACAGCTCACGCTCGAATGGAATGAAGGCCTCCAGCACCGCACGGTCCGTCCCGAAGTTCGCCCACACCTCCGCGAGATCTTCCTCGCCCGTCAGCTTCTGCTGCCCCTTCCCATCGTAGCCGAAAGCCGCAGTCTTCAGCACCGCCGGCGTTCCAATCTCGCCAAGCGCCTTCGCCAGTTCATCGGCAGACGCCACCACCGCAAACGGCGCGCACGGAATCCCATGCTCTTTTAAGAAAGTCTTCTCCCGCTCGCGATGCTGGCAGATCGCCACCGCATTCGGCGACGGATGCAGCGCGATCTTCGCCGCCACCGCCTCCATCGTCTCGCGAGGGATGTTCTCGAACTCCACCGTCGCCACCGCAGCCTTCGCCACGAACTGCTCCAGCGCTTCCGCCGAATCAAACGGCAGATCAATCGCCTCGTCCGCCACCACGATCGCCGGAGCCTCGAGGCCACCGGTCCACACCAGCGTGCGATAGCCCATGCGCCGGGCCTCCATGCAGAACATCCGGCCAAGCTGGCCGCCGCCGAGAATGCCGAGCACCGAGCCCGGCGGAATGATAGGAGCAGTCACTGACAAAAGATCATCCGTGGTTCACATCCGGCAATCCGGGAAGTTCCGCAGCCTTCACCGTTTCATTCTGCTTCTTGCGGAAGGCCTGCAACTTTTCCAGCAGCGCGGAATCCTCCCCGGCAAGCATCGCCACCGCGAAAAGCGCGGCATTGATCGCCCCGGCCTTGCCGATCGCGAAGGTTGCCGTCGGGATCCCGCCCGGCATCTGGACGATCGAAAGCAGCGAATCCATCCCCTTGAGCGCATGCGACTCCACCGGCACGCCCAGCACCGGCAGATCGGTGATCGCCGCCGTCATCCCCGGCAAGTGGGCAGCCCCGCCAGCCCCGGCGATGATGCACTTCAGCCCACGGCCACGGGCAGCTTCGGCGTAGGAAAACAGCTTGTCCGGCGTGCGGTGGGCGCTGACGACCTCCGCCTCCCACGCCACGCCGAATTCTTCCAGCGTGCGCGCGGCGTGCTCCATCGTCGGCCAATCCGACGTGCTGCCCATGATAATGCCGACCTGCATGAGCCGCAGGGGAAGACGGAACCCGTCCGGGATGCAAGTGCCGAGTGATCAATGACCACACGGCCTTTTTCTGCTGACCATATTCGCCCTCGCCCTGCCGGGCCCCGGCTGCTACCTCCGCCGCGCTCATGCTGAAGGAAGCCATCCAGGAAGTCCGCGTTTTCGCGCCCGCCACCGTTGCCAATGTCGCCTGCGGCTACGACGTGCTCGGATTCGCCATCGACGCCCCCGGGGACGAGATCGTCGTCCGTCACTGCGACAAGCCCGGCCTTCACATTACAGCCATTACCGGCGACGACGGGAAACTGCCGAAAAACCCGGAGAAAAACACCGCTGGTGTAGCCGCCCTCGACCTGCTCCGCCACCTGGGCATGACCGACCGCGGCATCGAGATGGAGATTCACAAGAAGATGCCCTTCGGCTCCGGCCTCGGCTCCTCCGCCGCCTCCGCCGTCGCCGGTGCCTACGCCGTGAACTACCTCATTGGCGAACCCCTCTCCAAAAAGCAGCTCCTCCCCTTCGCCATGGCCGGCGAAGCCTCGGCCGACGGCGCCTGGCACGCGGACAATGTCGGCCCCTGCCTCCTCGGTGGCATCGTCTTCATCCGCAGCAATGACGAGCTCGATGTCGCACAGCTCCCGGCCCCGAAGAACCTCTGGGCCGCCGTGGTGCACCCCGACATCGAGGTCCTCACCAAGGTCGCCCGCGAAATCCTCCCGAAGGACATCCCGCTCGTGAATGCCACCCAGCAGATCGGCAACCTCGGCGGCCTGCTCTGCGGCATCATTCAGGAAGACTACGGCCTCATCTCCCGCTCGATCCACGACGTCATCGCCGAGCCCCGCCGCCAGAAACTCATCCCCGAGTTCTACAAGGCCAAGCGCGCCGCCCTCGCCGCCGGAGCCCTCGGCTTCTCCATCTCCGGTGCCGGCCCCAGCGTCTTCGCCCTCTGCGAAGGCGAGGAAACCGCCAAGAAAGTCGGCGACGCCATCTCCAAGGTCTTCTCCTCGATTCCCCTCGGTAACCAAGTCTACGTCTCCAAGATCAATCCCCACGGCGTGCACGTGGTGAACGAGAAGAAGACGAAGTAAGCGCCAGAATTGCCGCCGGACGTTTTCGCGCCTATCCTCCAGCCCATGCGATCCTACACTGCCATCGTCGAGCGATGCCCTGAGACAGGATTACTGGTCGGCTATGTTCCCGGCCTGCCGGGAGCCCATACGCAGGCCGAGTCGCTCGACGAACTCCAGGCGAACCTTCGCGAGGTCCTTGAGTTGCTGCTGGAGGAAGGTGAGCCGCAGTTCGAAGCAGAATTCATGGGAACTCAAACCGTGACGGTTTAGTCATGGGCCGGGATCCCGTTCTCAAGCCGCAAGAAGTGATGCGCCTGCTCAGGAAGCATGGCTTCGAGATGATCCGCCAGCGTGGATCCCATTGCCAATTCAAACATCCTGATGGCCGACAGACCACGGTCCCGGACCATCGCGGACGCGACATCGCACCACCATTGCTACGCCAAATCGTAAAGGACATCGGCATGATCATGTCCGAATTCCTCGATCTTTAATCGCCCGTCGCCATGCTCTACCACTCCACCAACAATCCCGCCCACCGGGTGGACCTCAAGGAAGCGATCCTCCGCTCCCTCCCGCCGGACAATGGCCTCTACATGCCGGACACCCTTCCGGTGCTCGGCCCGGAGTTCTGGGCGATCTGGCGCGAACTTTCCTTCCAGGAAATCGGCTACGCCGTGGCGCACGCATTCTTCAACGAAGATGTGCCAGCCGCCGCGCTGAAGGAAATCGTCGAAGGCACGCTCGCCTTTGACGCACCCGTCATCCCGCTCGCACCGGGCGATCACATCCTCGAGCTCTTCCACGGACCCACCCTCGCCTTCAAGGACTTCGGTGCCCGCTTCATGGCCCGCCTGATGGGCTGGCTCGTCCGCGGCGACAATCGCGAACTCACCGTGCTCGTCGCCACCTCCGGTGATACCGGCGGCGCCGTCGCCTCGGCCTTCCACAAGGTCCCCGGCACCCGCGTCATCATCCTCTACCCGAAGGGCAAGGTCTCCGGTCTCCAGGAAAAGCAGCTCACCACCCTCGGCGACAATATCACCGCCCTGGAAATCGATGGCACCTTCGATGACTGCCAGCGCCTCGTGAAGTCCGCCTTCCTCGATCGCGACCTTTCCGAGCGCCTCAACCTGACCTCGGCGAACTCGATCAATCTCTCCCGCCTCGTCCCGCAGAGCTTCTACTATATCCATAGTGCACGCCAGCTCCCGGAAGGCGTCGAGCCTGTGTTCGTCATCCCCTCCGGCAACTTCGGCAATCTCACCGCCGGCCTCCTCGCCGTACAACTCGGCCTGCCGGTGAAGAAATTCATCGCCGCCACCAATCTCAACGACGTCGTCCCCGCCTACCTCAAGAGCGGCAACTACCACCCGCGCCCGAGCACCGCGACCATCTCGAACGCCATGGACGTCGGCGCACCCTCGAACTTCGCCCGCATGCAGGCGCTCTTCGGCAACTCGTGGGACGCCATGCGCGCCAAGATCGAAGGTGTCTCCTTCACCGATGACCAGACCCGCGCTGGGATCCGCGAGGTGAAATCGCTCTACAACTACGAGATCGACCCGCACGGAGCTGTCGGCTGGCTGGCCGCCCGCAAGTGGCGTGCCTCCAATCCCGGCAACGCGACGATCACCCTGGAAACCGCCCACCCCTCGAAGTTCCTCGACGTGATGGAACAGGAAATTGGCAAGGGCTCCGTCGAGATCCCCGAGCGCCTCGCCATCCTCGCCGATCGCGAGAAGGTGGCCATCCAGCTCCCCGCCAACGAAGGCACCTTCAAGGACTGGCTCACAAAGTAAGCGCGCCAGCGGAATTTCTCCGCCAGCGCGCCGGTCTTTCGTGGTCAGGCTGACCCATTCAGGCCCCGATAGCCTGGTGCCCTCTCACGAAGAATTGCTACGGGAAAGAGACACCAGGGAATCAGGCGAGCCTCGGAGGAAACCGTCGGATCATGGGTTCAGCTCGATCTTGTAGAAGGCCTTGCCGGCTGGCGGCGAGGGATCGGTATAGCTGGCCGTGCCTGCGGTGCCGGGGAAAGCAGCCTCAAGCGTGACCCAATCCGCACCCAAGGTCGTGCTCCGCTGGATCTTGAAAGTGACCCCGGTGGCACTCGGCCACTGGATCGCCCCGCCCGAACCCACCGCCGCAACAAAGAAGGAGCTTCCGCTGACCGGATCCAAGCCCAGCCGGAACTCGGTTTGGTTGGTGCTGCCATCACTATCGAAATCACCTGCTCCAGTCTGGGCGAGATTGCCGAATTTCTCGGTCTCCCAGGCATCCGCCAGTCCATCGCGATCCCCGTCGCCAGGGTTCGAGGTGGCATCGTTCGGGTTGCTGTGAGCCGCCTGTTCCTGAAGGTTGGTGTAGCCATCGCCATCAGGATCGCCTCCCGGGCCCTGACTCAGGTTGCCTGCACCGAAGTTGTCGGTTTCCCAGCGATCCGCCAGGCCGTCTCCGTCAGTGTCTGGCGAAACCACACTCAGCGAGAACTCGTCGACCTGCGGATAGCCAGCGGTCACATTGCGAACGCCAATGCCGATCGTCTTTCCGATCGCCGGACTACCTGCGGGAATCCGGTAAACCAGGTCGCCCGTCTGCGCCGCATTGGTCGTCACCGCCGAGGAGGCCGCGAGCGACTTGATCACGCCGCCGTCATTGTAAACCAGCTGCACGTCGATCGTGCCGTCATTTCCCGTATGTTTCCATGAGCAGGCATACACCGCTCCAGCTGCCGCCACCTCGGACGTCATGTTATAGACCGCATTCCCACCTTGGAGGAAGGCCCTCATCGCGCCATGCGAGCCACCCGGCTCCACACCGCTGTCGGTCGAGGCACTCGAAAGCTCGGTCCACAACTTCCAGTTGTCGACGTCGCCCGCCGGATTGTCCCATTGCACTTGCTTCACTGTGCTCGCAACTCCGCCTTGCAACTCGAAGCTACCGTTCAAGAGGTAGTTGTTGATCAGCGAGTAAAGGACGGGATTCGGAACGCTCGTATCATCGTTGGGATTGGAGCCGTAGTAGACCTCATTCCTGTCACTGATGCCGTCACTGTCGGTGTCAGTGGCGTTAGGATCGGTCGGCTGGTTGGAGAAAGCCACGTTGAGCGAGCCGTTCTCTTCGAAATCAGTGATCCCATCATGATCCGAGTCGGTAAGAAGCGGATCGGTCGCCCTTCCATTGTAGAGATTCGACGGAATCACGCCCACTTCAACCGTCAGCAGCTCGGCCACTTCCGGCCCGTCCTCCAGACCATCGCCGTCCGAGTCTTTGACTTTCGGAAAGGTGTGGAAAACGTTGATCTCGCTATTGTTGTTCAGGCCGTCTCCATCGGCATCGCTGGTACCGCTTTGCAGCGCGAGCTCAGCCAGGGTTGGAATCCCGTCATTGTTTCCGAAGAAGTGATCTTCGTCGAAGTCACCCAAGCCGTCGTGATCGGAGTCACCATCCGCGATATTGAGGACCACCTCGTCAAAGCCGATCCAACTCCCGCCCGAGCTGAAGGCGACTCCGATCTGCTTGCCGATCGCCGGACTACCCGCAGGCACACGATAGAGGATTCGGCCCAATCCTGGCGTCGCCACCGTCCCCGTGGACGTGGTCGCCAAGGAATCATTGATCGGGCGGATGAATGACCCATCCTGATACACCAGCCGTGCGGTGAGCACGTTCCCGGCAGCACTCACCTGCTTCCAAGTGCAGGCATACACGGACCCTTCTCCCGCGGAGCTATTCGAGAGGTTGTAGATCGCGTCGCCACCGCGAAGGTAACCGCGCATCGGCCCGTTCGTTCCCCCGCCCTCCACACCGCTATCGGTAGGATTCGTCGAAATGCCACCGATGGCAGGAAGCCACTCAGTCCAGTTATCGATATCGTTCGTGTCTCCCACGATGGCATCCCAGTGCGTTGTCTTGGCGGTGTTGAGAATTCCATTCCTCAACTCGAAACTCCCGTTCTGCAGGGTGTTGTCGACCAGGTTGTGCAGCGTGGGTGTCGGCCTGCTGTCGAAGTCATTGGGATTGGAGTGATAGGCCAGTTCCTCATAGTCATTGACCCCGTCGAAGTCGGTATCGGGATCGTTGGGATTCGTGGCTCCGCCTCCGCCCGGCAGTGGATATTTGTTCAGCGAGCCATTCTCCTCGGCATCGCTCACCCGGTCTCCGTCCGAATCCTTCAGCAAGGGATTCGTTTTCGTCCCCGGGGCGAAGGCGTTCGACGTCCCGTTGTACTCCGCCGCATCGGAAAGCGTGTCGCCATCGGTATCGGCAAGCGTTGGATCCGTCTTGCTCAGGTTGAACTCCGTCGCGTTGCTCAGGGTATCCCCGTCGGGATCCCCGGAACCATTTTGAGGAGAAAGGTCGGACGGTGTGACGATGCCATCGTTGTTCCCGAAATACTTGTCCTCGTACAAATCGAAGAGCGTGTCGCCATCGGTATCCGGATCGGTGAACACGAAGCTCAGCAGCACGTTGTCGATCGCCGGGTAATTTCCCGTGGATGCGATCTTGAGGCCGACCGTATGGCCGACGGCAGGATCTCCGAGCGCCACAATGTATGAGCCCGTCTTGCCATTGCCAATCGTCGTGGAAGCGACCGGGGTTCCCAGCGCCACGAGGGTTCCGCCGTTGTCGTAGACCAACGAAACGTTGTGAGCCGGAGTGTTGATGGCATCCCAAGCGAACGTGAACTTGTCCCCGGCCTGGATGACATGGGTGGTCATGTTGTAGACCGCATTTCCGTTCTGCAGGAATGCTCTCTTGGTTCCGTTGGTGGAGGCACCCGTCTCGGTGCCACTGTCACCCTGGACTCCCACACCGGGAAATTGAGTCCAGTAAGTGACGTCGCCGTCGGGATCCGTATCCCAGTTGGTGGCTTTGGCGGCATTCGCCGCGCCGGGAACAGGACCGAGCAACTCGAAGCTGCCGTTGTTCGTCGTGGCATTGATCAGGAAGGTCTGGGCGGCAGCGATGCCGGGGAGGAGGGCTCCCACCGCTATGATAAGGGCGGAGGGGCTTGTCTTGTTACGCTTGTGTGGTGATTTCATGGGTTCTTTGGGGAAGTTACTAGGGAGGTCCGCTTTGAAATTCTCCGGGTAAAGGGCACGACCGTCCGCTCCGGCCATCCCTTAGCCCCTTGAAAGAAGGGCGCCTCGGATCACCGGATGTGGAAGGAAGTCTCTGCCGGCGATGAATGCCTACTTGCGCTTGCCGGGATCGGCCGCGATGAATGCTGCCGATGCGTGGGAGTGGAGAACCAAAGCCGCTCTTGCTCTCGCAGTGGCGACCGGGCCGTTGGTCTGAATTCTGGGTTTCATGGGTCTTGGGTTTTACGCAGAACACGGAATCCGTGGACTCCTGCGATAATCCACTATGATCACCGCGATACGTGGTGCCTAGCTCCCCACCCCGGTAGTTCTCGCTACCCGCTCTTGCGCATCGTCCATCGAAGTTCCTCGTTGTGATAAAAGGGAAAGCTAGCGACATTGTCGCTGAACCTCCCGGATGCCACTCCCTCCAGATAGTTCGCGAGAAGGCAGCGACGTCACCCGCGTGCTCAATGCCGTGGCCGCAGGTGACGACTCCGCATCAGCCACGCTACTGGAGTCCATCTACGGCGAGCTACGCCGCATGGCCGCCGGCAAGATGGCGAGCGAGCGCTCCGGCCACACCTTGCAAGCCACCGCCCTCGTTCACGAAGCGTGGCTGCGTCTCGCCGATGGTGACCAGAACTGGAACAACCGCCGCCATTTCTTCGGCGCAGCCTCGGAGGCCATGCGCCGCATCCTCGTCGAAAACGCCCGCCGCCGCGCCACGGAAAAACGCGGTGGAGGTCTCGCCGCCACCGCCCTTGACGAAGAACTCCACGGCATTGCCTCCGAAGACGAAAAGCTCCTCCAAATCCACGAAGTGCTCGATGCCCTCGAAACCGAGGATCCGCTGAAAGCCAAAATCGTGAAGCTCCGCTTCTTCGCCGGCCTCGATCACAACGAGATCGCCGCCCTGCTGGACCTCAACGAAAAAACCATCCGCCGTCACTGGGAACTCGCCAAGGTCTGGCTCTACCGCGCCATCCGCGGCGACGGCTGAAAAAATTTTCCTCCCCCCTGTCCGTTTTCCCGGCAGGATTTCGCACGAGGGGTCATGATGGATACCCACGACGACATCTTCGCAGTAGCCCGCGAGCTCCCGCAGCACGAGCGCGCCCCCTACCTCGATGAAGCCTGCGATTCGCCGGAGCAGCGGGCGCGGGTGGAAGCGCTGCTGAAGGACGCGAACGAAGCCGATGCTTTCTTCGCCGGCATGGATGCCCCGCGCGCGCCCGAGATCGCAGAAAAAGCGGGCGACACCATCGGCCGCTACAAGCTCCTCCAGCGCATCGGCGAAGGCGGCTTCGGCGTCGTCTTCATGGCCGAGCAACGCGAGCCCATCATCCGCCGCGTCGCGCTCAAGATCATCAAGGCCGGCATGGACACCCGCGACGTCATCGCCCGCTTCGAGGCCGAGCGACAGGCCCTCGCGATGATGGAACACCCCGGCATCGCCAAGGTCTTCGACGCCGGTGCCACCGCCACCGGTCGGCCCTACTTCGTGATGGAGCTCGTGCGCGGCATGTCCATCACCACCTTCTGCGATGTCCACGAGTACGACACCCGTCGTAGATTGGAGCTCTTCAGCGAAGTCTGCGCCGCCGTCCAGCACGCCCACCAGAAAGGCATCATCCACCGCGACCTGAAGCCATCGAATATCATCGTCGGCCTCGATGGCGACCGTCCGGTCGTGAAGGTCATCGACTTCGGCATCGCGAAGGCCATGCAGCAGCAGCTCACCGACAAGACGCTCTTCACCCGCTTCGAGCAATTCATCGGCACCCCTCTCTACATCTCACCCGAGCAGGCCAGCCTGTCCGCCATCGACATCGACACCCGCTCGGACATCTACAGCCTCGGCGTCCTTCTCTACGAATTGCTCACCGGCAAGCCACCCATCGAAGCCAGTGAATTGATGGCCGCCGGCTTCGATGAAATGCGCCGCATCATCCGCGAAAAGGAAGCCCCCCGCCCCTCCACGCGCCTGGCCACGATCGAGGACGAGGAAATCCGCACCATCGCGAAGGCCCGCCACACCCAGCCAAAGACGCTCGGCTTCCTCATCCGCGGCGAACTCGACTGGATCGTGCTGAAGGCCCTCGAAAAGGACCGCCGCCGCCGCTACGAAACCGCCAATGCCCTGCGCGAGGACCTCGGTCGTTTCCTCCGCAATGAACCCGTCAGCGCCGCCGCACCCAGCCGCCTCTATCAGATGCGGAAGTTTGTCGAACGCCACCGCAGGGGCGTCACCATGGCCGCTTTGGTCGCCGCGGTGATGGTAGCCGCCACGGTCGTTTCCATGCGCCAGGCCATCCGCGCCAAGAAGGCCGAAGACGTGGCCGTCGCCAGCCTCGCGAACGTCGCCGCCGAGCGGGATGAAAAGGACCGCGCCCGCCGCGAAGCCGAAGACGTGGCGAAATTCCTCACCGAGGTCTTCGCCAGCCCCGATCCCACCATCAGCGGCAGGCAAGTCACCGTCGCGGAATCACTCGAACGCGCCTCCAAAAAACTCGAAACCGATTTCGCGGACCAGCCCGACCGCCGCGCTCATTTCCAGCATGCGCTCGGGAACACCTACAACGCACTCGGCCTCTATCAGGAGGCGATCGATCTGCAGGAAAAAGCCTACTATCATTACCTGAACCGCTTCGGGAAAGAGGACGAGCGCACACTCTCCACGGCCAGCGATCTCGCACTCTCCTATGCCTTCGGCAACAAGCCGGGCTATGCAGGCCGCCTTCAGGAAGAGCTCCTCGAATTTCATCGCCGCCACGATGGCCCGGACGATCCGAAGACCATCGCGGCCATGCAGCATCTGGCCATTTCATACGACACCGTCGGTCGCGCCACGACCGCCTTGGAATTGCGTGTCGAGGTCTTGGACCGGACTCTCAAGCGCTTCGGGGCAGACGATCCCCGCACCTTGAGCGCGATGCAAAACCTCGCGATCTCCAAGGATCGCAACGGCGACAAGGAAGAGGCCCTCAAGTTGCGCGAGGAAGTCCTCTCCAAGCTCCAAAAGGTTCGCGGCCCGGAGCATCCCGACACCTTGCGCGCCATCAGCAACCTCACCATCTCCTATGATCAGGCCGGTCGTCACGAGGAGTCGCTGAAGCTCCGTGAGCAAGTGCTGGAAACCAGCCACAAGGTCCTTGGATCCGAGCACCCGGAAACCATGCTCAGGATGGAAAACCTCGCAGGCTCCTACGAACGCGTGGGCCGTCGCGATGAAGCGATGCGACTGCGCAGCAATGCCGCCGACCTGCGGCGAATCGCAATGGAGAAAAGCCCCGAACAATCCCTCAGGACCATGGTCGAGATCGCCGCGGCCTACGGACAAGCCGGACGTGAGGGCGCATCGCAAGCGTTGTGGGAAGCCATCGGCCGACGCGCCGAACAGGAGCTACCCGCGAAGCCCACCTGGGAGCATCAGGACGCCCTGCTGGCTCGTGCCGAATGGCGCGCTCGCCAAGGGCACTGGCGCACGGCGGCTGAGGACACGTCCCACTTGATCGATCTCAGCGCCCAGAGCATCCGCTTCCTTCATCAGGCAGCACTCCTATCGCGAGCAAACGATCGGGAAGGCTATCGCAACCTCTGCCACAAGGCTCTCGAAGCGTTCGCGAACTCCCCTTACCTGCTCGATGCCGAGCGCGCGTCAAAGATCTGCTGGCTCATGCCCGGCATCGACTTCGACCGCAACCTCGCCCACTCCCTCTCCGACCGCTCACTCGGACTTGAAGACTACTCGCACTCGTGGGCGCTGCTGAACAAGGGCCTCTGCGCCTATCGCCTCGGCGAATTCCAAGTGGCAGCAGAGCACTTGGAAAAATGCCTCACCTCCGGCCTCGCCCCCGAAGGAATGGCCGCAGCACAAGCTGTCCTCGCGATGACCCGACAGAGCACGGGCGGAAACGCCGCCGCCAACGAAATGCTCCAGGCCGCAGGCAAAACCCTCGGCAATGCCTTCGCCCAAGCCGACGATACACCCCAGCAAGTTCCCTTCGGCCAATGGTACGATTGGCTCATCGCGCGCTGCCTCTATGAAGAAGCAGCGCGTGAACTCACGAAGCCCTGACGCTCTCAGCGCTTCTTCCGCAAGAACGCCGGCACATCCAGATCCTCGCCTTCGAAGAGGCTCGGCGAACCGCCTTCGAACTTGCCGCGCGGACCGCCTTCGAAGCTGAGCTCGGCCTGCCCCTTGCCACCACGGGCCTTGACGGGCACCACCGGCGTCTCCGGTGCCGCGGGGTCTTCCATGCCTGCGAAAACATCGTCGAGTTCATCGAAGACACCAGGAAGCACCACCGGCTTGTCTCCCTTGGTGGCAGCGACCGGCTCGGGCTCTTCTTCCGGAGCAGGCTCTTCATCCTCGATCGTAAAGAAAGCTGGCGACTCTTCTTCCGGGGCATCGTCCAGCTCCGGCATCTCGGGGAATTCGTCTTCCGCTTCGACTTCGGTCACTGGCTTGAGCGTCACGATCTCCTCCGCCTTGCCAGCGAAGTCATCGTTGCTGGCGACCGCCTGCGCCGGTTTGCGGTCGATCGTGAACGCCGACTGCTCGGGTTCGGCAAAAGGCATCTCCTCTTCTTCCACCGCAGCCGGCGCGGGCTTCGGCTTGGAGTTGAATTCGGCAACCACCGGCTTGGTCTCGTCGAACAAGGAGGCCGCAGCGATCGCCTTGGCCACCGACGCGGGCGGCTGGGCTTTTTTCACCGGAGCGGGCTCGACCTCACGCACAGGTTCGCGCACAGGCTCGCGCTCGCGAACCGGTTCACGCACCACCTCGCGCTGGGGAGCGGGTTGAGGCGGGGCCACGGCCACGGGCTCTTCTTCCTCCTCTTCCTCGTTATCGGCAAAGCCAACCGTCGGTTCTAATAACGCAGGCCGCTCCATCGGCGCGGTGCGCGTCGCGTGCAGGCGATCCTCAGGCAAGGAGCTGACCATCGTGATGCTCAGGCTTTCGCCCATGCTCGGATCGACGGCCGCACCGAAAAGGACGTGCGCCTTGTCCGGCACGTGCTTCGAAAGGCTCTGCATCAGCAGCTCGATTTCATACAGCGTGAGATCCTGACCACCGCAGAGGTGAACGAGCACGCTCTCCGCATCCCGCAGCAGCGCGCCTTGATCAAGCAGCGGGCTGTTGAGCGCATTGCGCAGCGCCTTCTGCGCGCGGTCCTTGCCACTCGCGATGCCGGAGCCGAAGAGACACCGCGAGCGCGTCGTGCGCAGTGCGGTCATCAGGTCATCCAGACCCACATTGATCAGGCCCGGGCGGATCACCAGGCGGATCACCGCCTTGATACTCTCCGAGATCATGCGATCCGCCGCAGCGAAGGCTTCATGGATGCCCTGCTTCGCCAGCACCAGATCACCCATGCGGGTGTTGTCGAAGGTCACCAGCGCGTTCGAAAGCACTGCCAGCTCATTGAGCGAGGTATCCGCCTGCTCACGGCGGCGACGGCCTTCGAAGCTGAACGGCATCGTGGCGAAGACCACCACGAACGCGCCTTCCTCACGAGCAACGCGGCAGATGATCGGTGCCGCACCGGAGCCGGTGCCACCGCCGAGGCCCACGCAGAGGAAAACGATCTTGCGGCCCTTCAGCGCGGCCCGGATCTCGGACTCCGCTTCCAGGATCGCCTGCTGGCCAAGCTCCGGATCACCACCGCAGCCAAGACCCTTGGTCAGATTGCGGCCGAGCTGGATGCGCTCGCGGGCCACCGAGCCGGACAGCGTGCGGATGTCGGTGTTCACCGCCAGCATCTCCGCGCCGTCCATGCCGTCCAGGACGACCCGGTCGAGCATGTTGGTACCGGCACCGCCGAGGCCGACGATCTTCACCGAGGAGGATGGAATGGTGTTCTGGGCGTCGCGTGGGAATTCGATCATGTCAGGAGAGGCGGCAGCGCCGCCGGGGTTGGTTACTTTGAGAAGGGCCAGAGGCGGCGCAGGAAGCCGCGCTTCGGTTCGCGCTCGGCCTCAATGATCTGCGCATAGCGGATCAGGCCGATGGCGGTGGTGAACTGGGGGTCCTTGAAGTTCGCTTGCACGCCGCTCAGTTCAGGCGGCTCGGGACGATAGATGTCCCGCTTGAAAATATCGTGCGCCAGCTCGCCGAAGCCGCGCATCAGGCTGCTGCCACCGGACAGGAAGACGCCGGTGCCCACGCGCTCCATCGCCCCGTCGGGCAGGCGGCGCAGCAGCAGCTTCAGCGTCTCCTCCATCCGCTGGCGGATGATGTCGTTGAGAAGCTGGCGCTTCACGTCGGCTTCCGCGAAGCCCTTGTCGTCGGCCACCTTGATCACGCCCACCGAGCGTGCCGGATCAGCGGAGGCGTCGCCCTCGCGGACCTTCAGCGTCTCCGCCTTTGAGAAGGCAAGGCCGGTGACTAGGTGAATGTCATTCGTGATGTGATCACCGCCGACCGGAATGCAGCCGGACGCCTCGATCGCACCATCGAGATAAAGTACGTAATCCGTCGTACCACCGCCGATGTCGATCACCAGCGCCCCGCGCTCCTTCGACTCGCGGTCGAGCGCCACCTGCGCCGAAGCGATCGGTGCGAACACCAGGTCATCGATATCCAGCGGCATCTCCCGCACGCACTTGATCTGGTTCTCGATCCGCGAGCGGATGCCGTGAATCACGTGGAAATCGGCATCCACCGTCTTCCCCGAAAGCCCGACCGGCGACGTCGCGTGCTCGAAGCCATCCACCCCGAAGCGGCGGATGATGTGATGCAGGTAAACATGGTCCGCCGGGATCGCCACCGCCCGGGCGATCTCCTTCGCCTCCTGGACATGATTCGGCGCGATCACCGACTCGTCGTCCGGCAGACGGAAGCTCCCGCGATTGTTCACCCCATGAATGTGCGACCCGGTGACCGAAAGATAGACGCTGCCGATTTCGACATCGCTCGCATCCTCCGCCTTCACCAGCGCATCCTTCAGGCAAGCGCGCACCTGCGGGAAATCATAGATCTCTCCCTTGCGCACGCCCACGGACTTCGACTGGCCGACGCCGAGGATTTTCACGGAGCCGTCGGATTTCACCTCTCCGACCACCATGCAGATCTTGCTGGTGCCGATTTCAAGGCCGACGTGGATCTTGGAGCGAGGCATGGGGGTGGTTCAGCGATTCAGGAGATTTTGGAGGTCGCGGGAGCGACGGTTCGGCGTCACACGCACAGGTGCGGATGCGGGTGCTGCCTCCTCGCGCGGGATCGCACGCGGGGCGCTCTCGGCAAGGAGGATGACGGGGATATTCCGCTCGGGAATGAGTTCGATCGAGGCGATCTGCTGGTTCTGCGTGCGCGCATGCTCGAGCGCCGCACGCAGGTCGCTCATCTGCCTCTCGTGATCGCCGAGGCCGAAGGAAGCAGCGGTCCCATCGTGCGAAACGAGTTCCAGCGACCACGAGCGGCTCTGGCGCAGTGTGTCGATCCACTTGTCAGCACCTTCGATCTCGTTGCAGGCGACGTGGTAGAGACGCATCAGGCGGTCGAACTCGGGATGCACCACTTGTTTTCCGGCAACGGGCATCTCGCCTCCTTCACCGAGTTGCAACACCGGCAATGCCGAAGCCTTCTCCAGCAAGGCTGGCGGGCAGCGGAAGGCAAAACCATTCCGGTCCACCAGCAGGCCCTTCTCCGGATCTCGCGCCGCGACACCGTGCGCTGGCGAGGAAACCCACGCATGCGGTTCGCGGGCAATCGCTTCCACGATCAACGTGCCGGGGAATTCGCGGCGGACCTTCACCGACGCCAGCTCGGGCAGCGCCCCCAGCTTCGCCTGGATCTCCGCGACATGGCAGTCGAAGAGGCTGCCCTTCAAATCAATGCCCGCCACTTGAACCAGCCGGCGCTCGTCGATCGCGGGATTCGGCGTCAGCTCGATCGCCTGGAGCCGGAACTCCTCGTTCTCCAGCAATCCACGACGGATCCCGTACTTCACGCCCCACACCGCTCCACCGAGGAGGGCCAGGATCACAGCGACCCGCACCATCTTGCGGCAGTTCTTCACAACGCTGTACCAGACAATGCGCGGCGAGACCACCTTCGCCTGAAGCTCGATGACTTGGCGACGGTGTTGAACGCGGGAGGTGCGGCGCTTGAACATGGTGGGAGGGTGGTTACGAACGAAGGGCGAGCGACAGTTCGGCGATCTTGAGGCAGAGAGCGGTAAAGTCGATCCCGTGGGCAGCGGCGGATTTTGGCAGCAGGCTCGTCTCCGTCATCCCGGGAATGGTATTGGCTTCAAGGACGAAAGGATTGCCCGCCGCATCCAGCAGCACATCGACGCGCGAGTAAACCTCCACGCCCAGCGAACGATGCCCCGCAAGCGCAGCCTCCTGCACCCGGCGCGTCGTCTCGGCATCGAGGTCGGCCGGGCAGTAGTAATCACTGCCCACTCCCCCGCTCAGCCACGGATACTTGTTCGCCATGTCGTAGAAGCCATCGCGCGGCGCGATGTGAACAATCGGCATCGCCGTGTCGTCCAGAATGCCCACGGTGAGTTCCTTCCCTTCGACGAAAGCTTCCACGAGGATGTCATTGCCATACTTGGCAGCAGTCTCCATCGCGGCCATCGCCTGCGACTCCTCCTTCACGATCGTCACTCCCACGCTCGACCCCTCGCGCGGCGGCTTCACCACGAAGGGCACCGGAATGGAAGGCAGCTTCGGACCATTCGAAACATCCACGATCTCAGAAGCCGGCGTCGGCACGCCCGCAGCGAGGAACTTTTCCTTCGCGAGATTCTTGTCGAAGGCGACGCGGCTGCTCGCCACGCCCGCACCCGTGTAGGGGATCCCCTTGTTCTCCAGAATCGTCTGGAGCTGGCCATCTTCGCCAAAGGTTCCGTGAATCACGTTATACGCGAGCCCTGTCCCAGCCGGCAGCTCAAAGTCCGGTCCAGCGACGTCTACGCCAACGGCATTGTAACCCGCGGTTTGCAGCGCCTTGAGCACGGCCTTTCCCGACGCCAGCGAAACCTCGCGTTCAGAGCCGGGGCCGCCCATCAGGACGGCGATGAGGAGATCCTTGGAGATCATATCAGAAGGTAAATTCGTCTTCACCGAGGACTTTCACCTCGGTCTCGAGTTCGATCCCGCGGGTCTCGCGGGCCACGGCCTTGATACGCTCGATCACTGCAAGCACTTCGCTTGCCGTCGCGCCGCCGCCGTTGACGATGAAATTGCCATGCACCTCGGACACGCGGGCCTTGCCCTCGTTGCTGCCTTTCAAGCCAAGCTCATCCACCAGCTTGCCAGCAGGCGTCTCCTCCGGGTTCTTGAAGATGCAACCAGCACTCGCCGCGACCGGTTGGCTTGCCCGACGCTTCGAGCGAGAAGCATCCCAGCGCCCTTGGATCGCCTCCGCCGTATCCGGCTTGCCTTCGAAGGTTGCCTGCAAGGCGAAGTTCCGCCGCAGCTCCGGCACATCGCGGTAATTCGCCACGATCTCCTCGCGCGAGCGCACACGGATCTCACCATCCTCGTCGAGGAAGGTCACGCTGACCACCTGGTCGAAAGTCTCGGTCCCCATCGCGCCCGCATTCATCCGCAGCGCGCCACCCACATTCCCGGGAATGCCTTCCATCCACTCGAAGCCACCGATCCCCGCCGCTTGCGCGACACTCGCCAGCTTCTTCAAGCGCACACCGGCACCGGCGATCACCTTGCCATCCTCGGCACGGCACTCGGAGAAAACACCACCGCTCGGATGCACCACCGCTCCGCGAATACCGCCGTCGCGAACCAACAGGTTCGACCCGCGACCCACGACACGCAGCGCGATACCACGCTCACGACAATGACTCACCACCGCCGCAAATGCTTCAAAACTATGCGGCTCGATCCAAAACTGCGCCGGACCACCCACCAGCATCGTCGTATGCCGGCGCATCGGCTCATACAGCTTCGCATCGATCTCATCCCGCGGCGCGAGCCGCAGGATCTCCTCCAGCACCTTCAGATCATTCGCGATCCGCGTGCCCGCTTCATGGACGTTCCCCGCACCCAGCGTAATCAGTAGATCCCCCGGCTCCAGGAAATTGCCCACCACATGATGCGCCGTTGCCAGACTCGGCAGCGAAACCACATCACCATCCCCGTAAGCCTTCGCAGCATCGACAATCGTCGCGCCGCTCACGCCCGGAATCGGCAACTCGCTCGCCGGATAAACATCCGTCACGAACACCTTGTCCGCAGCCTGCAACACCTTGCCGAAATCATCTGCCAAAGCCTGCGTCCGCGTGTAGCGGTGCGGCTGGAAAAGCACCACCACCCGCCCCGGCTTCAAGGACCGCGCCGTCTGCAGCGTCGCCGCCAATTCCGTCGGGTGATGACCGTAGTCATCTACGATCCGCATCCGCTGCGACAGATACTTCGTTTCGAAACGACGCTTGGCACCCGCAAACGTATTCAGCGCCCGCGATACCAATCGGAAATCCGCACCGAGCTTGTCCGCCGTGGCAATCGCCGCCAGCGCATTGAGCACATTGTGGCGTCCCGGAATGCCGAGCTCCACATCACCCAGAATCTCACCATTGCGAACTACGGTGAATGCAGTAGCACCGCGCAGCTCGCGAATCTCGGCCGCCGTGTAGTCCGCACCCGACCAGCCGTAGCTGACCGCCTGGTCGGACTTCGTCGCGACCTCCGTCGCCACCGCGCACTCCTTGCAATACACCACCGGCCCGGACGTCTGGCTCACCAGCGTCGCGAAGACCGCCTTGATCTCATCCAGATCCTTGTAGTGATCGAGATGCTCCGCCTCGATGTTGAGAATGATCGAGCACCCGGGACGATAGAGCGCCAGCGTGCCATCGCTTTCATCGCCTTCCGCCACCATCCACTCGCCGTCTTCCGACCAGCGGGCATTCGTGCCGAGCACGGGAATTTCCGCGCCCACATAGTGACTCGGCTGCAAGCCGCCTTCGCGCAGCGCATGCGCCACCATCGAAGACGTCGTCGTCTTCCCATGCGTCCCCGAAACCACGATCCCCTTCCGCGTGTGAAGGATCGCCGCGAGGCACTCGGCCCGGCGGATCACCGGAATCCCGGCCTCCTTCGCCGCAGCATAAGCCGGATTCTCCGGACGGATCGCCGAGGAATACACCACCACGTCCGCGCCCTGCACCGCCTCCGCCGTGTGTGGCGAAGAAAATACGAGGCCAACCTTCTGCATCCGCTCCGTTTCACCCGAAGTCACGCGGTCCGAGCCACTGACACGGTGCCCCATGCCCAGCAGCAGCAGCGCCAGACCGCTCATCCCCGAGCCAGCCACCCCGATCAGGTGGATGCGCAGCGGATGGTCGCGGTCGGTCAGCTTGGAGCTCAGGTCGTTCATTATTTCCGGGAAAGGGTCGCTTCGATCGCATCGCAGACCCGCGCGGCAGCGTCGGGCACGGCAAGCGAACGGGCCGCTTGTGCCATGCGGTCACGCGTTTGCAAGTCGCTCATCAGCGAGGTGACGCGAGCGGCCAATTTCGCAGCATCCAGCGCACCTTCCGGCTCCAAAAACGCAGCGCCGGCTTTTTCAAAAACTTCCGCATTCCGCGTCTGGTGATCGTCCGCCGCATACGGAAACGGCACTAGGATCGAAGGCAGCCCCAGGAATGAAAGCTCCGTCATGCTCGATGCCCCCGAACGCGACAGCACCGCATCGGAAATCGCATACGCCGACGGCATGTCATCGCAAAATCCCACCACGCGATAGCCATCGCGTCCGGCCGCCTCTTCCTCCACCCGCGGCTGATCCAGCGGCCCCGCGATGTGCAGCACCTGCGTGCCCTTCGGAAAATCGCCGAACGCCATCGCCACCAGCGAATTCAAGCGCCGTGCGCCCTGGCTTCCACCGGTCACCAGCAGCGTCGGCCGCGACGGATCGAGCCCAAACTTCGCCGCCGCATCCTTCCGGCTCGGCAGCGCACGCATCTCAGCCCGCACTGGTGTCCCGGTCGCAACCACATCCTTGCCCGGGAAAAATCCCCGCGCCGGATCCATCCCGATGAAAACCTTCCGGCAAAACTTCGCCGTCAGCCGGTTCGCCTTGCCCGGCAGCGCATTCGAATCGTGCACGAACGCTGGCAGCCCACCCCGCTTCGCCGCCCAACACGGCGGCAGCGACGTAAAGCCGCCCATCCCCAGCACCGCATCCGCCTTGAATTCCTTCAGCAGCGAGCCGCAGCGCCCGGTCGTCCGCCACAGCTTCCACAGGAAGGGCAGCATCTTCGGCGAAAAGGTCGCCGGCTTGCCAATCGCCGGCACTGTTTCAAACCGATACTGCGGATACTTCCGCCGCGCCTCCTGATCGATCTTTTTCTCGGAGATCAGCAGCAGCACCTCACCGCCGCGGGCCGTCCACTCCTCCGCCACTGCCAAGCCCGGGAAGAGATGCCCCCCCGTGCCGCCGCACGCGATTACCAACGACGATTTCCCGCCTGAATGCTCCATAAATCCGTTATCCGGAGCCCCCCAGCCAAGGGTGCCGCACGGCCATGGGAAAGAATGCAACATTTCTTGATTATCAACGCAATCGCCAAAACGGCCGCACTCGCGTTTTAGGCGTCCTTTTTGTCACCCGAAAATCGCCCCGCCAGCACCGGATCCCCCAACCCGTCGCACTTTCAGAATTTGTAGTCCCAGACCCCTACGCCGGTCCGATTTTGAGAACCATGTGGTGAAATTCCATTGAACCGCCAATCCCCTGTCTCGGAATCCACCAAATCCGGATTATTAATATATCCTAACCAAATTCGCATTTCGACTGATTTTCAATACTTTACCAATCAAAAAGGCTTCCGAACCTGAAAGTCTGAAAAAGGGAAACATATATCCTCCTACGCGATCACGTACCACGAAAGACCTTGTCGAATTAAGCCATCGGGTGTTGGATCGCCTCGTTCCCAGCGAACTTACCTGAAGCGAAGGAAGCCCCCCGACCGACGCCCAAGGGATCAGACGAACCGACCGTGGGATTTCCCCCCAACTCCCAAGGCCGGTTCGCCCGAGAAACCGGCTCGATTCCCCCCAGAACCCGAGCCGGAAGATTTCCCCCGACAGTGTGTGTGTTAGTGTGTGTTGTCAGCCGCCCGGCGGGTCAAATCCCCCGATCCGCCGGGCGGCTTGCTCCTCCACAACCAAAGCGGCCCCCGCCGCCGCTACTCCCCCTCACACACACGTCCCTTTCCTTTTTGAGGCTGGCTCTCTCCCCAGAGATTCTCTCCCCAGAGAACTTCCGCCACCCTTGCTGAAGCGACCGATCCGGCTCCATCGGAGCTGTACGTAGTCCCGCCTTCAGGCGGACCGAACGGTCCCTCCAAGTCCGCCTTCGAGCGGAAACGAGTCCACTACAGCCCCACCGCACGCCGAGCCCGCTTCTCAAAAAGCTGCGTCTCCGAGTACCCCGCCGACCTCGCCCACCCGATCGCCTTCTCAAAATCCCGCGCCACCTCACCCGGCGCATGCGCATCCGACGAGATCACCAGCGGCACCCCCGCCCGGCACGCCAACTCTAGGAACTGCGGATGCGGATACGCCTCCGCACACGGCTTGTGCCACCCCGCCGTATTCAGCTCAATCGCACACCCCGAGCCCGCAATCACCTCGATCACCGGCTCATAAAACCGCGCCAGATCACCCTCCGGCCGATGGGAAAACTTCTTGATCAAATCCGGGTGCCCCAAAATGTCGAAAAGCTGGCTCTTCGCCATCTCCGCGTAGGTTTCCCAATAGCTCCCCCACACCGCCTCCACATCCGTCTCCGCCCAGCGCCCCAGCCACTTCGGATTGTCGAAATCCCAGACGCCCAGGTAGTGCACGGACCCGATCAGGTAATCCCACGGATACCGCCCCGCCAGCTCCTCGATCCAGCCCTCACATCCCGTCAGCCAATCGCACTCCATCCCCGCCCGCACCGGCATCGTCCCCGCCACGGCCCGCGCCCGCTCGATCCACTCAAAATACGCTGGCAGCTCGCTCTCCAGCATCCGCCAGTCGTCAAACGGCTCCGGCCGGGCCGGCGCGTGATCCGAGATCCCGTATTCCGTCACCCCCGCGGCCAGCGCGGCGGCGATGTACTGCTCCGGTTCTCCCTCCGCGTGGCGGCACAGCGGGGTGTGGGTGTGGTAATCAGCCGGCACGTCGGAAATGTCGCAGGGATTCGGGTTGCTTGACTTTCGTTAGGGATACTAGAGTCCCTCACACACGCAAGTACTGCCGGGATTTCCGATGAGCCAAGACCCTTCCAGCCCCGTCGCCGTGGGCAATCCGTTCACTGACTACCTGATCGCAAAGCTCCGGAGCCACCCGAAGCGGATCGTTTTCACCGAAGGCGAAGACCTGCGCGTCCTGCGCGCCGCCGAGCGCCTCGTCGCCGCCGAAGCCGCCGTCCCGGTCCTGCTCGGCTCGCGTGACAAGATCCGCGCCTTGGCCGCCGACAACGGCATCAGCCTGAAATTCACCAACGTCATCGAGCCCTCGAAGTCCTCCGATCTCGGGCTCTTCTGCCAGCGCTTCGCCAAGGTCGAGCGCTACCGGAACAATGTCGCCGCCGACCCGGCTGACGTCGTTTCCCGTCCGCACTATTTCGGCGCCATGATGGTCCAGTATGGCCAGGCGGACGCCCTCGTCGGCGGCAATCAATCGCTGCCCGCCACCCTCTTCCGCGCGCTGATCCACACCATCAAGCCGCTCCCCACCGTGCCGAAGATGTTCGGCATCATGGTGCTGGTCGCCCCGCACCTGCAGCACTTTGGCAAGGAAGGCATCCTCTTCATGGCCGACTGCGGCCTGCTGCCCCAGCCGACCGTCGATCAACTCGCCACCATCACCATCGAGACCGGCAAGCTGGCCAGGCACTTCCTCGGCCGCGAACCGAACATCGCCCTGCTCAGCCACTCGACCAAGGGCTCGGCCGGCACCGAAGACGCCCGCAAGATGGCCGCCGCCGCCGCACTGGCGACCGACAAGGCAAAGGAGGCCCATCTCGACTTCAATATCACCGGCGAAGTCCAGGCCGACGTCGCCCTCGATCCCACCGCTTCGGAAATCAAGCTCCCGGACGCGCCGCATCGCGAACCCGCCGACGTCCTCGTCTTCCCGAACCTCGACGCCGCCCACATCTCCCTGAAGCTGCTCCAGCACTGCGCCGGAGCCCTCAATTACGGCCAGATCCTCGCCGGCCTCGCCCGCCCCTGCGCCCAGGTCCCCCGCACCGCCAGCGAAGAAACCATCTTCGGCACCGCCGCCGCCGTCGGCGTGGAAGCGATCAAGTATCACCAGCTCTACCCAGACGGCGAAGTCTGAGGAGTGCCTTTGAAAGGCAGGGACCTTTCTCCGAAAGGTCCGGCTTCTGGCGGCCCTTGTTAGGGAATGCTGCGACTCGTCGCAGCCATAAGGAGTGTCGACATTCTGTCGACGCGGGGTGGATAGAACATCCACTCTCCTAATCTTCCACTGCTCTTCGTCCCAACGGGACGGCTCATAAAAGCCTGGCACGCAGTGCCAGGTGGAACGCCCCAGACCACCGCGTCCTGTAGGGACGCCTCATGCGTCTAACGGCTGAATTCCCGATTCGGCTCCGGAGAATCGGTTCGGCACCGCGACCTGCCTCCGATCGCTCATCACTTCCCCTCCCCAAACCCCACCGTCACCACGATCCCCCGGTGATCCGAAGCCACCGCCTCCGGCAACACCATCACCGGCGCCTCCGCCTTCACCCCGCGCAGGAACACATGATCAATCTCCACCTTCGGTTCCCCCGCAGGACAAGTCAGCCGCGGTTCACTCTTCCCCACCGGCGTCAACGCCTCGCCTAACACCTTCAGCACCGGCGACTCCGGCACATCATTGAAATCGCCTGCCAGGATCAACGGCCCCTTCACCCCAGCCAGCTCTTTCACCAGCGTCTCCGCCTGCTTCAGCCTCCGAGCATCCTGCTGATGATCCAGATGCACGCTCACGATTCGCAGCGGCTGATCGTCAAACTTCACCACCGCCTCAAACGCAATCCGCGGCTCCCCATCCCCCGGCAACCGGTAAACCTTCGTCTCCCCTAGCGGCTGCTTCGAAAGAATCGCCTGCCCATACCCACCGCCATCGAAATCCATCGCCTTGCCAAAGGCCTCTGTTAGACCGGTCAGCTTCGCCAACTCCGCCGCCTGATCCACCGAGCCACTCCGGCGGCACTTGTTGTCCACCTCCTGCAGCACCACCAAATCCGGCTTCTGCTCCCGGATCTGCGCCGCGATCCGCTCCAGATCCAGCTTCCCGTCCTCTCCCACCCCGTGATGCAGGTTCCACGACATCACGCGGATCCCCTTCATCGGCTCGGCAACAAGCGGCAAGGACGACAGGCACAGAAGCAGGGCAAGACGAAGCATCATGATCGAGAGCCGGAATACGCAGAAAATCCCGCCATTGAATCGCTTTTACGTCAAAAAATTCTAACATGCCTCACGCCGCCCCGTCCCGGAGGGACCACGGAACTTAGCCGGTGGCGTAGGTCACCGGACCGGACCGGATGCGAACCAAAAACTCCCCCCGCCCCGGCAGGGGCGACGGACGACCGGGATTCCCCGCCCGCCACCGGAACTTCCACCACCTCTCCGGGTTCCCTCCACACAGCGCATTTGCCCTGTGGCCATCAAACTGCTTATCTATCATCTCCGGCCGAGATATCCTCACGCCGTCTCCCCTCCCATGAAGCAACCGATCCCTTATGTCGTCGCCCGGATGCTCATCGCCAGCGTGTTTGTCGGCCTCGGGGCCGAGCGCCTGTTAGTCAAAGCCGGTGTCTTGAATGGCAGGACTCCCCCGGCTGTGGCTGGCACCCTCCTTTCGATCTTCGAGCTCTTGGCCGGCATCGCCATCATGGTCGGCTGGCAAGCCGGACGATTGTCGCTGCTGCTCATGGTCTTTCTGACAGTGGACGCCTTCATGGCCCACCCCTTCTGGACCTACGGCGGCGTCGAGCAGCATGACCAGCTCCTCCACTTCCTGAAGAATCTAGCCACCATCGGCGGACTCCTGCTACTCTCGTGGACCGAAGCCGCGCGCCCGGCCCGGCAAAGCCATGAATGATCTGCTGCGTCCCCGCCACGGCCACGCCTCTGAGAAAGTCTCGTTCGTCGAGTTGTTCTTCGACCTCGTCTTCGTCTTCGCGGTCACCCAGCTCTCCCACTCGCTGATCGGCCACTTCTCCCTGATCGGCGCGCTGCAGACCCTCATGGCGCTGCTTGCCATGTGGTGGGTCTGGATCTTCACCGCATGGGTCACGAACTGGCTGGATCCCGAGAAACAGCCAGTACGCTGCCTGCTGTTAGTGATGATGATCGTCGGCCTCGTCTTCTCCGCTGCCATCCCCAATGCCTTCGGCTCACGCGGTCTCGCCTTCGCAGGCTCCTACGTCACCCTCCAGCTTGGCCGCACCCTCTTCTTTCTGTGGGCGGTAAAGAACGAGCCCGGCATCTTCCGGGGCTTCCAGCGCATCATCTGCTGGCTCGGTGCCGGCAGCATCTTCTGGATCATGGGAGGTTTCATGGAAGGCAGCTCCCGCATCGCCTGCTGGGGACTCGCGCTGCTGATCGAATACATCTCCCCATCCGCCGGCTTCTATGTCCCGGGACTCGGCAAATCGAGATCCACCGACTGGCAAGTCTCCGGCCATCACATGGCCGAGCGTTGCGGCCTCTTCATCATCATCGCCCTCGGCGAATCGCTCCTTGTCACCGGCGCCACCTTCAGCGGCCTCGAATGGACCACCCCGCTGATCTCCGCCTTCGTCGCCCTCGTCCTCGGCAGCATCGCCATGTGGTGGCTCTACTTCGACACCGCCTCCGACTTCGGCACCCACGTCATCTCCTCCTCGGAAAACCCCGGCCATCTCGCCCGCCTCGCCTACACCTACCTCCACCTCTTCCTCGTAGCCGGCATCATCCTCAGCGCCGCCGCCGATGAATTCGTCCTCGCCCACCCCACCGGCCACACCGACGCCAAAACCGCCATCGCCCTCCTCGGCGGCGCAGCCCTCTACCTCCTCGGCAACGTCCTCTTCAAGAAAGCCATCTCCGGAAGAACGCCATGGTCGCACCTCGTCGCCACCACCGCACTCGCCCTGTTAGGCGCAGCCTCCGCTCACCTCGCTCCATGGCTGCTCGCAACCTTCACTGCCCTCGTGCTAGTCGCCGTCGCATGGTGGGAACGCCACTCCCGCTGCCTCCGGGATTGAGCCGAAACGAAACATCTTCTATCGAAACGCTGCACCACCTTCTTGCCACACATCGGCGAACCGTCCACCTTACCGTCATGTCCCTGCGTCGCATCGCATTCACCCTGAGCCTCGCCACCATCGGACTAGTCGGCTGCAACTCATCTCCGACGACCTCACAATCCCGAGAGGCATCCTCTTCAGTCGATTCATGGTATCACCCTGTAACTGATCGGTCGCTTTTGGATGATGGAGCGGACTTGCCAACTGAGGACATCTTCCGGGTTTCACAAGACCATCTGTCCTCCGCAGAGAAGCAATTGCAGGATGTCGACTGCGTCGAGGTCACACTGGAACAGGCCGACGAGTTGATCGGTTTCCACATCGATCCACGAAACGGAATGCGACTCTTTCTCGTTCGGGCGGTTGCGCTCAATCCCGACACCGGCCACTTCACGGGAACCTTGGCTGGCTCCGCACTATCAATCCACCACGGATCTCTCGGGCGCTCTGCGGTCCCCATGAAGCGCCAGCCATTGGTGATCCGGCTGTCCAAGAAGCCGGAGAAGGTTTTCGTCTCCTGTTCCATGGCCGAGTGAGGACAATAACGCCGACTAACCAGCCGCCATCCGCACCTAATGCATCTCCCCCGCGCCATCGAAATCCAACCGCGGCTCCCCGTCTCGGCCCTTGTCCCTTCCTATCGCTTCTACCGCGACGTCCTCGGCTTCGAATGCCCTGACGGCGAGCCCCTCGAATCCGCAGGCTTCGCCATCCTCCAACGCGACACTATCGGCCTGCAACTGGTGACCGCCGGCCCCGATCACCCCGCCGGCCAGATGACCGTCTGGATCCACGTCGCCGATGCCCTCGCCGAGCACGACCGCATGAAGGCCCACACTCCCATTGAATGGGGCCCTGAAGTCTATTGGTATGGCTGCCGCGAGTTCGCCGTCCTCGATCCAGACGGCCACAGCATCATCTTCTCTTCCCCTACCGACGAGCCCCCGACCTGCCGGGAAGAAGATCCCTGAAGCCACACTTTCCCGGGATCTCAAGCTTCAGAAAGCTTACCAGTCGCAAAAACTTCCATCCCGTGCCACAGTGGCGGCGGATGACCCTAGCCAGCAAGATCACGCTCGGCCGCATCGCTCTGGTGCCGGTGTTTGCCGTGTACGTCGCTCGCTACGGCATGAGCGTCGCCTACGGCACCCCGCAGGAGAGCCTCCGCTGGACCGCGCTGGCCCTCTTCATCTTCGCCTCCGCCACCGATGGCGTCGATGGCTGGATCGCCCGCCGCTTCAACCAGAAGTCGAAATTCGGCGCCTTCATCGACCCCCTCGCGGACAAGTTCCTCCTCATCACCGCCATCGTCTTCCTCAGCGCCTTCCCCTGGGGTGCCGGTGACTGGCGCATGCCCCCGTGGTTTGCCTGGCTGGTCATCACCCGCGACTCCCTGATCGTCCTCGGCATCATCCTCGTGAAACGTGCCGCCCACGACGTCCACTACTCCCCCCACTGGACCGGCAAGGTCTGCACCGTCACCCAGATGATCGCCATCGGCTGGGTCATGCTGAAGGTCAATATCCTCCCCCCGCTCTACCCCTGCCTCCTCGCCGCCCTCTTCACCCTCTGGTCCGCCGTAAACTACTACCTCGAAGCCTCCCGCCAGATCCGCCAGCGCGCGGCAACTTGATCGCACGTAGCGAAGGGCAGGGATCCGCTGCAGTGGTACGTAGTCCCGCCTTCAGGCGGACTGGAACGGTCCTGCGAGCCCGCCTGAGGCCGAACTACTAGCCACCTGAACGCGTTTCCCTCTCAGTATCCACGAAACCACCGAAAGCCCCATCCCCGGCTCTTCTCTCGCCCATTCCGCCCATTTCATCATCGATTCCTCCCCGTAAAGCCCTTGCCGCGAGCGTTTTCCTCCCCTAAGCCCCTCCCATGCCCACCGTAGCCATCGTCGGCCGCCCCAATGTCGGGAAGTCCGCGCTCTTCAACCGCCTCGCCAAGCGGAAGATCGCGATCGTCCACGACCAGCCCGGCGTGACCCGCGACCGGATCTCCGCACCGTGCATGGCCACCGCCATTCCCTGCACCCTCATCGATACCGGTGGCATCGGCGGCACCCTCGAAGACGGCTTCGCCGAAGCTGTCACCATCGAGGCCGACATCGCGATGCAGACCGCGGATCTCATCCTTTTCGTCGTCGACGCCCAGACCGGCCTCACGCCAGTCGACCTCGACCTCGGCGGCAAGCTCCGCAAGGCCAAGCCGCCGGTCATGCTCGTGGTGAACAAGGTCGACGAGGACAAGCACACCAAGAACGCCGACGAATTCAGCCGCCTCGGCTTCGGCGAAGCCATCCGCGTCTCCGCGGAGCACGGCAAGGGCATGCAATTCCTCACCGAGAAGATCGATGAGTTCATGAAGCCACTCGTCGGCGAGATCGAGGAACTCACCGCCCAAGCCGAGGAAGTCGGCATCAAGCTCGCCATCATCGGCAAGCCGAACGCAGGCAAGTCCTCGCTCGTGAATGCCATCCTCCAGGACCAGCGCACCATCGTTTCCGAAATCGCCGGCACCACCCGCGATGCGATCGACCTCCCCTGCGAGTTCGCCGGCGAAAAATTCACCCTCATCGATACCGCCGGCCTCCGCCCGCGCTCGAAGCAGGACACCTCGGTGGAAGTCTTCTCCGCCATGCGGACCGACCGTTCTGTTAGACGCGCCGACCTCTGCATCCTCGTCATCGACCTCGCCGCCGGCATCACCGCCCAGGACCGCAAGATCGCCCAAAAGATCCTCGAAGAGAAAAAGCCTTGCCTCATCGTCCTGAACAAGTTCGACCTCTATCACCCCGACGCGCCGATGAAGGCCCGCAAGGAAGAGGCCAAGGAACACGTGGAGCGCGAGCTCTTCTTCCTCTCCTACGCGCCCGCCCTCACCGTTTCCGCCAAGAGCGGCCAGGCCGTCGAAACCGTGCTCAAGGAAGTCCTCAAAATCCGCAAGGCCGCCCAAAACGTCCCAAGCACCGGCAAGCTCAACCGCATGCTGCACGACGCCTTCCAGATCAACCCGCCTCCCACCGACCGACGCTCGGCCAAGCGCCTCAAGCTCTACTACGGCACCGCCGCCGTGGACGAAAAATACCGCACCATCCCGGTCCCCACCTTCGTCCTCTTCGTCAACGACAAGTCGCTCATGCCCGCGAGCTACGAGAGCTACCTCTCCAACCGCCTCCGCGAGTTCAATCCCGTCCCCGCCGTCCCCGTCGTCTTCTCCGTCCGCTCCCGCGACCGTCGCGAATGGGAAGAGCGCGACACCGGCACCGGCCGCCCCGGCAAAAAGCCCGTCGGCAAACCCGCCGCCAGAAAGGCCGGCAAGCCCACCGGCAAGAAGCCAGCCGCCAAAAAATCCTCCGGCAAACGCCCGGGAGGACCTCCCGGCAGAAAGAAGAAGTAAGAACAGCTGGTTCCGCGAACCAATCCCGCACCACCGCGGCCGCCTGCTCTTCACCCCAACGGGACGGGCCCATTATTCCTCCCAGCGGAACCGCCCCACATTCTTCGTCCCAACGGGACGGCTCATAAAAGCCCGGCACGCAGTGCCGGGTGGAATGCCCGAGATCCCCGCGTCCTGCATGGACGCCTCATGCATCTAACGGCTGAATTCCCGGCCCGGATCGGACCTTCCGTGAAATCGTTCTCCGCGCCGGACGAAAACGCCGCCTTCCCCTCCGACTTCCCTTTCGTCGACTTCCCTACACCCCCGGAGAAGCCTGAAGGGTATAGGGAAACTCATGCGGATCCCCGGACCACTCCCAACGGCCCGCAACAGTAGCGGGAACTCCAGACTCGTTCCCCCACAGACCATAGACGTGTCCGTCCCAAGTGAAGAAGTAGACCCCGTTCTCGCCATAGATCATCCTCCGGATACCCCACGTCGAAATACCATTCTGTTTAAGGCCGTCATACCAGTCAGTCAGGTCGAGCCGATTGATTCTGTATCGGGTGAACTTCAGGCTGCCGTCGGCCGATACGGAACTCATCTCCACGGGATATAGCGGGAAGACTAGACACCGCAGGGATACGACCGCGCCAAAGCAGATCGCCAGCAAGCGCCATCGTCGGCGCCTCGGTCTTCTCTCGGACAACTGGTCAGCCGCTACAGGAGAATAAGGAAGCTCGGGAGCCGGTTGCATCAATCTCGGAAGCCTATACCGATACGATTTCCCCGAGTCCATCCAACGCCCCACAGGCGCGAATTTTTCACATCGCCTTTACCAAAAAGCCACCACCGGCGCAGCGCCCGGTCAAAACTCGGCATAATCCCGCTTTCCCCCAAACCCATGCTGGCAATCCAGCGCCCGGTCCTTTAGCTCACGGCAAGGCTCATTTCCTGCTCGATCCGCGCCATGCCCTTGCTCGACGTCCGCAACCTCACCACCCGCTTCCACACCCGCAATGGCATCGTCCACGCGGTCGAAGACGTCTCCTTCTCCGTCGATGCCGGCAAGACCCTGGGCATCGTCGGCGAATCCGGCTCGGGCAAGTCGGTCACCTGCTACTCGCTTCTCGGCCTCATCCCCCAGCCTCCCGGACGCATTCACGCCGGTACCGCGATGTTCGACGGTGTCGATCTCCTCAAGGCCAGCGAGAAGCAACTCCGCCGCATCCGCGGCAAGCGCATCTCGATGATCTTCCAGGACCCGATGACCTCGCTGAATCCCTACATGCGGGTCGCCGAGCAACTCATCGAGCCCCTCGAACTCCACGAAGGCATCAAGGGCACCAAGGCCCTCGATCGCGCCATCCAATCCCTCGCCGAAGTCGGCATCCCCGACCCCGAGAAGCGCATCCAATCCTACCCGCACGAATTCTCCGGCGGCATGCGCCAGCGCGTGATGATCGCCATGGCCCTCATCACCCGTCCCGAGCTCCTCATCTGCGACGAGCCCACCACCGCGCTCGATGTCACCGTTCAGAAGCAAGTGCTCGATCTCATCCGCGAACGCCAACGCGAACTCGGCACCGCCGTCATCTTCATCACCCACGACCTCGCCGTCGTCTCCGAAGTCTGCGACCATGTGAACGTCATGTACGCCGGCCGCATCGTCGAAAGCGCACCGAAGGCCGAACTCTTCTCGCGCCCCCTCCACGCCTACACCCGCTCGCTGCTGAAGAGCATTCCCGCCATCCACAAGAAAGGCGAAGAACTCTACACCATCCCCGGCCTCCCGCCGGACCTCTCGAATCCCCCCGCCGGCTGCGCTTTCCGCCCCCGCAATACCATCGGCAAGTCCGAACTCTGCCTCACCGAAAAGCGACCCCAACTCGCCGACCACGGCGCAGCCCACTTCGTCCAAGACTGCCCCGGCTGCCTCGCCACCAAGTAGTGGCCTCGGACTCTTCTTGTCCCAACGGGACAATTCATAAAAGCCCGGCACGAAGTGCCGGGTAGGCAAGGCAAGGATTCCGTCTCCCAACGGGAGACCTCATGCAGGGAAGAGCCGTGCCGACCGGCAGCCCCTCACAACCCCCTCAACTCCGCCGCGATCCTCTTCGCCGTCGCCACCGTATTCCGGTGAATCTTCGCCGTGAACTCCGGCTCCCGGTTATACCCGCCCCCATAAAGCACCGCCACCGGCACCCGGTTCCGAATAAACGCCCGCAACAACACCTCATCGCGCCGCTGCATATCCTTCACCGAAAGATGCATCTGCCCGAAGCGGTCATTGCGATGGTTATCTGCCCCCGCGATCCAGATCACCAGATCCGGCGCAAACGTATCCAACGCCGCCGCCAGCGTGCCGAAGAGCTGCTTCAGATACATCTCCCCCTCCACATACCGCACCGTCTCTACATCCATCGTCCCCGCCACCTTCTTCGTCGGATAGTTCCGCCCGACATGGATCGAGTAGGTGAACACCCGCGGATCATCCCCCAGAATCGCCGCCGTCCCATTCCCCTGGTGCGCATCCGTATCCACCACCATCACCTTGATCCCCGGCTGCTTCCCCTGCAGATCCCGGATGGCAATCGCCACGTCATTGAAAACACAATATCCCTCCCCATGCTCGCGGAACGCATGATGAGTCCCCCCGGCTAAACAAACCGCCACCCCCTCCGCCAGCGCCGCATGGCAAGCTTGCCGCGTCGCCTCCACCTCCGTCGCACTCCGGTTGTAAAGCTCCGGCGTAACCGGCAGCCCCAGCTGGATCTGCTCCTTCCGGTCCAGCAGCCCCGAATAGATCCGCTCGATGTAGGCCGTCTCGTGGACCGTCTTCAGCAAATGCGAATCCGCCACCTTCACCTCCACGATCTCCTCCGGCCGCAGCACCCCGCCCTCCAGCAGCATGTCCTTGGAAATACGGAACTTCTCCATCGGAAACGGATGTCCCGACGGCAATTTCAGCTCCAGATCCTGCGAGTAAAAGCAGCGCATTGCTCCCGCCACGCAACCACACCCCCGCCCCCTTGCCCAATGGATTTTCTGCCCATAAAAATCACTCGCGGCCCCGCTTCCCGCCCTCTACCCTCCACGGGCGTCTATCCGTCTCACGCTTAATTACAAATGCCCTCGCGACTACAGTGGATCATGGTTTGGTGTGTCGGTGGCTCATTGGCCGCCTGCGTGTCGCCCGACCAAGGTAAAATCGAGAACGGAGCGATTCGAAGGGACGTGGTCGATACTCCGTTTACTGACGAATTATCAACGCTTCCCGATGATGTGTTTGTCCGTTTGGGCGCGGAGCGGGAGCGGGTGATCAAGGCCGAGGAGAATGACGGTGAGAGCTCCACCCGCGCTCCCATTTCCCCGTGACATCACCCCCTTGGCTCTTTGACAGCCATTCCCCCGGCTGCTAGGCCTCGCGGATTCCAATGGCAAACCCGACCCAACCCGACTGGCAGGCTCTCGCCAAGCTGCCCGCTTTCCACGAGCTGCTGGCGGCCAAACGGCGCTTCATCGTCCCCGCGACGATCTTCTTCCTCGTCTACTACATGGCTCTGCCCGTGCTCATCGGCTACTTCCCGGATCTCATGAAGAAGCCCCTCGTCGGCAAGGTGAACGGAGCCTACCTCTTCGCCTTCTCCCAGTTCCTCATGACCTTCGTCATGGCAGCGTTCTACATGCGCACCGCCCGCAAGTGGGATGCCATGGAGCACGCCCTCCTCTCCTCCATCGAATCCAAGAACGCCTGATCCGATGCTCTCCTCGATCTCTTCCACGACCGCCGCCATCCAGTTCACCCCGGCGCTCGGCATGTTCCTCGCCTTCGTGGCGCTCACCCTCGTCATCACCTACTTCAGCGCGCGAAAAGCCACTGGCTCCGCCAGCTACTTCGCCGCAGGCCGCTCCATCAAGGGCTGGCAAAACGGCCTCGCCGTCGCCGGAGACTACATGAGCGCCGCCAGCTTCCTCGGCATCTCCGGCATGATCGCCTTCAAGGGCTACGATGGCTTCATGTACTCCGTCGGCTTCCTCGTCGCCTACCTCACCGTGCTCCTGCTAGTCGCCGAGCCACTTCGCAATGCCGGAAAATACACCATGGCCGACCTGCTCGCCTACCGCATGAGCCCGCGCCCCGTGCGCGCCATGGCATCGCTCAGCACGCTGATGGTTTCCATCATCTACATGATCGCCCAGATGGTCGGTGCCGGCGGCATCATCAAGGAACTCATTCATGTCGAGTTCGCCCCGGCCGTCATCGGCGTGGGCGCGCTGATGCTCGTCTATGTCGTCTTCGGCGGCATGCTCGCCACCACCTGGGTCCAGATCATCAAGGCGCTCCTCCTCATGGGCGGAGCCTTCGCCCTCAGCTGGATGGTGCTCAGCAAGCATGGTTACAGCATGTCCACCTTCTTCGACTCGGTCTCGCACGCCACCTATGCAGGCACCGCGCCGGCGAAGAACTTGCTCGATCCCGGCCTGAAATACGGCGCCGCCGTCAACCCATGGGGGCCACTCGATTTCATATCCCTCGCACTGGGCCTCGTGTTAGGCACTGCCGGCCTACCTCACATCCTCGTCCGTTTCTACACCGTCCCTGATGCCAAGACCGCGCGCGTCAGCGTCGCCTGGGCCATCGGCGTCATCGGCGTCTTCTACATCCTCACCACCTTCTTCGGCTTCGGTGCCGCCACCGTGCTTCAAAAAGCCGCGATCCTCACCGCCGACGGCAAGGAGAACACCAACATGGTCGCTCCCATCCTCGCCAAGGCCCTCGGCGGCGAGCTCTTCTTCGCCTTCATCAGCGCCGTCGCCTTTGCTACGATCCTTGCCGTAGTTGCCGGACTCACCATGAGCGCCAGCACCTCCTTCGCCCACGACTTCTATACGAATGTCATCAAGCACGGGGCGGAAGCCAAGCCAGGCCAGGAAGTCCGCGTCGCCCGCATCACCGCCTTCTTCGTCGGTGCCATCGCCATCGCCATCGCCATCTTCATGGGCCCCACCGCGAATGCCGCCTTCCTCGTCGGCCTCGCCTTCGCCGTTGCCGCCTCGGCCAACCTGCCGGTGATCCTCTTCTCCGTCTTCTGGAAGCGCTTCAATACCGCCGGCGCAGTCGCCGGTCTCGGCACCGGCCTCGCCTCCGCCGTCATCCTCATCCTCCTCAGCCCGAATGGCATCTTCGGCAAAACCGGAGCCATCTTCCCGCTGGAGAACCCCGGCATCGTCAGCATCCCCCTCGGCTTCCTCGGCGCATGGCTCGGCACCATCCTCAGCAAGCCCGACCCGAACTCCGAAGCCAAGTTCGCCGAACTCAACTTCCGCGCCCAAACCGGCCTCGGCTCCGAAAAAGCCGGCAGCGGCCACTGAAGCCCACAGGGAGCGCGGAATTCATTCCGCAAGAAACCGAGGGAGCTGCACGCCTCCCTTCGAGGCCGCTGCGAAAAAAACCACAGGGACACGACACTCGATCGCGCCCCTGTGGCCAATGCCTCTAGGTTTACCCAAGAAAACGAATTCGACTCACTGAGCCAGGATCTGTCCCGCCTTCAGGCGAACAAAGACTCGCGTCATCACTTGGCTCGCCGTAGCCGTCACCGTCGCGATCCCATTCACCGGCGTTACCGTCGGAATGCTGACCGTCACCCCGCCACCGGGCCCGGCAACACCATCACCTGCATACCACGTGACAAAATCCTGTGACCACTCATAGGAGCCGGTCACATCTGCAAGCGCCGGGCTTGCCTGTGGATGAGAGAAGGTGAAGACCGTCCCATTCTTGGACACCGGGATCAGCGCACCCGGAGTGGACACGCTCGGATTGGTCCCCATGAAGGCCTCCAGCCCGTTGTTCAGCCCATCCCCATCGGCATCCACCTCGAAGCCCGTGTTACCACCCACTCCGAAACCAGCGATCCACCCGGCATAGTTCTGCGTATCTGGCAGAATCAGGAAGTCAGTCGCCGGATTCACCGTTGCGGTCCCCGTCTGGAATGCCACCGCATCGAGGATGCCATCGATCCCCCGTCCCTCGAAGCCCGTACGACCGAAGTAGCCGAAGCTCAGTGTGGTCGGATCAGGCGTGGCGAAAGGTCCGGCAGTCGCCGAGCCGAACGCAACCCCATTCACATACCCTGTCAGCGTCGCAGAGCCCGCATCCCATGCGTAGGCGATGTGAACCTTCACACCGCTCGGCGGTAGCGTGGCATAGCGCTGCTGCACGCTACTACCATTCCAGTAGAACATCTGGAGCACATTCGCATCGAGCTGATCGCGCAGGCGCACGTTGCAGTCCCCCTGGACATCCAGAATCACCGGCGTCGTCGTAGTCGTGCCTGTCGAATGGTAGGTCACCAATGCCTCGGCCACCCAATTCTGCGTGAGCAGGCTGCCGAGCGACGTCGGATTGATGTCGAATCCATCGGGACCGCTTTCATTGCCCGGATTGAGCGTCGCCACGCCGTTGCTCACATTCGGAACACCGTTCGCTTTGAAAGTCCCCGTGGCATCGACTTCACCTCCTCCGAGAGTGTAAGTCGTGCCATCCACCGTGCCGTCGAAGTTGATCAGCAGCTTCGTCTCCAGTGGAGTGCCGGGCAGCGTCGTGATCGTCGACACATTCGAGGGATTGGAAGTCCCTGCCGCATTCACGGCAAGCACCCGATAATCGTAGGCGGTATTCGGCACCAGTCCGGTATGCCGGTTCGTGTAGAAGGTGGTATCCGGCGGCGCGGTAGCCACCGTCACCCAGTTGTTGGCCCCCGCAGGCGAGCGCTGGATCTGAAAGCCCGTCTCCGTCGCGAAGGTGTCGCTCCAGAAGAGATCGACCTCATAGGTAGTGAATGGGATCGCTTCCAAGTCCGTGATCGCAAGCCCCGTGGGAGCGGTTGCAAAGGAATGGTTCTCTTCGCTCCACCCTTCCAGATCCGGATCGGCCACCGTATTCACCCCACGGAAGCGATAGTAGTAGAGAGTGTCCGGCAGCAGGCCGGTAATCGCTCCGCTGACCGGACCGATCGCCTTGGCTCCGAGCGGATTGACAAAATTCCACGCTCCCGCGTTCGTGCCTTTGTCCACGGTGTCCCAGTAGAGGTAAACATCCGCAGCACTCGTGAAGAGATTCGCGCTCGCCTGCGCACCTGTACCCGTGATGCTGGCCACTGCCGCTCCGGACATCGCAGGCTGCTCGGTGCCCGCCAGCGTGACACCCGTCACATCCGTCCAAGTGTCGCCGAAGCGGATCGCATCCAACTCCCCGCTCCCCTGTCCGTTCATCCACAGTAGCAGATGCGTCGCACTCATCGCCGAGTCGACCTCGGAATGGGCACTCCACAAGATCGCCGTCAGGTTGTTGTCGATCGTCTGGTTCGGCGCATAGCGCTTGATGTCGATCTCATCGTTGCCAGTCGCCTTGATCTTGATCCGGCCGACTAACAAACCATGGGCGTTCACCGGATGCCCCGCCTCATACGCGCGGATGCCATAGACACCGCTCTGCTGCGCCCCATCCAATTTCCCATAGCTGATGAAGGGCGAGTTGCCCGCGATGTTGCTGCTCGATCCGATCGGAATCGCATTGTTCCAGGTAAACCCCGCACCGACGAAGTCGGACGTGATCGCGCTGCCCGAGGCAAGACCGACACCCATCGACGTATCGCCCGGATTATTCAGCCGCACGCTGAAATAGATGGTTCGATCCGCCGCGAAGTTGATCGGCGTGGCCAGCGGGCGCGTCGCATAGACGCTCGTGCCCCAGTTGCCCACATTGTTCCAGATGCCACCCAGCCCGCCACCATTGGACGGGAGCCCGGGCAATGTCGCGCCATCCACATTGAAGTTGTTCGCGGTGTAAATACCGGTGCTGCCATTGGTCGCCCAGGCTCCTGTTAGGCCGATGGATGTCGCGGTGCTGCCAGCGCCATTGAGCGTGGCATTCCCGGTGGAGATGTTGTCGAACAACTCTTGAATCAGAACACTGGCCGGTGCCACGGAAACCGTGGCCGCCAATGCGAGGAGGGGTATGAGTTTTGATTTCATGGGTCGGGTTTTGTTTTCTCTGGGAGGGGGGAAATTCTAGGAACCGGGAGCCGCGGCTCCCGTCGTCTTGCCATCGTTGGAGGAGGACGATTTGTCGGCTTCGAAGGTGAAGATCACCGCGTCACGCGCTTCCTTGATCCGGATCTTGTTCTCGCCATCCATGCGCGAGACCTCACTGGAACCACAGGACAGCGTGTAGCCAAAGTCCTGGTGCCGGTAGCTAATCGCATGCTTGCCCACATCGGCGACTGGCACCTGCTTGTCCTTCGCCCATCCCAGCTCGAGCCCCCAATCCGAACGCGCGGACGCACCAGCCACCTCGATCGCCAGCTTTGCCGGATCACAGCGGAATCGCACCGCACCACCAGCAGCCAGATCACACGTGACCACCAGCGACTCCGTCCCGTTCTCCTGCACCGTCGGCACACCCTTCGTTCGCATCGGCTCCGATCCAGCGGTCACACCGCGGATCCCCGCAATGTCACCCGGCTTGCTCCAGTGGAAGCCATCCATCACCGGCAGCGTGTCGTACGTCGCCACCGGCGACGTCTCCACCTTCTCCAGATAGCGCTCCGGATAATCCTGGTTGAAAACATGCAGGTCGCGGATGCGCCATTGGTCGCCTTCCCAGCAGAGATTCACGCGGTAGAACTTGCTCTCGTACCAAATGCTGCGGTTCGGATCGCCCTTAGAGTCTTCCAGTGCCACCACCGCACTCGCTGGCGTGGTCTTGTAGGTATCGCGAAACCACTTCGCCGATTCGCGCAAGGTCTCTACCCGGATCTTCCGCTGATCGCGCAGCGCCGCCAGCTTCGCATACTGGTCGATCAATCCCGCCGACATCGCGGGCCATCCGAATGAATTCTCCTGCCCCGCCTGCATGTAGGAAAACGCGAGGCTCGGCTGCTTGAAATTCGTATCGAAGAACCAGTCCACCCACTTCTTGTCACCACCACCCGGACGATACACCGGCTCCAGCGTCACCACCCCTTGCCACGAGCTTCCGATTCCCTGGTCATACTGGTGCACCGGATCGCTGCCCAGCATCCGGAAGACCGGCACATTCAGCTGCTGCTCCGCCGTTTGCGCCGGCATGAAGGCATTCAGCCGGCTCGGATAATACGCCTGGTTCCAATACCCACCCCACAGCGTATAGCCATCCGTGCCGCTCTGGTCCTTGCAGTTGCATGCGGCCTCGATGCCATACTGGTCATGCAGGTAGTTCAGCGTCGGCGCATCGATGATCCAGCATCCCGCCGACTTCGGCAGCTTGCCGAAGACCTCCTTGAACTTCGCCATGTAGACATCCATCAGCTTCTTCCGCTCCTCCACCGGATAGCCGTGGGTGAAGCCCACGTTCACATGCCAGTCCCAGGGATAGCGGCCCCGCCACTTGAGGCCCGCTGCCTCCACCTGCGGCTGCACCACCTCGATCCACGCACCGACTTCATCGTCCGGCCCCATCTCGCGCTTCAGCAGCTCCGTATATTCCGGACGGATCAGCGCATCATACTGGATCAGCCACGTCGTCGGCAGCCGATGCTTCCGCGCCAGCTCGATCTGCTTTTGCACCGGCTCGACCAGATTGACCGGCCCACGCGGCTCCACACCGCGGATGAAGTTGATGACGTTGACAATGTCCGGACCACTCGCGCGCACCGGCCCGGAAAGGACCAGCAGGGCCGCGACCCACGTTTTGATTCGCAAATTCATTCCTAGAGGCGGCCGGATTTGGTCCCCGACCAATCCCGACTCTAGCCCCCTTCCCCGGTCTGCCTACCTGTCCAAGTGGAGAGAAAGCATCGGCTACTGCAGCCCCCGAAACTTCATCGCCGCCTCCGTCCGGTTGTGCACATGCAGCTTCGTATAAATGCTCCGCAAGTGCCACCGCACCGCCTCCACCGTCACGCCAAGACGACCCGCGATGTCCTTGTTGCACATCCCACTCGAAAGCAGCTCCAGCACCTCCGACTCCCGCCGCGACAAGGAATTCAATTCCTCGCTCTTCTGCTCCTGCTCGCTGAAAAACTGGATCACCTTCATCGCCACCCCACCGCTCATCGCACCACCGCCACGCCGCACCTCGCGGATCGCTGCGATCATCTCCTCCGGCGTCGAGCGCTTCAGCAGATAGCCATTCGCCCCCGCCCGCAGCGCGCTGAAAATCCGCACCGGATCCTCATAAACCGTCACCATCACGATCAGCACATCCGGCATCGTCTCACGCAGGCGCTTCACGCACTCGATGCCCGACATCCCCGGAAGCTGAATATCCATGATCACGATCGCCGGTGCCAGCTTCGGAAGCACCTTCAGTGCTTCCTCGCCCGTCGAGCAAGTAACCACGCACTCCAGATCGGGCTCCAGGTCGATGATCGTCTTCAGGGCATCGCGCGTCGTGTGGCTGTCTTCCACCACGGCTACCGCAGTCTTGGGTTCTTTCATAGGGGTCGTAAGGGAAGCATGAGGTTTACCATCGTCCCACCTTCGGATCTCGCAACGACTTCGCAATCGCCGCCTAGATCGCGCATTCGCTCGCGCATTCCAGCAATACCTTGGTGACCCGGGAGCGGCTTGCCGTCACCTGAGATCCCCGAGCCATCATCGGAGATACTGACAATCACCTTGTCCTGCTCCACCCGGATCACAAGGTCCACGCGACTCGCACCGGAGTGCTTGATGACATTGTTCAATGCCTCCTTGAACGCCAGCAGCAGCGATTGCCGCGAACGCGAGCCGAGTCGTCCACTGGGAATACTCACTGGCGTCACCGGACTGCACTCAATGCCGGCCGGCTTCAACAGCCGCTGCGCCTGCAGCCACAGATAGCCCGCCAGATCATCCACCGTGTCGTAATCGGGATTGATCGCCCACACGATCTCATCGAGCGCGGAAACCAGCGACCGCGAAACATCACCAAGCGTCCCGAGATACCCCGATTTCGCGGAAGCCTCCACGGCGGGATTCGCCATCAGCGATCCCAGCAAGCCGATCTCCGTAAGCCCGGCACCCAGTTCATCATGCAAGTCCCGCGCCACACGCGCCCGCTCCTGCTCCAGCGCCCGCTCGCTCTCCGCGTGTTCCTTCTTCGCGATCTCCTCGGCGAGCTGCGAAGTACGGCGCTTCACCACTCGCTGCAACCCCGTCACCCATCCAAGCACCAGCGCCAGCCCACCGAGCAACACCGCCACTAGTAGCAGCAGCTTCCGCGGCGTCCACCACGGCGGACTCGATACCAGTTGGAGCGATTGGCCTCCGGTCATCCGCAGCTCGAAGCTTCCCGGCCCCATCGTCAGCGGATCCGAGGTCGCCGCGAAATACACACCATCCACCTTGACCCGCGAGTCACGCGCAAAGGAAACCTCGCCAGCAGCACCCGCAGGCCCCGCCGCAAGAAAGCGCAGCGCCCCTGCCTCCAGTTCCAGCCTCCGTTCCCCCCCTTGGATCGTGTCGCTGATCACTCGCCCCTCCATTCGGATCAGATCCCCATCGAAGGACATGTCCGGAAGTTTCGATGGATCTGCCACCACCGGCTCCGGCAACGAACGATGATCCAGCACCCGCAATTCCGGATGAACGATCATTGGCGAGATCGTGCCGGTGCGCGCGAATCCGATCACCTCCACCTCATCACCCGGCTCGGCCCCTTGCGCGGAACTGCTCGCCAGCCGCAGCGTGTGGTCCCCCTCCGAAATCAACAGCGTGTCGGCATTCCTCGCCATCATCCGGCCTCGCAGGCGCACTCGATTCAGCGCGGTCGATTGCGAAGCGAACTTCCACAAGTCCGGCACCGTCATCAGCGGCACCTCGTCCGGATCACCAGGTGCCAGATCCACCACGGAAAGGCTGGCATTCCCTAACAGGAACACCCCGGGCAGCAGCCGCCCCATCTGCCGGTTCCAGCTCGTCGCAAACACCCCGCGCAATTTCAAGCGCGCGCCTAACAGATCCTTCGCCGTCTCCCGCAGCAGCTCCGCAGGCAGCGGGTAGTAGTCATTCGAATGAAGCACCGTGGTGCCATCGCGGGTCAGCAATTCCACCCGATCCGGCCACAAGGAAGTCACCACTCCTTCGATCTCCACCAGCTCGGCATCCAGGCTACCATTGAGAATCTCCTCCCAATTCGGACGGCGCGGCAGCGGCAAGGCCCCCGCTTCCTGGAAACGACATCGCTGCGCGATGACAATCGGCGAGAAATCGCCCGGCGCGGTGTGACCTTCCACGATCCATCGCTCGCCCGGCTCAGGCAGTGGATCCAGGGCCGGCGTTTCAGCGAGCACGAAGATCCCGCCGCTTTCATCCTGCAGCACCATCGAGCGGTAGTTCGCCATCGTCACCACCCCGTGCAGGATCACCGGCTGGAGCCGCGCCGCATCCTCTTGCCGCAGTTCCCGGACCTGCGCGGCCAGCGTGAGCTGCCGGGCAGGAGCCGCATCAGATGACTCGAAATGAATCTGCGCCGTCGCGAGCACACAGATGCCACCTTCATAGGCCACACCCTCCGCCTTGATCCGCCGCCCAATCAGCTTCCACGCATCCAGCCCCGCCGGATTCAGCACCGTGACCTCGGACCGCTTCTGGTCGGCAGACACCTCCAGCCGCAGATGCGATCCATCCATCGCCGCATACGTGATCGCCCCTTCGATCTCACGCCACGACGAGTTGGAAATCGGAAGCTTCCCGGGAAGCATTTTCCAAGCGGGCGGTGCGCCGTCGATCGCCAGCCGTGCCCCATCGTCACTCGTCAGCCGAAAGGTGTAGATGCCCTCGGCCGGCACCTCGATCTGCCCTGAAAACCGCAACGCCACCTCGCCCATTCCTTCGGCAGGCGTGACATCCATTTGCGCGACCACGCCCCGCTTGTCTCCGGCTCCGCTTGCCGGGATCTCCTCAAGCGAGCCGATCGCCTTCACGCGGAACCGCTCATAGCCCACCCCCGCAGCATCCCCATGGGAAAGCCATGCCTCCGGGATCACATCATGACTCCCCTCTGGCCCATCCACGCCAAGCTGCAAGGCCGAGGTCGCCAAGCCATTGAACCACTCAAGCTGAAACGGATGCTTCCCCTTGCTCAAAAACAACGACCCGCGTCGCTCGACCGGCGGATGCCTGCCATCGACTTCAATCAAATGACCGCTGCCACAATCCGTCTCGAAGCCGCGACGTACGAAACTGTTCGGCAGGAAATCCAGCGCGATGGTCCGGCCCGGCGCGATCTGTTCCCACGCATCAGGCGGAAGCTTCACGGCAAGAATCGCCGCTCCCGACTCATCCTCGATCGCCAGCCGATTCGAGACAGGATCTGCCACCAGCACGTTTCCCGAAATCGTCATGGCCTCACGAGACGCCTCATCCCCCGCCGGATGCTGCCCCAAATCCCGCAGCGGTAGCACCTCCGCCCGGCAAAACACGACGCTCAAAAACCCCAGCAAAACCCACACGGCCAGATCCCGCGATCGCCGCCGCCACGCCGGTTTTGAACTGACTCCTGTCACGCCCTCCTCGTTTGTCCCGCGCCGCCTTCGCATTCCCAACACCACGCTGCGACATTACCTCATTTCTCCACAAACGAGGAGGCCGGAATCGAATTTCACTGGCCCCCACCCCGCTGCCGCAGCAGCATTTTCCGCCGCATCTCATATTGAAGCCGCATCCCTTGGACAATGCGCGCGCGATTCATCTCCCAACGGAAGGCTTTCACCATGAACCACGCCGCCGCCGGAGCGAGGGCAATCCCCATCCACCAGGCTTCCGAGCGAAGCAGCGCGATGCCGATGACGAAGCCGACCAGACCGATTCCGAAGAGACCGCCCGTGGGCTCGGCGCGACGGCCCCTTTCATCGCGCGGATCCACACGAGCCTCATACTTCGCCCATGCCTCGTCGAGCTGCTTCAGGTCGCCTTGGATCAGGATCGCTTTCACGTTCCGCTCAATCCTCTTCGTCCGATCCTCGATTCCCTTCAGCTGCCGGGTATGCGTCGTTGCCTGATCCTGCACGATCTCAAGATGCGCATCGCAATAATTGCACGTCAGGTAACGGACACCTTCCGTGACAGGAAGAGTAGCTCCGCAGCCTTGGCAGCACAATTGACGGACGATCGTGTTCACAACGGGAAAGATTTCTCACGAACACCTCCCACGAGGCAATGGGAAATCCGGTGGCATCCTTGGAATCGCCCCCTTGCCAAGTCCGCCCTCGTCGCGCACATGAAGACATGCGCTGGACCGTCTTACTGCCGCTGCTCTGCCACTTCGCCATGGCGGAGGAAGTAACGTTCCCCTCGCCCTCCCCATCGCCGGAGCTGGATCTCCCGCTCGGCAACGGCGCGCTTTTCACCCGCATCAGCGGCGATACGAAATACGAGACCTTCCCCCTCTTCACCGATCTCGCCAAAGCGGAGCAACCCGCCGATCCAGAGAAGCCCGGCCTCAACTTTACCGGCACCTCACGCGCCGTCGTCACCCTCGACTGGCTCGACGACAAAGTCCCCGCCACCAATTACCAGCGCCGGCTCAACTTCGCGGACGGCACCTCCGTCATCACCTTCCAGCGCGGCGGAGCCGGCTTCACCTGGACCACCTTCATCTCGAAGCCCGACGACCTGCTGGTCCTGCACCTGCGCACCGACAAGCCCGGCTCCCTGAACTTCCGCGTGGAACTCGCTGCCAAGACCCGGAATGAAAATGGCCAGCGTGCCAAAGTCGAAGACCGCCGGATTCTCGCGGTCCAATACAACGACTTCGCTGCCCGCGCCTGGGTCTACCCCATGGAGTCCGAAGTCACCCCCGGCGAAAACGAGATCACCGTCAAAGGCGAAGGCGAAGCCCTCATCCTCCTCGCCGTCACCACCGACGCGACCAAAATCCCCCACCTCCCCGACCGCCTGAAAGCCCTCGCCGGCGAAGACCACCCCGACACCTTCGCCCTCTGGACGGGTCTGTTAGAACGCCATCGCGAAGCCTATCAAGCAGCCAACAAGGCCGCGACCCTCGCAGGCCATCTCGATGCAGTTCGCAAGTAAGGGACTGAATCATCGCATCACGGGTGAATCATCACATCCCCTCGGCAGCTTCTTATTCGTCGCAACGGAACGAGCCCCTCTTCGTCCCAACGGGACCTCTCCTTGGTCCCAACTGGACGCCCCCTTCTCCGTCCCAACGGGACGACTCATAAAAGCCCGGCACGCAGTGCCGGGTAGCACAGCCTCGGGCTTCGTCTCCCAACGGGAGACCTCATGCGGGGAACGGCTGAATCCTCCTACCTGCTCAACCCCTCCTGATACACCAGCTTGAATCCCGCCTGGTTCAGCACGCTCACCGCGAAGTCATAATCCTCCACATGCAGCGCCAGCAGCGTGTGCCCCTTCGGCGACGGCATCAGTGCATACGCGAAGTCGATATTCGTCTCCGCCACCATCAGCGTATCCAGCACCGGCAATAACTCCGGCCCCGACTCTCGCAGCGAAATCACCACCAGCTCACACGTCGTGTGCGGGATTCCCTTCTCCACGAAAATCTGCTCGGTCGCGTCCGGATCCGTCACCACCAGCCGCGCAATCGTCGCATCACGCGAGTCCTGAACGCTGATCCCCACCACCTCGATGGCGGAGGAACGCAGTAGCTTGACCAGTGAAGCGAGGGCTCCGGCACGGTTCGGGAGCAGCACGGAGAATTGCTTCACCGGGTTCCCCGGCTCGATCGTCTTTGCGGGCATGGATGGGAGTTGCTCAACCCCGCGGGCCGCGGAGCGGAACCGTTATTACCTCACCTTTGCTACGATTCTCAATAACCATTTGATTCGGCCGGACGGCCGTCACGACATACTCCGTCCCGTCCGCCCCCCGGAATTTCTGCCCGGCCCTGGCCACGAAATGCCTCCCCTGCCCGTCTTCCACCAGCGCCAGAGGGTCATGCGCGGTCGACTCCACACCCGAAATCAGCTCCCGCTTCCGGCCGTTCGCCGTGTCCTCCACCTCCACCACCGAGACCTCCGTCGCCCCACCCTCGTCCTTCAGATCCCGCATCCGGTGTTGGACCCGGATCACCTTCAGGCGCGTTCCCGGGATGGCTTCACCCTGCGGAACTTCCTTAACCCCGCCGCCAGAAAATCGCATCGTAGCCACCTCGCCCTTCACCGACTCCACCCGCAGCGGCAGGTCCGTCTGGCGATAGGCACGCATCACCACCGGCGACTTCGCGGCATCAGCCGGCGGATTCTTTCCAGCCTCCGGCGACTCAAGCACCACCCCGTCTAACATCGCAGGCGCAGCTTCATCCGGAGGCGTCCCGGCGGCACCGCCACCTTGGCCCGCTACCGGCGTGCCCGAGGGAAGGCCCTTCGATTTCACGGACTCCGGATTGGTAGGCTCCGCCCTCTTCTCCACCACCTTCGCCAGCATCTCCGCGCCAAGGTCCGCCGGCTCTTCCAGCGCGAATTCATCCTTCCGCGGCACTTCGGACAAGCGCAGCGCAAGCTCCTCATGCCCCGCCTCGCGTGCAATGTCGGCAGCGATCCGGCCCTCGTCATCCATCGAAAAACGGTTCGCACCGATCTCTAACAGCATGTCCACCGCCTCGATCTGCCCATTCTGCGCCGCCAGCATCAGCGGCGTGCGCCCATCGTCCATCCGCGCATAAATCGACGCACCATAGTTCGTCAGCGCATCGATCACCGACGCCTTGCCCTCCAGCGACGCGGCGAGCAGGGCATCATCCAGCTTCTCACGATCATAGGGAGCCAGCTCCCCGATCATGTCAGCACGGCCTTCGCGCACCGCCAGCATCAGCGGCTTGTAGCCCTGCCCATCCTTCTTTTGCGGATCAGCCTTTTGCGAAATCAGATAGCGCACCATCTCCGGCGTCCCGCGCATCACCGCCACCATCAGCGGCGTCCGCCCTTCAGCGCCCGTCACATCCACCGGGATCTTGCGATCGAGCAGGAAACTCGCGGACTTCTTCATCCCCGCACCCGCCGCAGCGTGGAGCGCCGTGTCTCCGTCCGCATTCTTCGTGTCGGCAGCGATTCCGTTGGCGATCAGCTTATCCAGCGCCTTCACGTCATCGCTCTCCGCCGCACGGAAGAAAGCCTCGGGCGTGAGATCGTAGCCGCTATCCTTCAGCTCCTTCTTCGCGGACTCCTCCCGGCTCTTGCAGTTCGTGAGGCAGAGGAATGGAGCCGTGCCGGCCAGCAGCAGCGCGAGGGGTTTCCCGTTCATGAACGGGAACTTAGTTCACTTATCTTAACCATTCAACCCCGAACCCGGCGCAGCTTCCACCGCCACGATCCGGCACTCATCCCCCTCGATCCGGAACTTCACATCCACCCCACAGAGCCCAGCCCCGTGCACCCGCCCAGGCTCATCCCGCCCCGCCGGCGGCCGAGGATCCAGCGACAGCGCTTCCACAATCACCCGCCGCGATCGCTCCGGCAGCCCGTCAAAGTCCGCAGTCTCAGAAGCCACCTTCAGCCGCTCCGGCTCATCCTGCGCAAACCCGCCCCGGGCCTCTGGCAAGGCCTCCGCATACGGAAGGTACGGCTTGATGTCGAAGACCGGCGTCCCGTCCACCAGATCGACCCCGCCTAACAACAACACATTCCCCTCCTTCTCCCGCCGCTCGATCCCATCCAGCCGCACCAGCGAAAGCCCCAGATTGTTCGGCCGGAAAGTCGACCGCGTCGCAAACACCCCGACCCGCTCATTCCCCCCCAGCCGCGGCGGCCGCACCGTCGGGCTCCACCCGCCCTTCGCCGTCAGGTGAAAGCCAAAGATCAGCCACAGATGGGAAAACCCCTCGATCCCCCGCAGCGCCTCCGCCTGCCGATACTCCGGCTCGAACACCAGCTCCCCCCAAGCGCTCGGGCACAACCCCGGCTGCCGCGGCACCGCAAATTTGCTGCCGAAGCACGTGCGCAGATGGGCGATCGGTTGGATTTCCATGGCTCGCTCACTCGTAACGCACCGACTCCAGATAAAGCCCATCTGCCGGCGCACAAAACGGACTCTTCCCCACCGGCAAACCCTTCGGCTGATCCAGATACTCCGCCAATTGATCGATCCGCAGCCGCCCCTGCGCCGCCTGCACCGCCGCCCCTGTCATCAGCCTCACCATCTTGTAAAGAAACCCCTCACCCGAATACCGCAGCCGCCACCCGAACTCGATCTCCTCCAGCTCCACCCGCGTCACGTTGCGAACATAGCTCGTCTCCTCGGTCTCATACCCCCGCTTCGCGCCAAACGCCTCGAAGTCATGCCGCCCTTCAAACAACGCCAGCGCCTCGCGCAACGTGAAAGGATCCAGTTGCCGTGGCAGATGCCAGGCCCGCCCCGCCCGGAACGGTGACAGCACCGGCTCCAGCGAAATGTCATACCGGTAGGTCTTCCCCACCGCCGAAAAGCGCGCATGAAAATCAGCCGCCACCTCCTCACAAGCCATCACCCGGATCGACCCCGGCAACTTCGTGTTCAGCGCCGGCACCCAGTTGAAGGGATTCATCGTCAGGTCATCCGGCGCATCGAAATGCGCCACCTGCGCCAGCGCATGCACCCCCGCATCCGTCCGCCCCGAACCATGCAAACGCACCGGCTGCTTCGCCGTCTCCGCGAGGGCCTTCTCAATCAAATCCTGCACGGTGTTCCCACCGGCCTGGGACTGCCACCCCTCGATATCGCGGCCATCATAGGCGATGATCAATTTCAGACGCACCGCCGCAGCCTGCCTGTTGGAGTTTCCCGGTCAATCCCGCCCCGTCGATGAACCGCTCTTCACCATCCAATTCGCCACCCTCATACCAGCACGTTTCCACCCCGGATTCCCCCGGATTCCTTGTCCGAAATTGCCGCTTCCCATGCCCTTCCCGCACCATTTCCCCCACCTCCGGCCTTTTCCTTGACCCTCCCCGCTCGTCCCTTAGCGTCGCCGCGATTTTCCGACGGCCCCATGAACATCCACGAATACCAGGCGAAGGAGCTTTTCGACCGCTTCCAAGTGCCAAGCCCGCAAGGCAAGGTCGCTTCCACCCCCGAAGAAGCCGCCGCCGCCGCGAAGGAATTCGCCGGTGCCAAGCTCGTCATCAAGGCCCAGGTGCACGCCGGTGGCCGTGGCAAGGGCCACTTCAAGAATGGCTTCCAAGGCGGTGTCCACCTCATCGAATCGCCCGAGCAAGCCGCCGAGCTTGCCGGCAAGATGATCAATGAAACCCTCGTGACCGTGCAGACCGGCGAAGCCGGCAAGCTGGTCCGCAAGGTGATGGTCGCCGAGGCCGTCGACATCACCCACGAATACTACCTCGCCATCCTCATGGACCGCGCCACCTGTCGCCCGGTCATCGTCGCCTCCACCGAAGGCGGCATGAGCATCGAGGACGTCGCGCACAACACGCCGGAAAAGATCATCCGTCAGTTCGTCCACCCTCTTCTCGGCCTCCAGGGCTACGAGATCCGCAAGCTCTCCGCCGCCCTGGGCCTCTCCGGCGACCTCGGCAAGCAATTCGGCAAGCTGCTCTCGAACCTCTACAAGCTCTTCGTCTCGCTCGATTGCTCGATGCTTGAGATCAATCCGCTCGTCACCACTCCCGATGGCCGCGTGCTCGCGCTCGATGCCAAGTTCGGCTTCGATGACAATGCGCTCTTCCGCCACCCGGAGATCGTCGCCATGCGAGACAAGGAAGAGGAAGACCCCCGCGAAGTCGCCGCTTCCGAATACGATCTCAACTACATCGGCCTCGATGGCAACATCGCCTGCCTCGTCAATGGTGCCGGCCTCGCGATGGCCACCATGGACATCATCAAGCACTACGGTGGCGAACCGGCCAACTTCCTCGACGTGGGTGGTGGCGCTTCCAAGGAGCAGGTCACCGCGGCCTTCAAGATCATCCTCGGCGACCCGCAGGTGAAGGGCATCCTCATCAATATCTTCGGCGGCATCATGGACTGCAACGTCATCGCCGAAGGCGTGATCGCCGCAGCCAAGGAAACCGGCCTGCCCATCCCGCTCGTCGTCCGCCTCGAAGGCAACAACGTCGACGCTGGCAAGGCCACCCTCGACGCCAGCGGCCTGAACATCGTCTCCGCCAGCACCATGGCGGACGGTGCCCAAAAGATCGTGGCAGCCGTCGCCTGACGCGCTTACCGGTATCCCGCCATGAACAAAATCGGCATTAAAGAAGCAGGTTTCACGGGATATCCAGCCCTCGACATCGAGGAGACGCGCAAATTCTACCGCGACATCATCGGCCTCAAGGAAGGCATGGTCTTCGAACATGAAGGCAAGGCCGGCTGGGTCGAATTCGAGATCCCCGGCGGCCATACCCTCGCCATCGCCCAGGCCAATGACCAATGGCAGCCCAATGCGGGCGGCGGTGGTCTGGCCTTCGAACTCGAGGACCTCGATATCGCTCTCGAGAAGCTCGCCGCCGCAGGCGTGAAGATCATCCTGCCCGCGCAAGACTTCCCCGTCTGCCGCATGGCCCTGATCGCCGATCCCAGCGGCAATACCGTGGCCCTTCACCAGAAGAAGCCGAACCACCCCGAGTGCTCGGGCTCGTGCTCGCACTGACGCTGCCATGAAAGTCACCGAAATCGCATTCTCCTGCTACCCGGTCACTGACATGGCGCGGTCCATCGCCTTCTATGAAGGCATCCTCGGACTGACCAAGACGATGGATCACCAGATGGAGGACGGCAGCGGCCACTGGGTCGAGTTCGACATCGGCGCGGGCACGCTCAGCCTCGGCAAGACTCCCGGCTGGGCCCCCAGCCCTGCGGGCTGCACCGTCGGGTTGGAAGTCGATGACTTCGACGCCGCCGTAGCACGGGTCAAAGCCGCGGGTGTCACCATCAATATGGGCCCCATCGAAACTCCGGTCTGCCATATGCTCATGATCGCAGATCCCGACGGCAGCCCGCTCATCATTCACAAGCGCAAGCCCGGCCACGGCTGAGTGCTCCTGCTGAAAACTGAATACTGACACCTAGCAAACTTTCCCCATGGCCATCCTCGTTGACGAAAATACCAAGCTCCTCGTGCAGGGCATCACCGGCAGCTTCGGCGCACGCCACGCGCAGTTGTCCCTCGACTACGGCACCAAGCTCGTCGCCGGCGTCACGCCCGGCAAGGCTGGCCAGAAGTTCGCGAACGTCGTGCCGATCTTCGACACCGTCGAGCAGGCCGTGACGGAAACCGGCGCCACCGCCTCCGCCATCTTCGTCCCGCCGCCATTCGCGGCCGATGCCATCCTGGAAGCCGTCGACGCAGGCGTGGAGCTCGTCGTCTGCATCACCGAGGGCATCCCCGTCATGGACATGATGCGCGTGAAGGAAGCCATGCGCGGCTCCAAGTCCCGCCTCATCGGCCCGAATTGCCCCGGCCTCGTCACTCCCGGCCTCGGCGAGAAATCCCACGGCGGCTGCCGCATCGGCATCACCCCCAGCCAGATCTGCAAGCGCGGCAATGTCGGCGTCGTCTCCCGCTCCGGCACCCTCACCTATGAGGCCGTGTTCCAGCTCACCCAGCTCGGCTACGGCCAGAGCACGCTCGTCGGCATCGGCGGCGACCCGATCAATGGCACCAGCCACCTCGACGTGCTGGAAATGTTCAACAACGACCCCGAGACCGAAGCCATCATCCTGATCGGCGAAATCGGCGGCACCGCCGAAGTTGAAGCCGCCCGCTGGGCCAAGGAAAACTGCAAGAAGCCCATCGCCGGCTTCATCGCCGGTGCCACCGCACCTCCAGGACGCCGCATGGGCCACGCCGGCGCCATCGTTGGCGGCGAAGAAGACACCGCCCAGGCCAAGAAGCGCATCCTCGCCGAGTGCGGCATCGCCGTCGCCGAAACCCCCAGCGACATGGCGACGACCCTTCTCGCCCGCTGGGGCAAATAAGCCTCCGCATCAGCGTCCATTCTCAAGAAGCCCGCTCCTCCCAAGGTGCGGGCTTTTTTTGCGCAATTTCTCCAGGTCCCAACGGGACCACTCATAAAAGCCCCGCACGAAGTGCGGGGTTCGGCCACATAGCACGTCCGTGTCCTGAAGGGACACCTCATGCGGGCAACGGCCAGAGCCACCTCAACAAATCCCGTCACTTCTTATGCAGCGCCGCCAGATCCGTATCCTCCTGCGCCGACTCCCGTAGCGACTCATCCATCTCGAACGCCCGCTCCAAGTGCGACTCAGCCCGCTTCCGATCCCCTAACACCGCTAGGTAACAAGCGATGTTGTAATGAAACAGCGGATCCTCGATCAGCGTCGCCGGCCCCCGCAGCAGCCAATCCCGAGCCGCCAACGTATCCCCGGTCTCATGCAGGCAATACGCCGCATGGATGAAAAAACGCGCCTCCTTCGGCTCCTTCAGACACAGCAGCCGCCCTGTATCCGCTGCCGCATTCCAGCGGTGAGACTCCATCTCAGCGATCAGCCGCAGCTCCAGCGCGTGGCGGCGCATCCGGTCCCTCGCGGATAGCGAGGCGAGTTCCGACAAGGCCTCCTCCGGTAAACCCAGTTCCAGCCAGCCCAGCGCGGACCTCATTACTTGGAGGTCGTCCATTACCGGAACGCTAAACGATGCGTTCCGGCAAGGCAACCTCCCATTTCAAACGTCACACTCGCTCAACGACCGGCTCGGACCCGGACAGGCTCCAGTTCAGGAGTTTTGGAGAATTTCGCCGCGCCTTCCCCCACCCGCTTCAGCAGCGCGATCAGGTAGGCATTCAGGAAATATTCCTTCAACAGCAATTGCCGGGTTTCACCCTTGGCGTTCTTGCGGACGACTTTCATATCAGTTTTTGAGTTCGATCCCCGAAGGGATTCCTTCGATCAAAGCGAACCTGCACCGGGGTTTTGTCCCCGCATCCGAAAAGTTAGGCATGCGCGCTTTTGATTTCCCCTGGGCACGCTTTACTCACCCGCGTGTCGCAGATTTCCCGCGAAACCACCGAACAGATCCTCGCCGCCACGGACATCGTGGATGTGATCGGATCCTATATCGAGGTGAAGCGGACCGGCCCCGCCTACAAGGCGCTCTGCCCCTTCCACAGCGAGAAAACGCCGTCCTTCAACATCAATCAGGCCCGCCAGTTCTTCCACTGCTTCGGCTGCGGCAAGAGCGGTGACGCCATCACCTTCGTCCGCGAATACGAGAACCTCACCTTCGCCGACGCCGTGAAGAAACTCGGCGCCCGCGCCGGCATCGCCGTCGTCGAGGAAGCACCCGATCCGAAGGAAGACCGCGCCCGCCGTCAACGCGGACGCCTTCTCGACCTCCACCGCGAGGTCGCCCGCTACCTCCACGAAATGCTCTTCACCCGCGAGGCGACCCACGCCCGCGACTACCTGAAGTCCCGCGGCTTCGGCAAGGACATGGCGGTCAATTGGCAGGTCGGCTGGATGCCCGAAAACCCCGAGACCTTCCTCAGTTGGGCCCGCACCCAGAACTTCAAGCGCGGCGAGTGGATCGAAGCCGGCATCTTCGTGGAAAAGGATCGCGGCGGCATCTACGTCCGCTTCCGCGACCGCCTCATGTTCCCCATCCGGAATGAGCACGGCGACGTCATCGCCTTCACCGCCCGCCAGCTCCGCCACGACCCGAACAGCGGCAAGTACATCAACTCCCCGGAAACCGCCCTCTTCAAGAAATCGAAGGTCCTGTTCGCCCTCGACCGCGCTCGGAAATCCATTCTCACCGAGCAAGCCGTCCTCATCTGCGAGGGTCAGCTCGATGCCATCTCCTGCCACGAGCAGGGCATTACCCACGTCATCGCCACCGGCGGCACCGCCTTCACCCCAGACCACGCCAAGCTCCTGCGCCGCTACGCCAAGAAGGCCCTCCTCTGCTTCGACGCGGACAAGGCCGGCATCGAGGCCACCGAGAAGGCCTTTCGCGTCCTCGCGGCAGAAGGCCTTCCCGTCCGCGTCGTCCGCATGCCCGCAGGCGAAGACCCGGATTCCTTCATGCAGAAGCACGGTGCCGAGGCCTTCCGCGAAGTGCTGGGGAACGCCGTGGACTTCTTCGACTTCAAGATCGACCGCGCCTCCGCCGCCGGCCTCCTCGCCGACCCGCAGCAACGTCTGGAATTCGCCAAGGAATGCACATCCTTGCTCTCCTTGATCCCGGATGCCGTCATCCGCGAGGGCATGATCCAGCACGTCGGCACCCGCCTGAAGGCTGGCACGATCGAGCTCCGTGACGCCGTCTTCCGCACGGCCCGCGCGGCGAAGAACAAGCCCCCGCCCATCGATCGCAACGCAGCCCCGCAACCGGAAAAGATCGAGGGCATGCCCATCGATTCCACCGTCTCCTATCTCTGCGGCTTGGCCCTTCACTCGGGCGCGGCACAGGAATGGCTCGCCGAGCAATTTGAGCCGATCCACGAGGCCGCCGAGTTCCTGGAAGGTGTGCCTCTTCTGGAAGAAATTCTCTCCGCACGCCCCGACCCCACCTCGCACGTCTCGGTGAATGCCTTCATCGCCAGCCTTTCCGAACCGCAACGGCTTGCCCTGACCTCCGACCCCACCTTCCACGACGACCCGCCCGAAAATGCCGTGACTGCCGCGGAAGAGGCTCTCGCCGAAATCGGAGCGAAAGCACTGCACCAACGCGGCGCGGCGATCGACGCGCGCCTGAACCAACCCGGCCTTCAACCCGGCGAAATCAACCGCCTTCTCAACGAAACAAAGTTGGTCGCCGAACTGCTCAAAGGTGTAAGACAGCGCTTCGTTTTCAGTGACCGTTTCGCCCCGAAACCCAAGCCTCCCTTCAAGCCGTTTCCGCGTAAAACTCACTAACCCTCAAGGCCCGAAAACAATCCTTGACGGGTACGGGGATGCCCCGAATATTCCCGCCCGCTTCGGACCTAGGCCCGTTGCGCCTATAATGGGTGATTTTTGTCCCGAATTACCCTTCCTTCCTACTTTCCATGTCCACCAAGAAAGCTGCTTCCGCTGCCAAATCGAAGGCCTCCAAGCCGACGTCCAAAGCGAAACCCGCGCCCGCTAAAAAGCCAGCTCCTGCCCCGGCGAAAGCCACCAAGAAGCCGGCCGCGCCCGCGAAGCCCGCCAAGAAGCCGGAAGCCAAGCCCGTGGCCAAGAAGCCAGCTCCGAAGGCCGCTCCCGCCAAGCCAGCCAAGCCCGCACCGAAGGCAGCCGCTCCCGCCAAGGTCGAGAAGGCACCTGCCAAGGCCCCGGTGAAAGCCGCCGAGAAGCCGAAGGCCGTTGAAGCGCCCAAGAAGGTCGCTCCGGTCGCCGAGAAGAAGGGCGAGGCGAAGAAAGTCGAAGCCAAGAAGGGCGACTCCAAGCAGGCAGACGCCAAGAAGGTCGTTGCCGCCGATGCCCCGGTCCGCGCCGATGGCGACAAGCCGCGCATCGACACCCCTGAGATCCAGGAAAAGATCCGCGAACTCATCAAGCTCGCCAAGGAGCAGGAGTACCTCACCTACGACGACATCAACGAAATCCTGCCGAACGACCTCGTCGAACCGGCAGACGTTGAGGCGATCATGGAGCGACTCCGCAACATGGAGTTCGACATCATCGACGCCTCCGAGGTCGACCGCTTCAAGGACAAGAAGCGCGACGCCGACGATGACATCGACGACGATGCCAAGGACCAGAAGCTCGATATCCTCGACGACCCGGTCCGCATGTATCTCAAGCAGATGGGCCAGGTCCCGCTGCTGACCCGCGAGCAGGAAGTTGAAATCTCCAAGCGCATCGAAGACGCCGAGATCGAAGTCGCCAAGCAGCTCCACCTCTTCGGCTTCGTTTCCGAGTGCTACCTCGAGCTCGCCGACAAGCTGCTCAAGGGCAAGGAGCGCTTCGACCGCGTCATCCTCGACAAGAAAATCGAGAGCCGCGAGCGCTACATGAAGATCCTCCCCAAGCAGTGCGAGCAGCTCAAGCAGCTCCACGAGGAGAACGAGGATCTCTTCCGCCAGATGTCCGCCAAGAACCCGCGCGGCAAGAAGAAGCTGGAAGAGCAGTTCGAGAAGAACCTCCAGACCCTCCATCGCCTCTACACCCGCTTCTACTTCAAGCAGAAGGTCGTCGAGGACTTCTGCGAGCAGGTCGAGGACTACCAGCAGAAGTTCTGGAAGTACGGCCGCAAGGTCCAAGCCGATCCCGAGGACAAGGAATTCGTCACCAAGCTCCGTGAAGTCCAGCAGCGCTGCTGGCACGAGGTCGAGCAGTTCGATGAAACCAACAAGCGCCTCCGCCACTGGCTCAAGGAAGCGCTCAAGGCGAAGACCGAGATGGTCGAGGCCAACCTCCGCCTCGTGATCTCGATCGCGAAGAAGTACACCAACCGCGGCCTCTCCTTCCTCGACCTCATCCAGGAAGGCAACATGGGCCTCATGAAGGCGGTCGAGAAATTCGAATACCGCCGCGGCTACAAGTTCTCCACCTACGCCACCTGGTGGATCCGCCAGGCCATCACCCGCTCGATCGCCGATCAGGCCCGCACCATCCGTATCCCGGTGCACATGATCGAGACGATCAACAAGCTGATGCGCGTGCAGAAGCAGCTGGTGCAGGAATACGGCCGCGAACCTTCCCCGGAGGAAATCGCCGAGGAAATCCACCTTCCCGTCGAGCGTGTCCGCGCCGTGCTCAAGATGGCCCAGCAGCCCATCTCGCTGCAGGCCCCTGTCGGCGACTCCGATGACACCTCCTTCGGTGACTTCATCGAGGACAAGACCGCCGACAACCCGATGGAGGAAGCCGGCTTCTCGATGCTCAAGGACAAGATCAAGGACGTCCTCGACACCCTAACCGAGCGCGAGCGCGAGGTCCTCGAACAACGCTTCGGCCTCAAGGACGGCTACAGCCGCACCCTCGAGGAAGTCGGCCGCCAGTTCCAAGTCACCCGCGAGCGCATCCGCCAGATCGAGGCCAAGGCCCTCCGCAAGATGCGCCACCCCACCCGTATCCGGAAGCTCGAAGGATTCATCGAGCTCCCGGGAGCGTAACAAACGTCTTCCACAAAAAGGCCGGCCTCTCACGAGGCCGGCCTTTTTCTTTCGCATATACCGCCGCTCTCCCATGTAGCGGCGCGTCTATGACCGTCGCACTTCAGCGGCCATAAGCCGCATCGTGAGATCCTTCTCTTGTCCCAACGGGACTACGCTCCAAAGCCCTGGGTTGCCGACGCAGGAGGCTACCCAGGGTAAAATGCCAACCATTGACCTACGCCAAAGGCGTTGAGGAACAGTTGGAGCTCACCGGCTTTCACTCCTTCACAATCTGCTGTACCACCGTCCCCTTCGACCGCAGCTTGATGTTCAGCAGCTCCACCGCCAGCGAGAACGCCATCGAGAAGTACACATACCCCTTCGGAATGTGGAAGTGCAGTCCCTCCGCCATCAGCGCCGTCCCGATCAGGATCAGGAACGAAAGCGCCAGCATCTTGATCGTCGGATGATCCGACACGAAATCGCTGATCTTTCCGGAAGCCAGCATCATCACGGCGATCGAAATCACCACCGCCACCATCATCAGCGACACCCGCGTCGGATCATTCACCATCCCCACCGCCGTGATCACCGAATCCAGCGAGAAGATGATGTCGACCACCGCGATCTGAATCAGCACCGCCCCGAAGCTCACCAACTTCTTCGGCTTGCCCGGCTCATCCTCCTGCCCATCGAACTTGTGGTGGATCTCCTTGGTCGATTTGTAGATCAGGAAAAATCCACCCAGCAGCAGGATGATGTCCTTCAACGAAATTCCCAGAACTCCCTGGTGCAACTCAGCATCAGGCATCATGTCCCACAGCACGGGATGAACCTTGAGATGGAAAAGCGGCTCCTTCAGCCCCATCAGCCACGTGATCGAAAGCAGCAGCAACAAGCGCGCGAACATCGCCAAGCCCAAGCCCATCAAGCGCCCGGACTTCCTCCGCTCCGCAGGCAAGCGATCCACCAGGATCGAGATGAACACGATGTTGTCGATGCCCAGCACGATTTCCAGCAGCGTAAGCGTCAGAAGCGCGCCATAGGCCTGCGGATCAGCGAGCCATTGAAAATCGATCAAGGAAGCAATCATGCGAAAGAAAAAGGAATCAAAGCCGCTTTCAGCAAACGCGGCGAGGCATTTGCCGCGCCACTCAATGCGCTTTCTTCCCGCGCAGCTTCATCAGCGGATGCAGGATCGCCAGCACCACCGCACCGACGGCGATGCCGAACAGGGCGTTGAAAAGCCCCTCGGCCAGTGATTTCCCAAGCCCACCCCAGGAGCTGACCAAATGCTCGATCCAGTGATGCACCGGACCGATGCCGTGGACGAGGATCTGTCCCCCCACGAGGAACATCGCCGCAGTGCCAACCACCGACAGCCCTTTCATCATGAAGGGTGCGGCCCACAAGATAGCGCGTCCCACTCCTTGAGCCGACGATGACTTTCTCCGGCTTAAATGAAGACCGAGGTCGTCCAGTTTCACGATGCCCGCCACCAGACCATACACGCCGACGGTCATCACCACCGCGATTCCCGAGAGCACCAGCGCCTGCTTGGCGAAGGTTTCATGCGCCACAACGCCGAGCGTGATGACGATGATCTCCGCGGACAGCACGAAGTCCGTGCGGATCGCTCCTTTGATCTTCGCCTTCTCATCCACCTCACCGCCCTCCAACTCGGAAATCTCCTTCTCGGCCTCCACCTCCGTTTTCTGCCCGCGATGAGCGAATTGATGCACCAGCTTCTCGACGCCCTCATAGCAGAGATAAGCGCCCCCGAGCATCAGCAGCGGCGTCACCGACCCTGGCGCAAACTTGTTCAGCGCAAGCGCCGCCGGCACCAGGATCAGCTTGTTGACGAAGGATCCCTTCGCCACCGCCCACACCACCGGCAACTCGCGCTCCGCCACCACCCCGCTCACCTGCTGCGCATTCAGAGCCAGGTCATCCCCCAGCACGCCCGCCGTCTTCGACGCCGCTGTCTTGGTCATCACCGAGACGTCATCCAGGATCGACGCGATATCATCCAGCAGTGTCAGCAAACTCCCTCCAGCCATACCCGCGCATCATGACCTGCACATGGCCTGCGGGGGCAAGGTCAAATGGCCGTGGAAATCGCCACGGATTTCCTACTTGGCTCCTGGGATCGTAGGGTTTGTCAGGCCGCGCTGAACTCCAGCGCGCGCTGCTTCATCTGCGTGGCCATCAGATTGAGCGCATTCGCCCGGGTCGGAGCCAGGTGCTCCTTCAGCCCGGTCTTGTCGATGAAGGAAAGGTCCGCAGACAGAATCGCATCCGGCGTCTCATCATCCAGCACCCGCACGAAGAGTGCGATCATGCCCTTCGTGATCACCGAGTCGGAGTCCGCGACATAGCGGACCTTGCCGTCCGAGATCCGGGCATCCAGCCACACCTGCGACTGGCAGCCCTTGATCAGCTTATCGGCGGTCTTCATCTCCTCCCCCATCGCCGGCAGCTTGCGGCCGAGTCCGATGACGTACTCATACCGCTCCTGCCAGTCCGGGAAAAAGGACAGCTCCTCAAGGACCTCCTGCTGTTTGTCAGCGATGCTCATCGCGCCGACAGGGAAAGGCCGCAGGCCGTGGATTGCACGCGGAAAGTCATGCCACGCAGGTTAGCGGTCCCACTATCGCACCGGGCCGGGCAAAACCGGCCCGCTTCCCCCGAGATCGGGAGAATCCGATGACAGGATCGTAGTGTTCGAATGCCGGGCGCCGTGCTTCCCCTTCCCGCCAAAGAGCGAGCAGGAACTCAACCCGCAGGCTGAACCAAGCAGGAGAACCAGAAAACCGGTCAGCTTCAATTTCATCGTCGTGGTTGTTGCGGGACCGCCCCCAAGACACCAGCACCTTGCCCGGGCTGCGGCTGGCTCCAAGAGGTCTTCCGGGAACCGGAAGTGGGCGGCACCGGTTCTTGCTTCACACACGATGGTGCGAGCACGGCGGCAACCGCAGCGGCAAAGATCAGGCGCATGGCAAACTCGCGGTCACCCGGGGATTAGCGGCGTGGCTGCTGCGGAAGCGCGCCAAAGGCTCCGCCCCCCTGCCCGGCCTGGGGCTTGTTCCACGGAATCTTGCTGGAGGTGGAGGGCGGTGGCACCGGCTTGTGGCCCGTTTCTTCTTCTTTATCAACGCAGGACGGCGATAGCAAGGCGACGGCGACAGCGGCAAGGATCAGGCGCATGCCCGGAACATAAAAAAGCCTCCGCGGCTTGCAAGCTCGCGGAGGCTGGGAAAGTCAGGATGACGTGACGGTCAGATCAGTTCGTGGCCGGAGCGGCCAGAATCACGCGGTCACCCGGCTGAATGCGGGCACCGGGAGCCACGCTCTCCTTGTCGATCTCAGCGATCGTCTGGGAAGGCTCGATGGCGGACGGCTGAACCTCGGCGATCAGGCGACCATCACGCTTCACCAGCAGTTTGGTCTGCGGGGTGAAGCCGGTGTTGCTGCCGGCGCCGATGATCACGAAGCCCCACTCCTCATTCACTGCGGTCACCACGGACTCCATGGCGTTACGGCGAATGCGGGCATTGCGGGCGGTATCACGCTCGTTGACGCGGACGATCTCGGCCTGGTTGGCTTCCACGGCCTTCTGGGCCGCTTCGACCAGGGCTTGGACTTCGGCGAGCGCCTTGGTCTTGGCCTTCTTGTCTTCCTCGATCTTCACGACTTCGCCGGGCAGATCTTCGAGGGACACACCCACGCCCTTGAGGATTTCGTCCACCTTCTTGCGGATTTCATCAAGCTGGGAGAACTTGGTCTTCTGTTCGTCCAGGGTCGCTTCCGCCTTCTTCGTGTTGGCGATGGTGGTGCGCTCCTTGCCCTTGAGGGTTTCGATGGAGGCGGTGAGTTCGTCCTTCTTCTTGGTCGCCTCTTCCAAGGCGGCCAATTCCTTTTGAAGTTCGGCGTCCTTGTCGTTGCCTTGGGCCGTCACCTTCTTGTTTTGATCGATGGTGGCGATCTTTTGGTTCTGCTGGTCAACGAACTTGTTGTAGCTCGAGTAGGAGAAAAAGGCGGCCCCGCCGGTGACGAGGAGCGCGAGAACGTAGAAAATGGCTTTCATGCGGGTTTGGAAATCTGGTGCTGGATATCCGGGGCTTTAGTTCACTTCTTTTCGCCATCAGCGCCGGGGACCACGCGGTCACCCACCATCAGGGTCGTTCCCTCGGCGAGCGAGTCCGGCACGATCTCAGCCGCGGCGCGACCGGATTCCACCGAACTGACGCGGAGCTTGGCGACCACCGCGCCGTCGCGGACGACGTTGAGCGGCGATCCGGAAACCACACCACCGGCGTTGCCAATCGGCAGGGTCACGAAACCGTAAGCCGGGAAGATCTGGCTGATCCGGGTGGAAGAGAAGAAGGAGCGCTTGTTGGAGTAGTTGCTGTCCTTCACGCGGTAGGAGGAGATCACACCCTCGGTGCGGGTCTTCTCGCCGGTGAGGTCCGCGAGCTTGGCCTGGTTGGCGTCGATGTCATCCTTCAGCTTGGCGAGGTCCTGGCTGGTGGTCTTGATCTTGTCGACCATCTCGTCGATCGGACCGAGCTCCTTCATGCCTTCCTCGATGCTGGCGATTTTCTTCGCGTTCGACTCAGCCTGGGCTTCCTTTTCAGCCAGCGCCGACTCGAGGCCGGAGTTCTTCTTCTTCTGCGCGCTTTCGGTCTCGGTCAGGGACGCGTTGGTCTCATCGGTCGACTTGTGCTCCGAAGCGGTCGCAGTGTACTGCTTCGAGAGGTCCTCCAAGCGAGCCTCCGACTTGTGCAGTCGGCTCTCCTCGGTCTTGCGTGCATCAATTTCGGCCTCGTACTTCGTTTTGTTTTTCGAAGCGATAAAAGCGGCTGCGGCGAGCACAATGGCAGTTAGAATGGCAAATACGTTGGCCATGGGGTTTTGACGGTGACTGGTTGGGTCTTGTTCTAAGGCGCAAACTAGGGACGCGTGCTCCGGCCCGGCAACACCAAATTTCGCGATTGTGTCACGTGGATTTACAAAGGATGCACACCGCACCAACAGCCCGCCGATGAATTCCGTCCTGCGCGTCTTTTCCTACCTCCGCCATTATCCCGGACTCGCCACTGCCCAGCTCTGCTGCGCCGTCGGCATGACCCTCGCCGTCTTCGTGTTCCCGAATGCCACCCGGCACGTCATCGACACCATCATCCCGAACCCGGCGCGCCACGGCGAATTCCCCTTCTGGATCGGCCTCGCCCTCCTCGGCTTCCTGCTCAAGGACGGCCTGAATTCCCTGAGGATCTTTATTAACAACACTTTCGAACAAAAAGTCATCTACGACATCCGCTCCGACCTCTACGCCAAAATCCAGCGGCTCCCCCTGCGCTGGTTCGACACCCGCCGCACCGGCGACGTCATGACGCGGGTGGTCGAGGACGTGACCAATATGGAGCGGGTCCTCATCGACGGCATCGAGCAGGGCCTGGTGGCGGTCCTGCAGGTCATTGGCGTCGGCATTTTCCTCTTCATCCTGAATGCCAAGGTCGCCCTCTGGGCCACCATGCCGGTGCCCCTGCTCGCCGTGGGTGCGTGGTTTTTCTCAACCAGGGGCCGCGACCGCTACCGGAACCAGCGCGACGCCTCCTCCGACCTCAATGCCATCCTCCACGACAACATCTCCGGCATCCGCCAGATCAAGGCCTACGCCGCGGAGGAGGCCGAGCACGGCCGCTTCAATCACTACTCGGAGGCCCTCCGCCAGGCCACGCTCCGGATGATGAAATGGTGGGCCATCTATTCGCCCACCATGTCCTTCGTCCGCATGACCGGCTACGTCTTCGTGCTGGCCCTCGGTGGCCGGGCAGTCATGGAAGGCTCGCTGAAAATCGGCGATCTCACCGCCTTTTTCCTCTCCCTCTCGCTCTTCTACGAACCGATCGACCGCCTCAATGGCCTGAACCAGATGATCCTCTCCGGCCGCGCCGCAGCCGACCGGGTCTTCGAGATCGTCGATTCCGAGGACGAGCCAAATGCCTCCGGCGGCGCCACCCTCCCGGAGAAAATCCAGGCCCACGTCCGCTTCGAAAACGTCTCCTTCGCCTACGGGGACCAGCCCACCCTGCACGAGGTCGATCTGGAGGCCCGTCCCGGCCAAACCATCGCACTGGTCGGCTCGACCGGCGCCGGCAAATCCACCGTGCTCTCCATCCTCACCCGCTTCTACGAGCGCGACAGCGGCTCGGTCACGATCGACGGCATCGACATCGCCACCCTCTCGAAGGCCTCCCTGCGCGACCGCCTCGGCTACGTGACCCAGGAGCCTTTCCTCTTCAATGGCACCGTCCGCGAGAACCTCGCCCTCGCGAAACGCAATGCCACCGACGCCGAAATGTGGTCCGCCCTCAATGCCGCCCATGCCGAAGCCTTCGTGAAAGACCTCCCCCAGCAGCTCGATACCAATGTCGGCGAGCGCGGCGTGAAGCTCTCCGGCGGGGAAAAGCAGCGCCTCTCCATCGCCCGCGCGCTCCTGAAAAACGCCCCCATCCTGCTACTGGACGAGGCCACCGCCTCGGTCGACAGTGAAACCGAGCGCCAGATCCAGGACGCGCTCGACCGCCTCATGGAGAACCGCACCGCCTTCGTCATCGCCCACCGCCTTTCCACCATTCGCAATGCCGACAAGATCTACGTCCTTGAAAAAGGCCGCGTGATTGAAGAAGGAACCCACGACGAATTGTGGTCACGCGGCGGCAAATATGCCGAGCTGTGCCGGAAGTCCTTTCTTCATCAACAATAAGCAAAACCGCCTCCGGGCGTCGTTGAAATCCCGTGAAAACTGCCTACGCCTCCCTCTTCCTCGCCGCCGCCCTGCCTGCCTTCGCCCAGAAGCAAGGCGACGCGGTCACCCCTGACACCCTCGGGAAACTCGAGTGGATCAAGGGTTCCGCCCCCACCGCCTGGGAGCCGGGCAAGGTCTACGTCCTCGAGTGCTGGGCCACCTGGTGCGGCCCCTGCATCGCCGCCATCCCGCACGTCGACGAGCTTTACGACAAGTATCAGGAAAAAGGCCTGCGCGTCATCGGCGTGAACGTCTGGGAAGACGGCAAGGACAAGGTCGAAGAGTTCGTGAAGAACAAGGGCGACGGCATGTCCTACCCGGTCGCCTACACCGGCAAGGGCGGTGCCTTCGAGACCGAATGGCTCAATCCCGCCGGCGTCACCGGCATCCCGCACGCCTTCGTGGTGAAGGATGGCAAGGTGGTCCTCACCACCCACCCGATGGGAATCACCGAGTCCCTCATTGAGGGCCTGCTCGCCGGCGGCGACGCGGAAGCGAAGGCGCTCGAGGGAGTCAAGGAAGGCCAACGCAAGCAGGTGGAAGCCAGCAAGGCTCTCCATGCATTCCGGACGGCCACCATGGCGAAGGACGTCCCCGCCATGGATGCTGCCTTCGCTGACCTGAAGAAGCTCGATCCCGAAAGCCGCACGCTGCCCCTTCTTGAGCTCGACCTCTTCATGGGGAAGGGCGACTGGACCTCCGCCGAGTCCTCTCTCGCCAAGTTGTCCAGCGAGCCGATCGCGGCCTCGGTCGTCACCTCCACCGCCCAGAAAATCACCCAGACGCCGGATGTCCCGGAAAGCTTCCGCAAGGCCGTGGCTACCACCTTGGCCAAGCAGCTTGAAAAGGGCGGCCACCCCGTGCAGTACCACATCCTGGCCAAGGTCCAATGGTCGCTCGGCGACAAGGAAGCCGCCAAGGCAACCGCCAAGCAAGCGGTCGAAGCGACCAAGACACCGACCGGCAACAAGATCCCGTCAGCTCCCTTCGAGAAGTTTGCCGAGGCACTTGAGAAAGACGAGCTGCCAACCGATCAGCAGATGACCGCTTGGATTCGCGAGGCATCGCCACAAACCGCACCGACAGGCGCTGTCGCTCCGCAGCCCGCACCGGCAGCAACGGCCACGCCGCAATCCGCACCGGCAGGAACGGTCGCTCCCCAGCTGAAAGGAGAGTGACCCGGATCAGCGCTCGGGCAGGGCGGACTTCCGCAGGTCGTTGAACTGCGTGGTGATCTCCTGCAGCATTCCCGACTCCTTCAATTCACCGAAGGCACCCACGCCGGCAGCAACCGAAAGGCCAATGCCGGCGATCAGCGTACCCCAGTAGAGAACGGCCACCAGCTTCCCGGCGGTGTCCAGCTTCCGGCCCACCGAGTAGCCCGCCGGGCACGCCAGCAGGCGGTATCCCAGCCAGATATTCAGCACCGGCACCAGCAGGCCGAAGAACCACAAGCCGCTCATTCCCACGTTGCGGAAGCGCTTCACCACCGTTGCCAGCGACAGCAGCCCGGCCAGCGGGAAAATCACCGGCGGCAGGTACTTCTGGAGATTCCCCGGCACATGCGGCTGGAGGAAAGGCAGGGCAAACTGCCAGGCCACGATCAGAATCACCGGCACCACCAGTGTGCCCATCAGGTAGCCCATCCGGCCCGTGCCCGGAAAGTGAGCCTTGGGGATCGGCTTGGATTCGAAGGTGCCCGTGCTCGCAAAATCTCCGGAGGCATCCATCGATCCGCCTTCCTTGACCGCCCGGCGCTCGAACAAGCCCTCAACCTCGCCCGCCGGCTCCCAATCGCTCAGCGTGGTGGTCCAGACCATGTCATTCCGCGGGTCCAGACGCCCCGACTTGGCCAGCTCGAGAAGGTAGTCGAAACCCACCGGGCCGTATCGTTCGCCACCGGCTGAAAAGAACCACTGTTGCTGCTGGGCCGTCATTGCCCCCTTTAAATATCTAAAAATTCCGGGATGGTCAAACATCAAGGCTCGGCCCGAATCCGCCTCTCCCGCCCTCCCCTGCGGCACTCTTCGCCCCCGAACCTCTTCAGCGACAAGTCTCCGACCGTTCCACAGGGGCCTCGGCACCCGCGCCCTCCCGCATCGACAAATTTCGAACCTGCGGATTAATTTTATCGGTGTGGAAGAACTGACCCGGATTCTTCAATCGGCGAGCGGCAACAGCACCCTCATTTCCGCCGAGCTCCTGCCGCTCGTCTACGATGAACTCCGGAGCCTCGCCCAGAGACGGATGTCCACCATCCCGGCCGGCGAAACCCTGCAGGCCACCGCCCTCGTTCATGAGGCTTGGCTCAAGATCTCCGGTGACGAGAGCCGCCCTTGGGAAGGACGTGCCCACTTCTTCCGCGCCGCCGCCCAGGCAATGCGCCACATCCTCGTCGACCGCGCCCGCGCCAAGGCACGGCTGAAGCGCGGCGAAAACATGGAGCTGCTGGATATCGAGGTCCACGGCCTCGACGTCCCCGCCGCCACGCTCGATGAGCGGGTCCTGCTGGTCGATGAGATGATGACCCGCCTGGAGAAGGAGGAGCCCGAGTGCGTGCGGGTGATTTCGCTCAAGTTCTTCGGCGGCCTTTCGAACCACGAGATCGCCACCATGGATGGCGTCACCGAGCGCACCGTGGAGCGCCGCTGGGCCTACGCGAAGACCCGGCTCTATCACATGATCCGCCAGGAGACCGCGCGATGATCCCGTCGATCAACGAGATGCTCTTCACCGCCGCGGCCAGCTTCCGCGAATCGGCCGTGCGCCGCGCCTTCCTCAAGTTCGCCTGCCAGGGCGATGCCGCCCGCCTCCGGCAGCTGGAGGAAATGTTAGAGATCCAGCAGGATGCCGAAGACTTCTTCGATCTTGAACCGGCGGAGGTGGAAACGGTGGACTCTCCGGCCGAAGAAGAATCCGGCCTCGGCGCCTGCATCGGCCCCTATCACCTGATCGATCGCCTCGGCGCCGGCGGCTGCGGCGTCGTCTATCTGGCGGAGCAGCGCGAACCGGTGAAGCGGAAGGTCGCCCTCAAGATCGTCCGCCTCGGCATGGACACCGAGAACGTCGTCGCCCGCTTCAATCTCGAGCGCGAGGCCCTCGCGCTGATGGACCATCCCAATATCGCCCGCGTGCTTGATGGCGGCGCGACTCCATCAGGTCGCCCCTACTTCGTGATGGAGCTCGTGGACGGCGAGAGGATCACCGCGTTCTGCGATCGCAAGCACCTCGGCATCCGCGCCCGCTTGGATTTGTTCACCCTCGTTTGCGAGGCCATCCAGCACGCCCATCAGAAGGGCGTCATCCATCGCGACATCAAGCCATCCAATGTCCTCGTCCGCGAGCTTGAAGGACGCGCCGAGCCGAAGGTGATCGACTTCGGCATCGCCAAGGCCGCCGCTGGCAGTCTCGACGCGGAAGGCACCATGACCCTGTCCGGTCAGCTCATCGGCACCCCCGCCTACATGAGTCCCGAGCAAGCGGAAGGCGGCGTGGACATTGATACCCGCACCGACATCTACAGCCTCGGCGCCCTGCTCCGCGAGTTGCTCACGGGCAGGCCGCCTTTGACTCACGATCACTTCAAGGACCGGGGTCTCGAGGAAATCCGCGCCATCGTCCGCGAAGGCGATACCGTCGCACCATCCGTCCGCCTCAGGGACATCCCCGCCGATGAGATGGAAACGATCGCCCGTGAACGCGGGGTCGATCCCCAGCGCTTGCCCTCCCTTCTGGCGGGCGATCTCGACTGGATCGTCATGAAGGCCGTCGAGAACGAACGCCATCGCCGCTACGAAACGGCCAATGGACTCGCGATGGATGTCCGGCGCTACCTGAATGAAGAGCCGGTCCTCGCCCGCCCGCCGAGCCGCCGGTATCTCTTCACCAAGCTGGTCCGTCGCAACCGCGTGACCTTCGCCGCCGCCGGCATCGCCTTGTTCGGCCTGTTAGGCGGCCTCGCGCTTTCGACGTGGCTCTTCTTTCGCGAACGCGATGCCCGCAACGAGCAGGCCCGGCTGCTTCTGGTAGCGGAAGCCGGAGACCTCGTTTCGCAAGCGGCCGTGCGGCTGAAATACAATGACGAGAAGGAGGCGGATAAACTCCTGGAAGGCCTGCCCGTCGATCGCGTGCCACGTTCGCTCGAAGCCGCCACCACCTTCATGCGGGTGGCCAACTGGAACCTGACCAAGGGGAACCTGCAAACCGCCGCCAAGCGCTTCAACGCACTCGGGCACGTCCTCACCAGCGTGGACATGACGGACTCGGAGCACATCTCCTTCGATCTCCTTTCCGTCCTCACCGCCGTCTGCGAATGGGGCGAGCCCGGGCAATTTGAAGAGTTGCGCATGCTCGCCATCAAGCGCTTTGCCAATTCGGCCAATCCGATCGTAGCGGAGCAGGTGGTGAAGGCGACGCTGATGAAACCCGCCGACCCCACCACCTTGGAACGGCTGAAGCCGCTGATCAAAGTTCTCGAGGATTCACTCGATGAACCCCTGACCGGAAAGGGACCTCACATGGTAGCCTGGCGGCAATTCTCGCTCGCCATGATCGCCTACCGGCAAGGCCGCCTGGATGACGCCGCCGAATGGGCACAGCGCAGCCTCGATATCGGTGCCAAGAGCGAAAACGACAGCGCCCATCGGAAAGTCTCCAATCAGCTGGTCCTCGCGATGGTGGACATGCAGCAGGGCCGCGCCGCAGCCATCCCGTCCGCCTTGAAGGACCTGCGCAAGGAGGTCGACCAGTGGACCAAGCCACCGTTGCAACTCTACAACGCCGACGGGACCCTCTGGTACAACCAATGGGCCGTCCTGATGCTCCTCCGGGAAGCGGAAAAGATGGCGACGGAAAAGGGCGGCTGAGGCTGCGAACCGCAGCCTTTTTCATGCGCGCGAAAAAAGTGCGTCGGGTTCGGGGGCGAGACGTCGTCCCTTGATACTGGAGGGATGCGTTCGTCTGCGGACGGACCTCAACCCGTTCCCTCCGGTAAAAACCCAAAACCCATGAAACGCTACCTCCTACCGCTTGCCACCGGCATTTGCGGCCTGGCCACTCCCGGCCACGCCACCTTGGTCGCCCACTACAAGTTCGACGAACCCGCCGCCGCGACCACCGCTGCCAATGCAGTACCGGGCAGCTCCACCGGCGCGGTAGGCTCCCTAGTGACCACTGGCGTCGCCGGCATCGCGGGAAATGCCTACAGCTTCGGCGGTGCCACCTCGAATCAGGCGGACATCGTGGATATGGCGAATGCGTCCTTCTTCCCAGCTCTCACCACCAGCGGCAAGCTCTCCTTCACCGCTTGGGTGAAGACCAACGACACCACCGGCAATCGCAACACCGTCGTCTTCGCCGGCGATAACACCGCCACCGCGGTCTATGCCGACCTCGGAGTCGCCGCAGGTCAGGTCGGCTTCCTCGGCTCCGTCAGCGCCCGCAACCGTCCCGTCGGCTCCGGCGGTGCGCAGTCCACCGGCATCTTCAGTTCACCAGCCGTGCCGGCCGTGAATGACAATGCCTGGCACCATCTCGTCATGACCGTGGACCTGTCCGCGTCCAAGATGGAGCTCTGGGTGGACGGAGTCCTCGCCAATACCCAGACCCTGACCACCCTCGCCCTGCCGGTCTTCAACAACTTCGAAATCGGCCGCCTCGGACGCAGCGCCCCGACCGATCCCTACCAAGGCCTCGTCGATGACGTGCAAGTCTACGATCACGCCCTGACCGCCGCACAGATCGGCTACCTCAAGAATCACCCGGGCCAAGCCTACACCGATGCCGACTCCGACGTCGACGGCCTCACCGACGCCTGGGAAATCCAATACTTCGGCGACATCACCGCCCAGTCCGGTACTGATATCGGCCCCGACAATGACGGCGCCACCAATGCCGAAGAGCTCGCCGCCGGCACCAATCCCACCATCGCCGACACCGATGGCGATGGTCGCACCGACGGCGCGGAACTCCATACCGCGCCCCTCACCAATCCACTCGACGCGGACTCCGATGACGACGGCCTCAGCGACGGCATCGAGGTAAACCTCCCCGGCCCCGGCACCGATCCGAACAATCCAGACACGGACTTCGACAACCTCCCGGACGGCTGGGAAATCGCCAACACGCTCAATCCGAAGAGCGACGTGGGCGACAACGGCACCTTCGGCGATCCTGACCACGATGGACTCGACAACGTGAGCGAGTATAACTCCGGCCTGAACGGCACCAATCCCAAGGACGCCGACACCGATCACGACGGCTACACCGATCGCCAGGAAGACCGCGCCGGCACCTGGACCGGCATCGTTGCTCCGGATCCCCTGCCCTTCACCGGCACCGATCCGCTTAATCCTGACAGTGACAACGATGGCCTCCTGGATGGCCAGGAAAACCCCGACTCAGCCTACGTCGCCGGCGTCACCGCGGGCACCAATCCCAACCTCTTGGACACCGATGGCGACGGCTTCAACGACAAGGCCGAGTTCACCTTCGGCAGCAATCCCAAGGATTCCGTCTCCGTCCCAACCGTCTCCAGGGGACTCGTCGCCCACTACAAGTTCGACGAAGCCGCCGCGGCTTCCACCGCCGTCAGCGCTTTGGGCAATAGCCCGGGAGCCGTGGGCTCCGCAGTCACCACCGGCCAGACCGGCATCGCAGGCAATGCCTATCGCTTCCACAACCTGACCGGCCAAGCCGACATCGTCGACATGGGCAATGCGCCCTTCCTGACGGACATCCTCGCGGCGAAGGCACTCACCTACACCGCATGGGTCAAGTCGACCGACACCTCAAGCGGCCGCAATACCATCATCTCTGCCGCGAACAGCACCCTCGACAACAGCTACGTCGACATGGGCATCGCCGGACAGGTCGGCAATGTCGGCGCACTCAGCGGACGCCTCCGGCCGAATGGCAACGTCAACATCGCCGAGATCTTCAGCAACACCGCTCCCAACACCGCCTTGGTCAACGATGACGTCTGGCACCACGTCGCGTTCACCATCGATCTCGCCACCACCAGCACCAAGCTCTACGTGGACGGCGTGCCCACCGGCCAGAACACCGCCATCCCCTTGGCCGCGTTTCCCGTGTTCAACAACTTCGAGATCGGACGTCTCGGCCGCAAGGCTCCCACCGATGCGCTCGACGGGCTCATCGATGACGTGCAGATCTACAACGAAGCCCTTTCCCCCGCCCGCATCGCCGCCCTTCATAATACTCCCGGCATCTCGGCGGATGAAGATCACGACCGGCTCGATGACCAATGGGAAATCACCTTCTTCGGCAACATCACCGCACAGAACGGCCTCGGTGATCCCGATGGTGATGGCTTTAACAATGAAGCCGAGGAAACCGCGGGAACCTCACCCGTGAGTGCAGGCGCCACCACCATCACCTCCATGGGCTTCATTGGCGGCGACTACGTCATCCACTTCTCCGGATCTCCAAACGCCACCTTCCGCGTCACGAAATCCACCACCCTCGGTGGCTTCGCCGAGATGGCTCCACCGGTCACCGCCACCACCGATGGCACCGGTGCGGGTGTCGCGACAGTGCCCGCCGCCCAGGCCACAGGCGCACGGGGCTTCTATCGCCTTGAGAACCCTTGAGCCGGATGCGCTTCACCCATCACCTGTTAGTGGCCGCCCTGTTATCGGGCGGCCACCTTCGTGCGGACCTCGTCGCCCATTACAAGTTCGACGAGGCCGCAGGCACCACCACCGCGCTCAATCAGGTCGCCGGTGCCACCACCGGCACCGTGGGATCCGCCGTCACCACCGGTGTGGCCGGCATCGCCGGCAATGCCTACCGCTTCAACAACAACGCGAACCAAGCCGGCATCGTCGACATGGGCAATGCCTCGTTCTTCCCGGCCATCACCGGCAGCGGCGCATTGACGATCTCTGCTTGGGTCAAGACCACCGACACCACTGGCAACCGCACCACCGCCGTCTTCGCCGGGGACAATACCGTCGCCAATGTCTACGCCGACCTCGGCGTCGCCGCAGGCCAGGCAGGCTTCCTCGGCTCCGCCAGCGCCCGCAATCGTCCGGTCGGTGCCGCCGCGGCCCAACAAACCGGCATCTTCAGTTCCCCCGCAGTCCCACCGGTGAACGATGGCGCATGGCACCACCTCGCCATGACCGTGAATGTCTCCGCTGCCAAGCTGGAGCTTTGGGTGGATGGCACGCTCGCGAACACCCAGACCATGACCGCCACGAATCTGCCGGTCTTCAACAACTTCGAAATCGGCCGCCTCGGTCGCGCCGCACCCACCGATCCCTTCGACGGCACCATCGACGACGTCCAAGTCTACAACGAAGCACTGTCGGCGGAAAAAGTGGGCTTCCTTCACGAACACCCCGGCATGCCGCTTTCCGCCCTGCCGCCGGCAGTCGCTTCGGATGCGGTCATCATGCATCACTCCGCCAGCGTGCTGTTAGACGTGCTCGCAAACGACGACCCGGCCGTTCAGCCCTCCACCGTCGAAATTCTAACAGCTCCCACCTCCGGAACCGCCGTTCCCGACTCGCAGGGAAGGATCCTCTACAAGCACCTCACCGGCACTCCCGCCACCGACTCCTTCACCTATCGCGTCAAGGGAACCTTGGGAGCCTTCTCCGCTCCGGCCACGGTCACCATCACCTTCAGCACCGCCCTCCGTCTCCCGAATACCACGCTGCAGATGCCGGCCTCGCCACCCGCGGTGGACTTCGCTGTCGTCGATGCCTTTCCCGGCGTGAGCTTCACCTACCCGAGCAGCATGGAGAGCCCGCAGGGCGATACAAAGCGGCTCTTCGTCGCGGAACGCGGTGGGAAGATCTACGTCATCCCTGACGTCACCGCGAGTTCACCACAGAAGCTTCTTTACCTCGATCTTTCCACCATCACCCTCGATGACGGAAACGAAGAGGGCCTCAAGGGCTTCGCCCTTCATCCGTCCTTCGCGACGAACGGCTACATCTTCGTCGCCTACAATCATCTGGAGGCAGGCTCCGAATACATCCGCCTCTCCCGCTTCAAATCCGCCACTCCCGCCACCAACGCGCCAATCTCCCTCGCCACCGAAGAGATCCTCATCAACCAACTCTACCAGCTCGACTCCGGCAACCAGCCGCGCATCCACGGCATCGTCGAGTGCAACTTCGGACCGGATGGCTACCTCTACGTCGGCTTCGGCGATGGCGATGGCCATCCCGATCCGAGCAACAATTCCCAGCGCATCGACAAGGGCTTCTGGTCCGGCCTGATGCGCCTCGATGTCGACCTCGAGCCCGAGGACTACACGCCTGCCGATGGCACCGGCAGTGACGACAGCAGCCTCCCGCCAAACGCTCATCCCGCAGTGGTGCTCCATGGCGGACATCCGCTCTACGAGATCCCCGCGGACAATCCCTTCATCGGAGCTACCAGCTTCAATGGCCTCCCGGTCACTCCATCCGCCGTGTTCACCGAATACTACGCCATCGGCTTCCGCAATCCATGGCAGTTCAGCTGGGATCCCCTCAACAACAACCTCTGGCTCGCCGACGTCGGCCTGAACGACCGGGAGGAAATCGATCGCGTCACCAAGGGCGGCAACTACGGCTGGGCCTTCTTCGAAGGAACCCTCCCCCGCAAGGGCACCCCTCCCGCCGCCGCCACGCTCATTCCTCCCGTGTATGAATACGGCCACGGCACCGGCCCCTTCCAAGGCAACTCCATCATCGGCGGACTCGTCTATCGCGGCAATCGCTACGCCGCACTCCAGGGCAAATACCTCTTCGCCGACTTCCTTTCCGGAAACATCTGGTCGATGAATGCGGATGGCTCTCCGCCCGTCGTCGCACGCATTGCCGGCGAGTCCGGACTCGTGGCATTCGCTATGGACCCGTCCGACTCTAGCCTCTTGATGCTGGACCACGGCGACGGCGTGGTCCGCCGCCTGGTCACCACCACCGCCACCGGAACCTTCCCTCAAACCCTCGGCGCCACCGGCATCTTCGCCGATCTAACAAACCTGTCACCGAATCCCGGCGTGGTTCCTTACGAACCCAATCTCACCTTCTGGTCCGACCATGCCGTCAAGAAGCGCTGGTTCGCAATCAAAGACACCATCGGCCAGTTCGCCTACGCCGCCGATGCCCCGTGGCAATCTCCAACAGGCGCGGTCTTCGTGAAGCATTTCGACCTCGAGCTCGAACGCGGCAACCCCGCCACGAAAAAACGAATCGAAACCCGCGTCCTCGTCCGCACCACCGATGGCACCTACGGCGTCAGCTATCGTTGGAATGAAGCCGGCACCGAAGCGACTCTCGCGCCAGACGAAGGAGTCAGCTTCGACCTCAACATCACCGATCACGGCACTCCGCTGGTCCAGACATGGCAGATCCCCAGCCGCTCCCAGTGCAATACCTGCCACACCCCGCAAGGCGGCCATTTCCTCAGCCTGAATACCCGCCAGCTCAATCGCCCCGGTTCCCTGGCCAGCGCAACCGGCAACTTCCTCACCCTCCTCCAACAAGCCGGCTACCTGAACTCACTGCCCCAGGCTCCAAACACCCTGCCCCACCACATCCGGCCCGACGAAACCGCCTACACCCTCGAAGCCAGGGTCCGCTCCTACCTCGCCGTCAACTGCTCCTACTGCCACCAGAGCGGCGGCACCGGCGGCGGTGAATTCGACATCCGCGCGCATCTCTCCCTGGAGTCCACCGGCATCGTCAACGGAGCCACCTCCATCGCTTCCTCACCCTACCAACTCATCGTCCCCGGCCATCACGATCAATCCGTCATCTGGAACCGCATCGCTACCGCCAATGGCTTCACCCGCATGCCTCCCTTGGCCACTTCCCAACTCGACCCACAAGGCATCCAACTCCTCCAATCCTGGATCGATGGCCCACTCTCCACTCGCCAGTTCTACACCGAATGGCGTCAGGAACACTTCGGCAACATCACATCACCAGCCGGTGATCCCAACGCAGACCCCGACACCGATGGCATCACCAACCATCAGGAATTCCTCACCCACACCGACCCTAACAGCGGCACCAGCCTCTGGCACCCGGCACTCACCGTCGGAAATACCTCGCTGACCTTCCCGAATCTGGAAGACCGCAGCATGCGGTTAGAGACCAGCACCGACTTCCAAAGCTGGGACACTTGGAACGTCCCGGCCAACGACGGCCTTCCCGTCCCCGGCGTCAGCCGCAGCTTTCCACGTGACCCCGGCGGCACCCGCCGCCTCTTCAGATTCCGCATCGAGGAACCCTGAATTACTCATCCTCGGGCGGGTTCTTCTTCCCCGCGATCTTGTGCAAGAGCTCCAGCACCGCAGCCATCCACAGCAAACCGACCAATGAGGCCACGCACATGAAGGCATGGGAAAAGTTCTCCTTGGCCATCTCGGCGGTGCTGCCAAACGCGCCAAGCACCAGCAAGATCGTGGCAAAGCCACAAATGAACGCCACGATGCGGAGCACAAGAGCGAGGAGCAGGGGATGATTGTCAGGGTCCATGGACGGATTCACGTTCGATTGAAGGGCGATCCACGCCTTTCGTTGCCTTGATTCTTCACCATTTTTCCCGGCGCTGAAGCAGATTCTTAGGCCCCGGCGCGACCTTTCCGCCTCGTTCGATTTGCCCCATTCCCCGGCCAGAAGGAAAGCCCCCGCAACCTTTTCAGTTACAGGGCCTTGAAAGTGGCATACCCAAAGAGATTCGAACACCCAACCTCTGGGTCCTTGGCTAGCTAATGATCTCCTGAATCGGCCCCCCGTTTTCCACAAGACGCGAGACGGTCCCGAGCGACGGGATCTCCATCTTGGTATGATCGATCCCGAGCTGCCGCAGAATGGTGGCGTGAAGGTCGCTGTAGTAGTGCGGACTTTCCACCGCCTTGTAGCCGACTTCATCCGTCGCACCGTGAACAATCCCTCCCTTGATCCCGCCACCCGCGAGCCAGGAAGTATAGCCCTTCGGATTATGATCACGTCCCGTCGTATTCTGTGACCATGGCGTGCGGCCAAATTCACTCGTCCACACCACCATCGTTTCGTCGAGCATCCCCCGCTGCTTCAGATCCTTGATCAGCCCCGCGATAGGCCGATCGGTGGCCCGGCACAGCGGTTCATGGGTCTTCATGTCGCCATGCGCATCCCACCCGCCATTGCCGCCGCCCGAGTTGCAGATCTGGATGAAACGCACACCCCGCTCCGCCAGTCGACGGGCCAGCAAAAGCTGTTTTCCAAACTCCGCCGTCTCCGGGCGATCGAGTCCATACAGCGTCTTGATGTGCTCCGGCTCACGCGAGAAATCCACCGCCTCCGGTGCCGACATCTGCATGCTCGCCGCAAGCTCGTATGCCTTCGCCCGGGCCTGGATGTCCGAATTGACCGCATAGCGTTGGCGGAATTCCTGATTCATCTCATGCAGCACCTGCGCCTGCCGTTCCCGTTCGGCACCACTGCTGCCCTTCGGTGGATGCAGGTTCGGGATCGGAACCTCACCCGGTTGGAAAGGCGTCGCCGCCACCGACGCGCCGAGGTAGCCGCCCGTAAGCTGCACCGGTGACGATGGCCGGCCGATGTTAACAAAGGTCGGCAGATTCCGGTTCACCGAACCAAGCGCATAGGAAATCCAACTCCCAAACGTCGGATGCTCGAATGCCCGCCCGCGATGCCCCGTGCACGTTTCGATCACCGCCGGAAAGTGATTCCCCTCGTGGCACCACATCGAACGCACCACCGCGATATCATCGATCACCCCGCCCACATGCGGAAACCAATCCGAGACCGGAATCCCGGACTTCCCATAACGCGTGAACGTCCGCAGGCACGGAATCACCGGACGCATCATCGATGCCTGATTGTCACCGAAGCCGATGGCATCGATGAGCTTGCCCGCATGATCATTGCCCTTGGGGTCGAAGGTATCGATATGGCTGACACCCCCGCACATGAACAGGAAGATCACCGACTTCGCCTTCGGCTCGAAATGAGGTCCCAGTATCGCATCCTTGATCTCACCCTCCTGCGCCCACAGCCCGCCCAGCGCAGTGCCAAGGAATCCTCCACCCGCTTGAAAGAGGAAGTTCCGTCGCGAAATCCGTCCGCAGGGAAAGAGCTCCGAATTAGCGGACATAGGTGAATTCATCGAGGTTGAAGATGAGCCACGAAAGCTGCTTCAGGCGTTCCGGATTATTCTCAAGGTAGGCCGCCGCACGATCGCTTTCGCTTGAGCTCGGCGGACGCGCGATGGTCAAGCGATACGCGAGCTCGATCGCCCGGTTCATATCCCCACCGGACTCATCCTTCAACCGCGCGGCAAGCCCCGTGGTCGCAGCTTCGATCTCCGGACTGTTCATGAGAAAGAGCGATTGCGGCGCAGTGACCGTCTGCGTTCGCACCGGGCAAGGCACACGCCCGTCATCCACATCGAAGGACTGCAGGAAACCCGGCGTCACATCACGGCTCGGCGAATACCCGCGGATCATGTAGGCAGCGCGACGCTTGGGAGATCCACTCGCCTTCGCGGCATCATCCCCACCATTGTTACGTCCCTGCCCGCCACCGTTCGGATCGAAGGACCGGCCACCGACTTGCAAATCAAGTCTGCCCGCCGCCGCGTGAATCGAATCCCAAATCGGCTCCGCCTCCAGACGCTGCAACCTGAAGTGCCACAGCCAAGTGTCACCCGGATCGATCTCCTGGCTCGCCATGGATTCCGATGGCACTTCCGAACTCATCCGGTACGCCTGTGAAGTCACCATCAGCCGGTTCATCTGCCTCATGCTGTAGCCCTGCTTCACGAATTCCGAAGCCAGCCAGTCGAGCAATGCCGGATGCGATGGCCCATCGGATTGCAACCCGAAGTCGCTCGGCGTCTTCTGCAGCCCCAGCCCGAAATGCCATTGCCACAGGCGATTCACCGCCACGCGCGCGAAGAGCGGATTGGAAGGACTTGTCAGCCAATCCGCAAACGCCTCGATCCGCCCGTCACGGAAATCATACTCGCCGCTCGCAAAGGGCCAGCCCGCCTTCACCTCGTTTTGATGCTCGGGCCGCGTCGGATCACCGCTCGTGAGGATGTAGCTCTTTTCCTGCTCGCGGGCGCGATCCACATCCACCGAATTGAATGCTGGAAGCTCCGGCGCAGCATTCCCCCGCCCCGCCTCATCGACCTTCCTCTTCAAATCGCGATACGTCCCGATCGCATCGCCCGGCAGCACCTCCTCGATCTTGTCGTTATCGATCCGCAGGATCGGGAAATAATCATCGGCGATCTTCTGCTCCGCCACGGTCCGCTCCTTCTCGCTTTTGCGAATGACCACCTGCACGTCAGGCGGAAGCATCTGGATCCGTTCCTCGCGCAGCTTCGTCTTATACGGATCGAGGAAAGCACCCAGCTCCTTCTCGAAGGGCGCACGCTTCCTCTGCGTCTCCTCCATCACCTTCCCCGCCGCGACTAAATCACTGGCACTCGCCAGATTGATCTTCTTGGCAACGAGCGGATCGAACAACGCCTTCATCGAATAGTAGTCGACCTGCGAGACCGGATCGAACTTGTGATCATGGCACTTCGCGCAGCCGATGGTCAGTCCCATGAAGGCACTCGAAACCGTGTCCACCGCATTGATCGCCAGATCCTGCGGATCCGCCCCCACACCCCGCGCCAGGAATCCCAGCGCGAAGATGTCACCCGGCCGCGGCTCCTTGCGCGAGCGGAAGCCCGTCGGCGACATCTGGCTCCTCTCGTTGACGCGACGACCCGTCAGCTGAAGCTGCACGAATTGGTCGTAGGGAAGATCCTCGCCCAGCGCGTTGATCACCCAGTCGCGCCAAAGATAGATCCCCGTCCCCGGTCCCATCTTCTCGTCCGTATCCGCATACCGCAGCACATCCAGCCAGTGCCGCGCGTACCGCACCGCGTGCTGCTCGCTGGCCAGCAGCCGGTCCACCACCTTTTCATAAGCATCCGGAGAAGCATCCGCCAGAAAGGCCTCCTGCTCCGCAGGCGATGGTGGCAGCCCGGTCAGATCCAGATGCACGCGGCGCAGCAGCGTCAGCTTGTCCGCCGGCCCCACCGCCGCGAGCCCCTTGGCCGCACGCTCCGCTTCCAGAAAACGGTCGATCGGATTCACCATCGCCGCGTCACCTTCCGGAACCGCCGGGCGGGTTACCGGCACCAATGACCACAAAGCCCCCTCGGAACTGACAACTGGAGACAAGGTCGCAACGACGACCGCGCCGACCAGCGTCGCGACCCTCGGAAATGAACTCGAAATTCTCATGGTTAATCAGCAACCGGCTCCTTCTCAACGAGGGCGAGGAAACCAGCCTTTCGACCGTTTCGGACAATTCCCGCCAGCACCGGAAATCTGACGGCAAGCCGCGCCCATGCCAGATGCATTTTGTCAGGATCCGCCACCGCGACTGAATAGTCCTTCAACCCACGATCACCAAATCCCGGATGACCCTTCCTCGCCTCTCCGCCATCGCAATCGTCGCCCTGGGTTCGATGCTGCTCGCCCACACGAGCACCCTCCGCGCCGCTGAAATCGATCGCTCTCTGATCCTGACCCCGCCCGCTCCCGAAACGCCACGCATCAATGGCCCCGACACCTTCGGCGTCCGTCCCGGTTCACCCTTTCTATACACCATCCCGGCGTCCGGAAAAGCACCCCTCGACTACGCGGCATCCGGACTACCACCCGGCCTCCAACTGGACCCACGCACCGGCAGGATCACCGGCGTCCTGAAGGAAGAAGGCACCCACACTATCACCCTCGCCGCGAGGAACACCCTGGGTTCCTCCAAAAAGACCTTCAAGATCGTCGTCGGCAGCCAGCTCGCCCTGACCCCGCCCATGGGCTGGAGCAGCTGGAACTGCTGGGGCGCTTCCGTCAGCCAGGAAAAAGTCCTCGGCTCGGCCAAGGCCATCGTGGATAGAGGCCTCCAAGCCCACGGCTGGACCTACGTGAATATCGACGACGGCTGGCAGGGAAAGCGCGGCGGCAAACTCAACGCCATCCAACCTAACTACAAGTTCCCGGACATGGCCGGACTCGGTCGGGAGCTCCACGCCATGGGCCTCAAGTTCGGCATCTACTCGTCGCCATGGCAGGGCACCTACGCCGGCTTCATCGGTTCATCCTCGCCTAACAAGAATGGCACCTGTGATTGGATCGAAGCTGGCGATCACAATGAGTTCTACCGCATCAGCACCGAGCACGAAGCCCCACGACCGAAGAAACTCAGCATCCGGAAATTCGGCGAGTTTCCCTTCGTCACTAACGATGTCTCCCAATGGTCCGAATGGGGCGTCGACTATCTCAAATACGACTGGCATCCCCTCGACGTCCCCCACGTGGAGGAAATGACCAAGGCCCTGCGAAAGACCGACCGCGACATCATCTACAGCCTCTCGAACGGCGCCGACCACAAGTTCGCCAACGACTACCAGCGGCTCTCGAATCTATGGCGCACCACCGGCGACATCCGCGACAATTGGCAGCGTCTGAAAGACATCGGCTTCTCCCAGGACAAGTGGGCCCCACATGGCGGACCAGGCCACTGGAATGATCCCGACATGATGATCCTCGGCATGGTCGGCATCGATGAAGCCATGCACCCGACCCGCCTAACGCCCGATGAGCAATACACGCACGTCTCGCTCTGGTGCCTGCTATCCGCCCCCTTGCTGATCGGCTGCGACCTCGCACAACTCGACGATTTCACCTGCAGCCTCCTCACCAATGACGAGGTGCTCGCGATCGATCAGGACGCCCTCGGCAAATCCGCCACTCGCGTCAATGGCGAGGGCGATTTGGCCGTCTACGCCAAACCCCTCGAAGACGGCTCAATCGCAGTCGGCCTCTTCAACCTCAGCCCAACCGAAGCCGTCATCACCGCCCGCTGGGAAGACCTCAAGCTCGGGAAGGACCAGCAAATGACCGCACGCGATCTCTGGCGACAACAGGATCTGGGAACCTTCACCGCCAAATTCGAAGCCAAGGTGGCCTCCCACGGCGTCGTGCTGGTGAAGCTCGTCCCCAGGTAAGCTCGGAAACCGCGCGATAAAGCCGGCAAAGAACCCCGCATTCCGGCGCATCCGCCTCCTCGCACCCTTGAGTGCAATAACCACGAAAAAGCCCTGCAACCTTTTCGGTTACAGGGCTTTGAAAGTGGCACACCCAAAGAGACTCGAACTCCTAACCTTCTGATCCGTAGTCAGACGCTCTATCCAATTGAGCTATGGGTGCTTTGTTTCGTGTGCGCCTTTCGGCGCGCGCGGGCCGGAAAGAAGCCGGAGACAGAGCCTTCTGTCAAGGAAATCGGCGGCGCGATTCACTTTTGCGCGGAGAATTTTTCGACCTCTCCGACACCACTTCAAGTGCTCGTCCAAAATTCATTAGGAAAAGTTAATCATCAACTTTGTAAAACCTTTATTTTCAACGATTTTTGAACTTCACCACCCTGAGCGGGTCATATTTTTCGAATGATTTCGGAAATTCGCACTGAGGGCTGGATCGGCAAGATCACAAAGGGCGGACAACGCGAAAAGGGTGGATCCCCTGACTTCCGGAAAGCGCTCGGCATCATTCTCGCCGTGGGACTCGCTCCCCTCGCGATGTGGCTGGTTGGCACCGCCATCATTCAGGTGGCTCCACCCGTCTATCAGTCCGAGGCCATCCTGCGGCTTCCCGCGGCGACGATGGATACCCTAGGGAACGCCGGTGCTGCCGCCATCATCGATGAAGCCGCTGCGGCACTGTCCGCCGGACACTCGCCGGATCCGATGGCGAAGCTGCTCCTGAGGTCTCACCTGACCCTCAGGCGCGAGATCGGCCAGGACATGATTCAAGTCGCCGCACGCGGACACGATCCGCTGGAGGCGCAGCGGACGCTCCTGGCGGTGATCGAGTCCTACGAGCGCCACCGTGCCAACTCCGGCTCCCGCATGCTTGTCTACGCCACTCCGATCGAATCCGTGCCCGTCGACGTGCCCCACGGCATGCGCATGGTCCTCGGCTGCGCCGGCCTGGCATCGATCGCGCTGCTGCTCAGCATTCCCCTGCTGCGACGCCTGGAAGGCGTGCCGCTGGTGCAAAGCGCCCAAGAATTGCTCAGCGCGATTGCTCGAGCATTCGCAGTAGCGGAGCCTCCGCGCGCTTCCGGATATCTTCCGGCAGCTCAACCTGCGGGCTGAGATTGGCCAGGCAATCGTGCAGCTTCTGAAGCGTGTTCATCTTCATGTAGCGGCAATCCGCGCAAGCACAGCGATCGGTCGGCCCGGCGATCAGGTTCTTGTCCGGGCACTCGCGGCGCAGGCGATGAAGCATGCCGCTCTCCGTCACCACGATGATGTCCTTCACCGGCGCATTCCGGCAGAAGGTGATCATCTTCTCCGTCGAGCAGACTTCATCGGCTAGCAGCCGCACCGCTTGCGTGCACTCCGGGTGAGCCACCACCAGCGCATCGGGATACTCCGCCTTGATCCGGTTGATCGAATCGCGCGTGAACTCCACGTGCACATAGCAAGAGCCCTGCCACAGGTCCATCTTGCGGCCGGTCTGCTCCATCACCCACGCGCCGAGATTCGCATCCGGCACGAAGAGGATGGGCCGGTCCTGCGGGGCCTTGTTCACGATCTTCACCGCATTGCCGGAGGTGCAGATCACGTCGCACAGCGCCTTCACGTGCGCCGAGCAGTTGATGTAGGCGATCACGTAGTAGTTCTTCTCCGCATTCGCCTTGAGGAAGGCTTCGAGCTCCGGACCCGGGCAGCTTTGCTCCAGCGAGCAGCCTGCATCCTTGTCGGGAAGTACGACGACCTTAGTAGGATTCACGATCTTCGCCGTCTCCGCCATGAAGTGGACCCCGCAGAAGGCAATCACATCGGCATCCGTCTCCTTCGCGTGGTAGGCCAGACCGAGCGAGTCACCCACGTAGTCAGCAATGTCCTGGATATCGCCGGTCTGATAATTGTGAGCGAGGATGACGGCATTACGTTCCTTTTTCAGGGCGAGGATCGCTTCCTTCAGATCGAGCGCTGCGGCAGGCATGGCGGGAACATGGACGCGCCTTCCCGCGGGCTCAATGCGGAAGTCCGGGAACCAAAAAGCCCGCCGCGGCGTGAACCGGGCGGGCTTCGAAAAATCGCGATGCGATCGGACCGATCAGGAATCCACGCCGGAAAGCGTGCCCTGCTTGGTGTCGGTCGGCTTGGCAGCCGGAGCCGGAGCAGCGGCGGCTTGGCCACCCGCTGGCTTGGCAGGAGCACCCGCCGGGGTCGAAGGAGTGCCAACGGCGGACTTGCCGACGAAGATCGCACCCGGCTCGATCGAAAGGGTCTTGGCCTTGATGTCACCCACCACTTCGGCGGTCGCCTTCAGCTCCACGCGGTCGGTGGCGGTGATGTTGCCGTGGACCTTGCCATACACCACCACGGTGTTGGTCTTGATCTCGGCCTTCAGGCGGGCGTTTTCGCCCACGGTCAGGTTGCCGTCGGATTGGATTTCGCCCTCGATGCGACCGTCCACCACCAGATCATTGGTGAATTTGACCGTGCCCTTGATCTCCACGTCCGAGCTCAGGACGTTGCGGGATGGGCCCACCGGACGCTGTGGCGCGGAGGTGGCGGGAACGGAGGCAGCGGCAGCTACCGGCTCAGGGTTGTAGCTGGCCGGAGCGGGAGCCGGTGCCGGAGCGGCATAGGACGCCGTCGGCGTCGGTGCGGTGGGGGCGGCGGGTTCCTCCGGCTTGTTGCCGGTGATCTTGCGAAATCCGAAGCTATTGCTCATGGCGTAGGAATAGGGAATGCGGTGATGTTGAAAGTCAATTGATTTCCCCTATCAGGTTACTCCTTTGGAGCTTCCACAGGCGGGGTTTGCGGCTCGGTGGGCGGAGTCGGTGGCTCGGCGGGCGTCGCCGGGGCTTCTTCCGGAGCGGGCGTCGCGCCACCGCCGAGGATGTTGCCCAGCGGATTGTTGCTCAGCTCCTTCGGCAGCGAGGCAGCGTCCGGAGCACCCGGTGTCAGCCCTGCGCCTTCCTTGGGAGCCGGCGGCGTGGGCGGCGCGTCGATTTCCGTCGGCGCGTGGAAACGCAGCAGCTTCAGGCGCTGGCCGGCGAGATTGTTCAGCGGATTGCTGCCGAAGTCGCTCTGCGCCTTCTTGTAGGACTTCTCGGCCTCGTCCAGCTTGCCATCCGCCTTGTCCAGATCGCCGAGCGAAACCAGCGCATAGGGCGCGATGTAGCGCGCCGCAGGATCAGCGGCCAATTCTGTGAAAATCTTCTTCGCCTCGTCCTTCTGGCCCATCTGCACCAGGCGCGAAGCCAGGCTGGCCTTGGCGCTGATCACGCCCGGATGCTGCGGCTTGGCGGAAATGAACGCGCGCAGGGTTTCCACCGCACCTCCCTGGTCACCCGCATCCCATTGCTTGGCGGCGATCACCAGCTCCGCGCTGCCCGCAGCGGCAGTGTCAGGCTTCTCCTTCACCAGCTTCTGGAGCTGGGAGACGCCTTCGGATTTCATCAGGATCGCTCCGGCGTCTTCCTCGGACTCCTGCTTGATGCCACGGACCACGATATAGCCGGCAGCACCGAGCGCGAGGACCACGCCAAGCGCGATCATGCCCTTCTGGTTACGGTCAAGAAATGCCTCGAAGGCAGACGGGCCGTGGGAAATTTCGGCGAGCGGGCGCGGGGTATCGGCGGAGTCTTCGGCCATGATGCGGGCGCGATTAAGGAGGCGGGTCCCGCGAAAGCAATGACGAATTCCCACCTTCCCGCACATCGTTTCGAGAGTGCCCCGGGATTTTCATGGCCAGCCCGCAAAGCCTTTCCCTAGGCTCCGCCGCAGATGGCCAAGGCGCTGTATGTCATCGCGGGGGAATTGAGTGGCGATGCGCATGGCGCGGGGATGCTGCGCGCCCTGCTGTCCATGCATCCGGACCTGAAAATCCACGGGGCCGGCGGCCCGGAAATGCGTGAGGTAGCCGGCGACGGCATCCGCGACTGGGTCGAGGAGGCCGCCGTCATGGGCCTCTGGGAAGTGCTCAAGCGCTACGGCTGGTTCAAGCAGCGCTTCGATGAAATGCTCGCCGAGGCCCTCGCCCTCAAGCCCGACCTGCTGGTCCTCATCGACTACCCCGGCTTCAATCTCCGCTTCGCCGAGGCCGTCCGGAATGCGCTCCCGAAGACGAAGATCATTTACTACATCAGCCCGCAGGTCTGGGCGTGGAACAAGGGCCGCCTGCCGAAAATGGCGCGCCTTTTGGACGAAATGCTCTGCCTCTTCCCTTTCGAGAAACCGATTTTCGAGGGTGCCGGGCTGGCCACCACCTTCGTCGGCCACCCGCTGGTCGATGAGCTGGAGGAAGAGCGCAATGGCGAGCCACGCGAGGAAAACCTGGTCGCCCTGCTCCCCGGCAGCCGCGAGCGCGAGGTAGCCCGCCTTTTCCCGATGATGCTGGAGAGCGCCCGCCGCCTCCACTCGAAGCGCCCCGAAACCCGCTTCGAAGCCTGCGGAGCCTCCGCCAAGCTCACCGCCCGCATGCGCGAGCTGACCACCGCCGCCAAGCTCGGCGAATTCGTCCGCGTCCGCGAGGGCGGCGCGCACGAGCTCATGCAGCGCGCCGCCTGTGGCGTGGTCGCCAGCGGCACCGCCACCCTCGAGGCCGCCTACTTCGGCCTCCCCTACTGCCTCGTCTACAAGGTGGCCTGGCCCACCTACCTCGCCGCCAAGATGCTCGTGAAAATCGAGCACATCGGCCTCATCAATATCCTCGCCGGTGGCCGCGTCGTGGAGGAATTCATCCAGTCCGAGGCCGATCCGCTACGCGTCGAGCAAGCCCTGGCCCGTTTCCTCACCGACGACAGCTATCGCGAGGAAACCCGCCACAAGCTCCTCTCCACCGCCGCCAAGCTCGGCGGCCCCGGCGCCCACCTCCGCGCCGCCACCGCCATCTCGAAGTGGATCGGCCGCTGAAAGTTATCCCATAGCGCCCCCGGCGCGCCCATAAGGGGTGTCGACGTTCCGTCGACACGACTCATCCGGCCGCACTCATCCCCTTTTCCCGCCTCTGGATGGCGTTCTTCGCATCCTGGCGGTTCATTGAATTCCCCCTGCCTTTCTCCGCGTTCTCTCCGCGACCTCCGCGCCTCCGCGGTTCGTTCCCTCCAAAACGCCAACCCCAAAAGCTTTCACCGCTTGCCATCGGCGGTCGATCCGCTACACCCGCGCCGGGATGAAACTGACCACGCTTTTCGCCGCCGCTGCCGCCGGGCTGTTCCTCGTCGCGACCTCCTGCGAACGCCACGAGTGGGCAGAGACCAAGAAGCTCCACGAGCCGCACGAACACGGTGCCCACGGCGAAGGCCATGAAGCCGCCGCTGGCGAAGCCCACGGTGCAGCCGCTCACGGCGAAGAACACGCCGTCGAAAAGCACGAGGAAAAGGCTCACTGAGCCCCCGCCTCGCGCACCCGCCGGTAGCTCAGAAAGCACTCGCCGGTTTCCGGCCGGGGATCGAATTCCGTCAGCTCGAACTGACGCGACGCCGGCAGGAATTCTCCCGGCACCCCGCTGACCGTCGGAGCCCCGTGCCCGCCGAAAAGCCTGTGCCCTGCCCACGTCAGGTGGATCTCATCCACCAGATCGCGCTCTAACAGCACGAACACCAGCTCTCCCCCGCCCTCGCAATGAACCCGGCGCACGCCGAGGCCCGCGAGTTCATCCAGGAAATGCTCCACGCTGCCCCGATGCAGGATCGCCCCGGGAATCTCCCGGCCTTTTCGGCCTCGATCCTCCGTGGCTAACAAGTGAATCGCCCCTCCCGGCGTGTGAAACAACGGATGCTCCGGATCAAACTCCCCGCTCCGCGAAACCACACACCGCAGCGGATCATGTGGTGCCTTCATCGTCATCCGGTCCGACTCCAAGGTCCCTCGTCCCACCATCAAAGCATCCGCCCCCTTCCGCAGCTCTAACAACCGCGCGTGATCCTCCCTTGAAGTCCAGCCCGACGGCCGCTTCTGCGCCGACGAGATCTTGCCGTCAGCCGAAAGTGCGAAGTTGATGGAAACAGTAAGCCTGCTCATGAGAGTGCCAGTGCTCGCTTGCGACCTTTCACCCTCTTCCACACCGCGCGGATGTAAAACCCGATCGCCGTGAGCATCAATCCGGCGACCACGGCAACAAACACAACAGCCTTTTCCTCGAATGTCATCGGCGACCTTGGAAGCTCAGGAAACTTCGGCTCCTTCCATCCCTTCCAGAAGTCTGGATGCGTGTCGGGATGCATGCCCCGATCGAAGCGCTCAGACTGATACGCGATCCACTCCTCCTCCCGCTTCTTCGCCAATCCTCTCGTCTCTCCATACCACTGTGTGAGCAACTGCCAATCAGGGACCAGATTCTCGTGGTCATCCCGATTCCGGTTCTCCACGGGATGAAGCGATTTGTGCCCTTCAGCGGTGAGCTCACCGAGGCGAGAGCTGACGAGGCGCGCCAAGCTGCTGGCTCCGTCCGCCTGAAGCGTCGCACGTAGCGCCTCGAAGACGTCGATGTTTTCCCACGCGCTGCCAAGATGAATCAGCCCGGCTAACCCCGACTCTGCATCTTTCAAATCAGGATACCGGCTGAGTCCTCCCGGTTCAGTCCTGCGGATGTCGTCAAATGTGTCGATCCCCAGAAAATTCCCATCAAGGTCTTCCCCTCCCGGTTTCAGCAACCACTCGAAAAGCTTCAGCTGATACTTCTCCCGCCCGAAATGCGCCTCGGGATTCAGCGAGATCGCATCCGCAATGTGCTTCGTCGCCTCCTTCAAATCGGAGAGATCCGCATTGCGCTCGGCAGTCGGACGAGTCGCCCAGCGATTGCCGAGGAATGATCCGAGGTTCGCGTGGTAGCGATACCGGTCCATGTTCGGACTCGGCCCCTCGATCGCATCGAGCACGGCCTTCTTCTTCGCCATCCACGCAATCGCCTCATCGTAGCGCCCCAGCCGGTTGCAGGCCACCCCGGCATCATCATAGAGATCGAGCTTCCGGGGATCCGCCTCCAACTCCTTCGTCACCCGCTCCAGCCGCATCTCGTAAAAGCGAGGCGGGTAGCGATCAAACCACCCGGTGATTGCTTTCAGCGTGTCGATCCGGCCCTTCGCCTCCTCCCGCCAGGTATCCCGATCCCAGATACACCCCGCCGCAGGCAGCAGGGAAATCAGGAAAAGGCAGAAAATGCGAATCATGCCCCAACCTAACTCCTGCCCGGAAACAGTGGCAAGGCTTGCGGGCTCGGCTCCGGCATGTATTTTCCGCCCCATGAGCAAGCCTGCACCGAAAATCACCGCCTACCTCAAGACCTTCTGCGGCTGGAGCGAAGGCGTCCGCGCCATCATGCGGAAGTATGACCTTCAGTTCGAAGAGAAGGACATCATCAAGAACCCCGCCTTCCGCTGGGAAATGGAGCAGCGCAGCGGCCAATCCCTCTCCCCCTGCGTCGAGATCGACGGCACCATGCTGCCCGACATCTCCGGCGACGAAGTCGAGGCCTGGCTCACCAAAAACGGCTATTTCGAAAAGAGCGAAGCCGCCGCCGATGCCCCGACCAACTCCGCCTGCAGCGACGAGCAGCACGAGGCCATGGCCCGCGGCGACTTCAAGCTCCCCGGCAAGATCAAGTTCCTGGGCTAAGCCTCTCTTGGCTTCATCGTAGGCGCGCTGGTGACAGCGCGGAGCGGTCCCTTAAAGCGGACTGCTCTCATGCTTCCGCGTTCTCACGAACGCGCCTACTTCCGCATTCCCGCCTCCGCCTTTAACGTAGGCGCACTGGTGACAGTGTGGAGTGGTCCCTAGCCGCCGACTACTCCCGCGCCCCCGCGTCGTCCCCAACGCGCCTACGAAAACAGCGCCCGCACCATCTCCACGCTCTTCCTCCCCGGCAGCACGCTGAGCTCCATCTGGTTCATCACGTACGCGAAGCTCACCCCGCTATCCGGATCCCCGAGCGCATGACTCCCACCCGCCCCGGGATGCCCGAAGCCATGCACCGATGGCCCATAGAGCTCGCGCACCTTCTTTCCCGAGCCATCCAGCGGATCCAGCTGGCACCCGCACGAAAACGCCGTCGGCTGCATCAACACCCGGTCATCGCCGGACACCCGCACCACCCCAAGCGCCTGCCTCACCCGCTCATTCAGCGGACTCTCGATCGCGCCAATCGCCGCCTGATAGAACTTCGCCAGCGCCGAAGCCGTCCCCACCCCACCCATCGCCGGCAAGCCTGCCGACCACGCCTTCGGATCGTTCATCTCCTGCACCGACCTCAATCCCGTCGGCGAACCGAACGCACGCCGCGGCAACGATCCTTCCGTATTGAACTCCTTGTAAAAGCCATCCTGCATCTCCTCCGCGGATGCCTTTCCAGGATAAAGCCGCGCCACCCGCGGCCACTCGCTCTCCGGCAGCCCGATCCAGAATTCCAAGCCCAGCGGCTCCGCGATCGTCTCGCGCCACACCGCCCCCAGCGGCTTTCCTGTTAGACGCCTCACCGGCTCATCCACCATCGTGCCGAAGGTCCGCGGATGATACCCATGCCCCTCGCCCGGTCGCCACGCCGGAGCCTGCGCCTCGATCGCCGCCACCACCTCCGCATGATCCCACACCGCCGCCTTGCGATCCAGCGCCGCCAGCCCGCACTGATGCGAAAGCAAGTGTGCAAACGTCGCCTCCGCCACCGGAAAAGCCGGCCACACCTCCCTCACCAGCGTCTCCGGCCCCAATCCCTTCGCATCCAGCGCCAGCAACAACGTCGCCGCCGCCGGCCCCTTCGTCGCCGAATACACCGGCACCAGCGTTCCCGCAGTCCACGCCCGCGTCCGCTCCTTCTCGCACCACCCCTCCGCCGCCGACAGCACCTCCTCCCCGCGCCACCAGACACTCACCGACGCCCCGATCTCCCCGCGGCTGCGGAAGTTCTCTTCGAAGACGGACAGCAATTCACCCAGCGCGGACGGAGACACGGCCGATCCCCTTGCCCTATGATGACGCCGCTGGCAAGGCGCGGGACTCAATCGGCAAAGTTGACGCAGCGCTCAGCCGCCCGTCGGCGCAAAGGAAGCGTCACCAAGAAGCCGATCACGACTGGCAGCCATCCCAGCAGGATCCAGCCCGCGAAAACGTTCGGGCCGTCCGGCACGGAAAAGAACTCTTCCTCCGTCATCTGCTCCCCCCGGTGTTTTGCGAGGAATTCGGACATCTGGATCGTGTTTCGCCACATCGCCAGGCCGAGCCCGCAAATCCAGCCCACCGGAAACATCATGAAGGTCATGACACGAAGGCTGACGCTCGATTCCTCGCGCCACGTCACCGCAGCGAAGAGCAAGGCAGGGAGCACCCACACCGCGATTCCTAACAGAATAACCATGCTTCCCAAGTCCCCTCGGCTGCTGCTTACAGCCTGAAATCCTCGCCGAGGTAATACTTCCGCGCCACCGGATCATTCACCAGCACGCTCGAGTCCCCTTCCAGGATCACCCGGCCGTCATGAATCAGAAACGCGCGATCCACGATCGACAGCGTCTCACGCACCGAGTGGTCCGTGATCAGGATCGTCAGACCATCCCGCTCGCGCAGCTCGCGGACGATGCTCTTGATATCCTCCACCGCGATCGGATCGATGCCCGCGAACGGCTCGTCCAGCATCAGCAAGCGCGGCTCCGTGCACAGCGAACGGGCAATCGCCAGCCGCCGCTTCTCGCCCCCGGAAAGCGCGATCGCCTCCGAGTTGCGGACCTTCGTGATCTTGAAGCGCTCTAACAACTCCTCAGCACGAGCCTTCCGTTCCTTCTTCGAAAGCCCCTTCCGCGTCTCCAGCACCGCCAGCAAGTTCTCGAAAGCGGTCAGCTTGCGGAACACCGACTCTTCCTGCGGCAGGTAGCCGAGGCCGAGACGCGCACGCCGATGCATCGGCATCCGGGAAATGTCCGTGCCATTGAATTGTACCGAGCCCGCGTCCGGCGGGATCAGGCCCGCGATCATGTAGAAGGACGTCGTCTTGCCAGCACCGTTCGGGCCTAACAGGCCAACGATCTCACCGGGACACACAGCGATGCTGACGCCATCGACCACGGCACGGCCGCCGTAACACTTGCGGAGGCCGGAAGCGGTGAGAAGCGCCTGGCCATTGGAGGAGGTGGAGGAAGACATCAGTCAGCGGGTCGGTTGCTTCGGCTTGTCCTGCTTGGGCTTATCCTTCGGCTTGTCCTTCCCCTTGTCATCTTCCTTCTTCGGCGGAGTCTTCACGTCGAACTGCGTTCCACCGCCTTGGTTCTCGAAGAGCGCCTTGGTCAGATTCCCCTTGTCGTCGGTGTAAACGAGGATGGACGCGTTCGGTCCGATCGACTGGCCCTTCATCCCGTCATCGCCTTCCTGATACACCCACGGCGAACCGCCTTCCAGGTAGATGCGGTGCTTTTCGAAATCGTATACCACCGTATGGGCGGAAGCTTCGACCGGCTTGTCTCCTTCCTTCCCGGTCGAATAGCGGATGTGGACAGCCGGACCGGTAGCCACCATCCGCTTGATGTCACCGAACTTCCCGTCTGCCCCGCCCTTGTCGTTGCCAGCGGTCACCTTGAGGCCCTGGGCCAATTGTTTGGCCCTCAGCTTCTCCAGCTGCTCGGGAGTCGGAGCCCCCTTCTTTCCCTTGGCCTCCTTCATCTTATCCAATTGCTCGGCCGTAGGCTGGGCATTCGGATCGGCAGGCTTATCCGTGGCTGCACCCTCCTTCTCCTTTCCTGCCGCATCCGGCGTTGGAGAGGCTTGCGCCGCGTCCTTCTCGGCCTTCGCCGCTTTCATCTTATCCAACATCTCCTGCGTCACCTCCTTCTTCGGAGCGTTGGGATCCACGGGAACCTCTTCCTCCGGTTCCTTCGGCTCCATGAAAACCTTCACCTCGCTCGCACCGCTGAGGTCGAGCTCGGGATTCTTCACCGTCACGTTGCCCAGGAAAATCAGAATGCCCTCCGTCGAGTCGAAGTAGCTCCCGTCCTTGCACTTGATCACCGTGTCTTCCGGATTGGTCAGGCCCGGCGGACGCGGCACGTCCGGGAGGGCGCCCGGCGTCGGGGCCGCAGCCAGCATGCTCGCCATCGAGGCCGCCTGCAGGAAATTGTTCATCGTCAGGCGGGCATCCTCGGACTTGGTCTTCACCTCGTCGAAGTCCTTGCCAGCGGCAGCGCTCGCAGCGGCGACTTGCGGAGCGCGGCTCGCCTTGTCCGCAGCCATCTGGTCGAGCTCGGCTTTGGAAAGTCGGGCCTTGGCGAAGCGCTCGGCGGTCGTGGGTGCAGGAGCTTCGGCGGCAGGGGCCGGTGCTGGCTCTTGCGCGGGTGCGGCGGCCATCATCAGGGCTCCGGCGGCGAGCGCGCGTTGGGCGGGAGTAGCGTTCATGGAGGTTCGCTTGTCGGGAGTTTTGGCCACCGCCGTGACGGGGCCGGTCAGGAATCCACGGTTATTCTTCGTGTCGAAGGAAAGGGCCGAGCCGTCCACCTTCAGGTCGTCGGAAACAAAAGTGACAGGCTCATCCGAAGTGAGCAGCGTGAGCTTCTTCGCGACCGTGAGCATCGCCTTTGACATGGCGATCTTCCCCTTCGAGGTCCGGTCGGGGTTGAAAAAGGTGATGTGAAGATCGTTGATCTTGATCTTGTCGAGGACCGCGACGGTCTTCGGCTTGCCGGTCTTGGCGTCCACCCGCGAATCATCGCGGGTGAAGATGGTCAGATCCCCGGCCTTCACCGAGGACACCATGTTGCGCGCCACGTCATAGCTCGGCAGCGTCACGTTCTTCAGGATGCTGCCATTGGGCAACAGGCCACCGGAAAACAATCCGCCGGATCCATCCTTCTCATCCCCATCCGTCGACGCCGCGTTCTCGGGCACCGTGGTCTGCGCCGTAGCCGTCGCCAACCCCAACGCCGAACCCAACAGGCCCACAATAAGCGAGCCGGAAAGGAACCACTTCGAGCGCTGGGGGCAGAGTTGCATGAGCGGGAGAGGGAAACAGGTTCAATCAAGCGCCATGAGCGGCGTGGTGAATGGCCACCAGTCGGACGAGCAAGTCCTCCAGAAATTCGAGCGGAATTTGATTCGGTCCATCGGAAAGCGCGTTCGCCGGGTCGGAGTGCGTTTCCATGAAGATGCCATCGATCCCCGTCGCGATCGCCGCGCGGGCCAGCACCGGCGCCAGTTCGCCATCGCCACCCGTCGTGCCGCCGAGACCTCCCGGACGCTGCACCGAGTGCGTGGCATCAAAGATTACCGGCAGGCCTTCCTTGCGCATCCAGTAGAGCGAGCGCATGTCGGCCACCAGGTTGTTGTAGCCGAAGGTCGTGCCCCGTTCGGTGATCAGGAAATTCCGGCAATCGAACGAGCGCAGCTTGTCCGCGATGTTCACCGTGTCCCACGGCGCCAGGAACTGGCCCTTCTTCACGTTCACCGCCCGGCCGGTCTTGGCCGCTGCTTCGAGCAGGTCGGTCTGGCGGCACAGGAAGGCCGGGATCTGCAGCAGATCGATGTACTCCGCCGCGATCTCCGCGTCCTGCGGACTGTGAATGTCAGTCGTCACCGGCACGCCCAGTTCCTTGGAAATCTCACCGAGGATGCGGCAGCCTTCCTCGACCCCCGGGCCGCGGAAAGACGTCACCGAGGTCCGGTTCGCTTTGTCGTAGGATGCCTTGAAGAGGTAGTTGATCCCGGTGCGCTTGGCGATTTCGTCGATGGACCGGGCCATCTCCCACGCGAAGGCTTCGGACTCGAGCGCACACGGGCCGAGGATGAAAAACGGGGCTGGCCCGCCGACGGGCACGCTGCCAATTTGGAAGGGTTCGAACGACATGATTGAAACTTAAGGAGGCGGAAATAATCCAAACGACCGTTTACCCCGCGGATTTCTCGTATAGCGGACGCAAGTTGGCAAGAGCCGTCGTGAGAAGTTTTTCTTCGATCTCGGTCAAATTCCCCGCCGTCTTCGCCGCCAGCATCTCCAGCGAATCGAGCACGGACTTGGCTGCGCGCAAATTGATCGTCTTCTCGCCGGTCGCCGGATGCGGGATCTGGCCGAGGAAAAGCCCGGCATTCTGGGCCTGGAGGATGACGAATTCGTTGAAACGCGGATCAGCAGCGGCCATGGGGCAAGGAGACTGGAGTTCCGGGGGAAAGGTGCCAAGTGCCAAGAGTGCGGGTGGTTCTTTCGGTGATTTTACCTCAGGCCACGGTGGGAGATCCTCCCACTTCGGCGGGCCGCCCTCCGGGTCGATACCTGACTTTGACCTCACAAAAGGCGCAACTCGCCTCCAGTTCGCCCATGAAATCGCCATCAAACTCAGGCAGCGGGTGAAGCGCCTCGATTTCGATCACATGCTCCCGGCCGATGGAAAGCGGCATCCTCACCACCACCTTGCCCGCTTCAATCGAATCGAGATAGAAGCACACCTTGTTCAGCAGGGCCTCCAGGTGCGTTCGCCGGTCGCTCCAGTCCCACTCATCGCGGATCGTGAGGACACAGGCTCCAGTGGCCGGGTCGATATGGATGGCGTCGATGGTCTCCGGTTCGTCCAGCGGCATGCGGCGCGAACCTACTCGACGATTCTCTCCGTGCAAGATGCCACCCACATCCGAAGACCGCGCCAGCAAATCACACCGAACAAACTCCCCGTCAATCACTTACCCCGGCTTCCGAACCATGAAGTCCAACGGAGCTTGGCAGCCCGGCCCGATCCACTAGCGTCGCCGTCCGCCTCCGATGGACCTCGACCCTCTCAGCCGCCGCCTGCTCGGTTCCGTCTCCCGGGACTTCTTCCGGCCGCTTTCCCGCCCGTCCGCGGCGATCTACATCGATTGCGCCGACCGCATCGCCGATACCGCGGGCGACGCTGGCCGGATTCCCCACGCCGACGCCATCGCGCTCGTCCGCGAAACCCTCGCCTCCCATCCGGAAATCCTGCTCGCCGAGGACGAAGGCGCCTCCCTCCGCGACGCCCGCCAGCGCGCTGGCCAGCTTTTCAATCGCCTCTGCGACGCCGGCTGGCTGGAAGACCAGCAGCTCGGCCTCCACGAACGCTGGGCGCTCGTCTCCCCCGGCCTCCGTCCCCTGCTCCGACTCCTCCGCGAGCTGGCGGAAGAAGAGATCGCCGAGCTCACCACCTTCGCCGACACCGTCCGCGGCGTCTGCGAGACCTTGGAGCGCCCCGAAGTGCTGCATCCAGCCTTCCGCACCACCGACGAACTCCGAGCCACCGTCACCGACCTGAACGCGCGCTTGGAGAACGCCGTCATCCAGCTCCACGGCGTCGAGAAACTCATCTCCATCTTCGACCAACGCCAGCGCGCCAGCGAATCCCCTGCCGAGACGCTACGCCTCCTCTATCAGGAGTTCGGCACCGGCCAGCACATGGTTTGCTACGATGCCCTTCGTAGAAACGGCCTCCTGCCCCGCCTGCAAGTAGCCCGCACCAAGGTCGGCGACATCCGCGACCAGCCCTTGGTAAAAGAGCGCCTCGCCGAAGGCCTCGCCACTCACTACGGCTGGCAGCCCGATGAAGCCTATGCGCGCGGCGAGAAGATGCTGCGCGATCTCGAGCGCCGCCTCGCCTCGATCCGTCTCGTCGCCGACGCCATCGACGCCCGCATGGCAGGCTTCAATCGCCTCTCCCAGCAACGCTACAATTACCAGACCGAGCTCCGCGGCCGCCGCCCTGAAATCGTGAAAGCCTACTGCGATGCCATCAATGCGGCCCACGCAGGAACCAAGATCTCCGGCTTCAAGGACACGCCTCCGGATTTCATCCCGCTGGTCACGGAAATGAAGTGCTTCTACGGCGTCGAGTCCCTCGCCCGCACCCGCCGCGTCCGCGCCGCCGCCGATCTCTCCTTCGGCACCGATGGCGAACCCCGCGAGGACGAGGACGATACCCTGGAAGCACTCAAGGAGCGCCAGCGTCTCGCCCTCACGCCACAGCGCGCGGCCCGCCTCGTGGCCCGCCTGTTAGACGAGGTCGCCGCAAGCGTCGGCACCCAGACCATCGAGTCCGCCAGCATCGATGACGTCCTCGATCTCCTCGCCACCGCCGCCTACGACCACGCCACCATGGCGGACGGCCGCGTGGTGCGCTGGTCCGCCGATGGCCCGCGCCGACACGATGGACTCTCGCCCGATGGCGTCCCCATGGACGAGCAAGCCGACTGGACCATCGAACGATTCACCCTCACCCGCCAAGCTTGAGATGAGCGATACCGATCCCTACTGGCCGCGCTTCTGGCCGGACGTTCCCGACACCGATCGCGCTCAGGTGCGCGAGATCATCGCCGAGCTCCTGAGCCGCGGCACCTTGCTCGGCAACGAAGGCAGCGGCCGCGATCTCTTCCTGCTCGCCCGCGATCACTATCAGGAGCACCTCAAGGACTACCTCGCCCCACTCGGCCTGGAGTTGATCGTCGATGACGACTTCTACCTCCTCCAAGCACGTCCACGCCCGGAAGCATGCCTGCTCCTTGCGCAGTTCACGAAGGACGAAACGCTCCTCCTGTTAGTCCTCTGGCGTGCATGGGATGACCACCGCACCAGCCGCGCCGAGCAATCCGTCATCATCACCGTGGATGACCTGTGGCAGCGATTCAAATCCACCTTCGAAAACATCGAGCCACCCGAGAAGACTCACGTGGAAAACATGCTCGCCCGCATGAAGCGCCACCGCCTCGTCCGCACCCAGCGGCCCGATCCGAATGCACCCGCCGGTGAGACCTTGATCGAAATCCTCCCCAGCCTCGCCCGCACCATTCCCTTCGACTCCATCGAGTCGTGGAGTGCCCGCGCCGCCCTCTATCAGCCCCAGTCCGCCGCGGAAGCTTCCGCTTGAGCCCTGCCATGCGTGTTCACCTCAGTCGCATCATCGCCATCAATTGGTATGGCTACCGGGACTTCATCGACGTCTCCGGCCTCACCCTGATCACCGGCGCGAATGGCTCGGGCAAGAGCGCCCTGCTCGACCTGCTGCAGTTCGTGATGCTCGGTGAATCGCTCAGCCGCTTCAACAAAGCCGCCGCCGGTGCCGGCAGCGGACGCACCCTGCGCGGCTATTGCCTCTGCGATACCAATACCGTCGGCAAGGACGGCCAGGAGCGCTTCCTCCGCCCCAGCGGCGTGACCTTGGCTGCTTTGGAATTCGCATGGCCCGCCGCCTCCGGCGAAGATGAACCCCGCCGCGAGACGTGGGGCGCACGCATCGAATACGAAGGCCCCACCGCCAAGCCACGCACGCTCTGGTTCTGCATCCCGCAGCGCTTGCAAAAGGAAGACTTCCTCGCCCCGCAGCTGTTAGACGATGCGATGGCCTTCCTCTCGGAGGAAGAATTCCGCGTCCACGTCCGCCGCGATCTGGAAGGCGACGTCTGGGATCGCCAGGCAAGCTACCTGGAAGAGATGGCCTCTCGCAGCCACCTCGGCTTTGACCGCACCCAGATGAACAAGACCCTTCCGAACTCGATGGCCTTCCAGCCGGTCGAGAGCTTCGAGAAGTTCATCCGCGACTATCTGTTAGAGCCCGGCCTCCCGGACGTGAAGGCAGTCCGTGCCAGCGTCGATGCCCATCGTCGCGCCAAGGACCGCCTCGATACGATGCACGATCAGCATCAGCGCCTCGTCCGCATCTGCGACCAGCACGCCGCCTACCTCGCCGCCTCGCGCGAGGCCGCCCTCTTCGGCCACTTGCGCGATGCCTTGATCCACGAGGAAAAGCGCGAGGTGCTGGAAGCCCGCCAAACCAAGCTCGATCAACTGCGCCGCCAGAACGAAGAGCAGCGCGCCGACTACGAAGCCGCCATCGCCGAGCGCAATGAACTCCAGCAGCAGCTCGATGCCGTGCGCCTCGTCGCCGGCAATGACGCGCAGATCGCCCACCTCGCCCAAGGCCGCACCCGCCGTGAGGAAGTCGGCAAGGAAATCGAACTGCTCCGCGAAGCCGCCAAGACCGCCCGCCAATTCCTTCACGACAAGACCCAGCACTGGAAAAACTGGCTCAAGCACGCCGAGGAACTCGGCCTCGAAGAGCCCGAGCAAGCCGCCGGCTGGATCAAGGAAATGCAAGGCGCGGACGAAGCCCCCGCCCTCGATGCCGCCTCCCGCATGGCCCGCATCTACCGCATCCTCGAAAGCGACGGCGAAGAACGCCTCCGCCCGATCGAGGAAAAGCTCAGGGAACAGGAAACCCGCGAATCACGCCTCAAGCGCGAGCTCGATGACATCGCGATGAAAGGCAGCAACCTTTCCTCTCCCCTGCTAGATGCCCTGCGCTCGCGCGGCCAAAAAGCCGCAGCCCTCGGCCGCGTGATCGAGGTAAAGCCCGATGCCGAACCCTGGTGGCCGCTGTTAGAGACACTCGTCGGACCAAACCGCAGCGCCGTCCTCGCCGAGGACTTCACCGCCGCATGGGATCAAGCCCAGCGCCTGGGCCACATCGACGAACCACTCGTCAATACCACCGAACTCGGCAAGCCCGCCAAGACCAAGGCCGGCAGCGTCGCCGCCATGTTCGACACCTCGCACGAAGCCGCGAGAGCATTCCTCGATCACCTCTACGGCGACCTCGTCGCCGTGGACAAGGCCAAGCAACTCGACAAGCACCCGCGCGCGCTGTCGAAGGACGGTTGGCTCAAGGACCCACCGCTACGCCTTCACCTCACGCCATCCAAGGAATTCACCATCGGCGAGGAAGGCCTGCGCCGCCTCCGCACCTTGCGCGAAGAAGAACTGGAAGGCGTCCGCGAGGAACTCTCCCACCTCAACCGCTCCCGCGACGACTGGAAGACATGGCTCCACCGCGGCAAGCAATGGAAGCTCGATGAAGCCGACGCACCAGCCGGCACCTCCGGTCTCCGCGACCTGCCTCGCTTGAAGAAGGAAGCCCAAGGCCTCGATGAAACCATCCGCCTTCTCGCCACCCCCGAGCGCGAAGCCACCGTCGAAAAACTCCGCGTGCTCGACCGTACCTTCCAAGGCGTCATCGAACGCACCGGCCGCCTGAATGGCTCGCTCTCCAAGTTCGAGCAGCAGGAGCGCGAGCAGTTGGATGGCCTCGCCACTTCCAAGGAAGAAGAGCAAGCCACCCTTCACGAACGCCGCCTCAGCCGCGAAAAGCTCGTCGGCATCCGCGACGCGGAAATCGACGCCCAGATCGAATCCGCCCGCGAGCAGTTTCCGAAATGGCAGCATCGCATCGATGCCGTCCGCGAGTTCGCCGACATGCAGCGCCGTGGCTCGGAGAAAGCCCGCGACACTCGCGACCTCGAGCGCAATGCCCTCGCCGAGAAGCATCCCGACACCGCCGAGTTCTTCGACGCCGCGGACGACGAAAACGCCCGCTATGACGCCCGCCGCCGCGAACTCGAAGAACACGAACTCGAGCGCTACCGCATCGAAGCCGAAGACGCCCAGAAGCAGTGGGAAGACCGCCTGCAACACCAGGTGTTAGACGTGCTGAAGGAGAAGCTCGACGAAGCCGAGCGCACCAAGCGCGAGCTGAACAAGGCCATGGACCACGTCATCGGCGGCATGCGCTACCAGCTTTCGATGCGCGCCGATCGCACCCACAGCGCCATCTGGACCCTCGTCGACAAGGGCCTCAATCCCTCGCTGGAACTCTTCGCCGCCGGCGGCAAGGAAGACATCGAAAAGGCCAAGCAGGCCCTCATGCTCGCCATCGAAAACACCGAAGACCCGCGCCACCAGAAGGCGCTCGACTACCGCTACTATCACCACTGGGACATCCAGGCCACTCCCGCCGGCAAAGGCGAAGGCTCGGCCATCTCTCTCAACAAGAGCGCAAAGAAACAAAGCGGTGGTGAAAACCAGGCACCCTTCTTCGTCGCCATGCTCGCCGCCTTCCAGCGCGTCTATGATCTCGGCAAGAAGGACCATCGCCGCAACCTCGGCCTCGTCGTCATGGACGAAGCCTTCTCGAAGCTCTCCGGCGACCGCATCGACGCCTGTCTCGCCCTCGCCCGCAACTTCGGCCTCCAGCTCGTCATGGCCTTCCCCGAAGACCGCCTCCCCACCATGATCCAGCACGCCCAGACCGTCGTGCAGGCCAAGGTCGAACGCGCCTATGACGATCAATCCGGCACCGTCACCAGCATCCGCAACTGGTGCGTCCGCGTCGACCGCAAGCGCCTCATCGAAGCGCTCTCATAGGTTCAACGGACCACACAAAAAAGGAGCCACGGCAATCGCCATGGCTCCCATTTCGAAAGTAATAAGGCCGCTTACTTGTCCGTCAGCCCGAGCAGCGCCTCGATCTCGCTCTTCGCCAGCGCGCGGTCGCCGTTCTTGTTGAACTCGTCGAACTTCTTGCCAGCGGCTTCCTTGTCCGACTCATCAGCCAGGTATTCATCTTTGGAGACCGAGCCGTCCTTGTTCCCGTCCTTCTGCTTCAGGAAATCCTTCACGGCATCACGCTTGCGCTCCTTCTCGGCCTTCTCAGCCTTTTTGCGCTCTTCCTCCTTTTTCGGGTCTTCCTTTCTGGGGTCTTCACGCTCCTTCTTCGGATCCTCACGCTCCTTCGGCGCGGCCAAGGTCACTTGGGCGGGAACGATTAATGCAGCCAGCAGCATGGCAATGGTCGTGGTCTTCATGGGGTTTTTGCAGGTTGGTTTTTGGTGAACTCCACTGGACACGGACGATCGCCAATTCAGACCGGTCATCAGACGGGCCCCGTGGGTTCAAGAGTCCAACGTTCCACGAAATTCTCCGGAAAGACAACGGAATGTTGCCTTCCGGACAATGTCGCTCGCACCGCTTGCGTTTGGGCACAAAACCCAGTTCCACCCGTCATGCCTACTCCCTCGGCAAGACCCGCGCGACCACCGGCTTGGTCCCGAGCAGTGCCCCGGCCGCCGACTTCACTTCCTCCGGCGTGATCGTCTGGAAGATCGCCGCCACCTCGCGGTGATGAGTCACCGGCAGCCCGAACAGCACATCGATCGCCGCCAGCCGCGCGATCGAACCCGGCGACTGCAACCCAAGCGCCAAGCTCGAAAGCACCGTCGCCCGCACCCGCTCGAAAGCCTCTTCCGGAATGCCATCCTCCGCGATCTTCGCAATCTCCGCCGCCAGCTCTCGCTGGGCCAGATCCACCTGCGCGGGATCCGTCGCCAGATAGAAGCCGAAGAAGCCGGCATCGTGCCCGTGGAACTGCGTTGCGCCCACCTGATAGGCCAGCCCCAGCTCCTCGCGGATCCGGATGAAAAGCGGCCCCGCCATGTCCGTGCACCACTCCTGGATCATCCGCAGCGCGAACCGCTCCGGCGCGAGTGCCGAGCACCCGGGATACGCCAGCGCCAGCACCGCCTGCTTCTTCGGCAGGAAGGCCTCGATCTCGAAATCACCGCGCACCGTCGCCGCCGGCGGCAACCACGGCTCGCCCTGCGGCAAGCGGCCGATTCCCTCCGCGAGCGCTTCCCGCGCATGCACCAGATCGAAGTCCCCCGCGAGCGCGACCACCGTATTGCGCCCTTGGAAGTGTCGCGAGTGATGGGCCGAAAGGGAGAAACGATCCAGCCCCGCCAGCGAGGCCTCCGAGCCCAGCGAGTGAAGCCCGTAGCCCGTCCCATCGAAGAGATGCGCCCGCGCCAGTCGGAAGGCCGTCGAAAGCGGATCCTCCAGTGCCTCCCGCAGCGACGCCGTCTGGCTCGCCTTTTCCCGCTCGATCGAGTCGCCGTGGAAGGCCGGTTCCACCAGCACTTCGGACAACAGCGGCAGCAACGTGGAGAGATCCGGCGAAAGCCCTGACAGCTGTGCCAAGAGAGCATTGTTGCCCGAAGCCGCTCCCAGCGTCGCCCCATGCGACTCCAGCAGCCCCGCCAGCTCCGCCGCACTCCGCCGCACCGTCCCCTGCGGCAGCGTGGCCGCGAAAAGCGTGTTCAGCCCCGCATTCTCCGGGATCTCGGAAACCAGCCCCGCTCGCACCGCCACCTGCGCGGTGAAGATCGGCACCCGCGGGTCCGGCAGCAGCGCGATCGTCGCGCCATTCGGCAGCGTCACGCACTCCGGCTCGGGGCGCACCCGTGCCGCACGCTTCAGCGTCGCCGGGGCCGGCGCATCTTCGGGATCGAGGATCGAAACGCTCATCTGGTCCTCGGTCAGCCGCGCCATCGCACGACGCACATCCGCCGCCGTCGTCGCTTTCAGCGCCGCCAGATAGCGCCGCGTGAAATCGAGATCGCGAGCCTCATGCCAATTCGAGGCCAGATCCGTCGCTCGTCCGGACGCCGTCGTCAGCGACTTGAATTGGCTCGCCGCGATCTGCCGCCGCGCCTTCGCGAGATCATCATCCAGTGCCGTGCTCGGGAAATCCGCCAGTTCCGCCAGGATCGCAGCGATCAGTTCGTCCCGCTTCTCCGGCTCCGCCTCGGCGGAAACCGCAAACAGGCCCTCGCGTCCCGCCTGGCTCCACGACCACGCGGAAATCTCCAGCGCCAGCCCGCGCTCCTCACGCAGGTGACGATAAAACCGAGCCGATCTCCCCCGCCCCAGCACCGCCGCAGCCAGATCATACGCCGGCACATCCGGATGCCCCAGCGGCGGGATCTTCCACGCCAGGCTGATCTTGCTCGTCGGCACCGCGAAGGTCGCCCGCCCCCGGCGCGGCCCGAGCTGCACCGCATCCTGCGGCACCACCGGCTCCGCCCCGCTGCCACGCGCAAATCCACCGAAAAGCTTCTCCACCTGCTCCCTCACCACCTCCGCATCAAAGTCACCCGAAAGGCACACGCAGCACCGGTCCGGCGTGTAGCGCGTGCGATGGTATCCCGTCAGCCCCGCGAACGTGATTTCATCGAAAAGCCCGCGATGCCCGATCACCGGGTGCCGCCGCGGATCCGACGTGAAAGCCGTCGAAAACATCAGCCGCCCCGCCACGTCGTCCGGATCGTCCAGCCCCATGTCGATCTCGCGGCGGATGACGTCCTTTTCCTTCTCGAATTCCTCCTCTGGCAGCGCCGGCGCGAACACCATCGCCGCCAGCACCTCTAGGAAAGTATCCAGCCCGCTCGCCGGCCCATCAATGTAGTACACCGTCCGGTCGAAGGTCGTGTAGGCATTCCAGTGCCCCCCTGCCGCCTGCACAGCCGTCGCCAGCTCATCCGCGCCAAAACGCCCGCCACCCTTGAAAACCATGTGCTCCAGGAAGTGCGAAACCCCCGAGCCTAGCAGCATCCCCTCGTGCAGGCTGCCGGTCTCCACCCACACCTGGGCGCTGACCACCGGAGCCGCCGGATCGGGGTCGAGAATAACGGTCAGGCCATTCGGCAGGTGGTCGAGAACGGCAGCAGTGGCAGGGTAGTCCATGAATTTCCGGCTTGGACGGAGAGAAATGGAGGATACACCCGTGACATGCAACGGTGGATCGTGCTTGGCGCGCTGCTTCTCTCCCTCCTCGGGGGCGGGCTCATGTACGGCTATTGGGTGAAACACCAGAGCCGGCCGGACAAGCAGTGGATCCCCATCCCCTTCACTCCAGAGTCCACTCAGGAGCAGCGTGACAAGAGCGTGGAGGAACTCCGCAAGGCCCTGCTCACCGATACCGTGCTGACCGGCATCGTCCGCGACTGCGGCATCGAGTCGAAATGGCACCTCGAATCCGAACAGGCGGCCGTCGAAGAGCTCAAGCGCCGGGCCATCATCGAACGCGGCGAAACCACCATCAAGGGCATCCCCACCGCCACTCTCAACGTCGGCTTCACGGGCAACGTGGGCGAGCAGCCGCAGTTGAAAGCGCTCGCCGAGCGGATGATCGCTGACGTGCAGCGGTTGATCGCCCCACCGCCGCCTCCTACCCCGACTCCGACCTCGGCATCCTCCACGCCGAAGTTCTGAGCAGCGCTCCCCGCTATTTCATTTCAGCGAATAGGCCGCCGTCAGCGCCGCAATCGTCGCGGCCAGTTCCTTGTCATCCAGCGGCCGCTCCCAGATCAGCAAGCGCGCGATCTGTCCGTCGAACGACTCCACGCCCGGGTGCTGGATCGCGTCGCGCTCCTGACCCACCGCCATCCGGGAGGCATTGGCCTTCGCCGAGACCGGAGCCTCGCCCTTCGCCACCGCGACCGGACCATCCACGAAGAGTTCCAGCGCCACTGTGCCCGTTCCGGCCGCCATCCGGCCGGCTAACAGGTGAAACTTCCCGGCCTCCAATTTCGCCGGCCCGATCACCTGCGGATTGTTCACATCGAAGCGCCCGAAGGTGATCCCATTGCGACTGCCCCACCACGGCGTGTTGTCGTCGTTGAAGCAGCCCCACACACCCTCGTATTTCTCGCCGTTGCGCAAGTTACCGAAGAAGGAGTTCACGTCCTTCAACCCAGTGCGTTGCTCATGCACTGAGATCACCGCGATCCACGTGTGCCCCTTGCCCGTGATCAGCCCGTCGAAGGCATCCTCATCTAGGCAGACCAGCTCCTGCTGGCGGAAATCCAGCGCCGCCTTCCCCCCGAGGCCGGCCACACCTTTCACTAGCGTCGGCCTCCCGCTGCCCGCTTCCTTGCGCCCCTCGTCGCGCTTCACGAATTCCTTCCCCGCCGTACCCGCCGCCTGATTCGTCCACGCAGCCACGCGCTCGCCATCCTCCACTTTCACGCCCTTCTCCGCATCGAGATCCAGAACGAGCGCGGCGGACGGAAGCTCCTCCGCGACAGCGAGAACGGGAACCAACAAGCTGACCAGAAAAGTAAGTCGCATGGTTCCAAACCATACGCGCCCAATCCTAACCGGCCATCATCCGCCCGCACGATTCCTCTTCTTTCGTTCGTTTCGATCGTTTCGTTGTTCCCCTCGGCACAGCCACGGAATTTTTCCGAGTCCTCAAATTTCCTGTCCGGTTCCTTCGACAGCCGGACAGATCAATGCATCTTCAGCAGAATGATCCGGCCATGACCCCGCCCGTCGTTGATTCGCCCCGCCATTGGTTGTTCGGCAGCGCCTACTACCTCCGCAAGGATCCCGAGCGCTATGTCCCCGAATGGGGCCGCCGCTACGGCGACCTCTACATGGTGCGCATGCCGATGATCGGCGAGGCGATGGTCGTGACCTCGCCGGACCTCGCGCGCCGCATCCTCGTCAACAAGGCCTCCTGCTATCAGAGGAAGAGCCGCTCCTACGGCGTGCTCCGCATCCTCATGGGCGAGGGCCTCGTCACCAGCGAGGGCGACCTCTGGAAAACCCAGCGCAAGCTCGTGCAGCCCGCCTTCCACCCGCGCCGGCTCGATGCCCTTTTCACCATGAAGGCGGAGCGCGTGAAAGCGATGGTCGACGAACTCTCGGCCACCCCATCCAGCAACGCCATCGACCTCGTCCCACTGCTCTCGCGCCTGACGCTCGATATCATCTCGCGCGCCATGTTCAGCAGCGATTCCCAGGGCATGGCGCGCGACGTCAGCCATCACATCGCCACGCTCAATGAATGGGCCCTGCGGGCACTACGTCACCCATGGCTGCTCCTGCTGCCGCGCAAGATTCCCCTGCCCGGCTCCACCGACATGCGCCAGGCGCTTCAGGAACTCGAGCGCATCGTCACCGGCATCATTCGCGAACGCCGCGCCCATCCTGGCGATCACGATGACCTCCTCACCATGCTCCTCGCCGCCTGCGAGGAAGAAAGTGGCCGCGGCATGAGCGATGCCCAGCTCCGCGATGAAGTCATGACCATGTACGTCGCCGGCCACGAAACCACGGCCAATGCGATGGCATGGATCCTCTACCTCGTCTCGACCCATCCCGAAGTCGAAGCACGCCTTCACGCGGAGATCGACGCAAACTTCCCCGAAGGCACGCCTCGCCTCGAAGATCTCGCCTCCTTCCCCTACGTCCGCCAGGTCATCGATGAATCGTTGCGCCTCTACCCCACCATCTGGAGCGTCGGCCGCTGCTGCACCGAAGCCCATGAACTCGGCGGCTATCAGATCCCCGTCGGCACCAATGTCCTCATCCCCACGTTTCACTTCCATTGGAGCGAGGACATCTGGGAAAACGCCCGCGACTTCGATCCCGATCGCTTCTCCCCGGACCGCCGCCCACCCGCAGACAGCCCGAACTACTTCCCCTTCGGCGCCGGCCCCCGCGGCTGCATCGGCAATCACTTCGCCCTCCAGGAGCTCATGATCATGACCATCCTCCTCTGCCGCCACTTCCGCTACCGCGTCGAAGAAGGCTTCAAGGTCGAAGGCGAACTCCTCATCACCCTCCGCCCGAAATACGGCATGCGCATGGTCGTCACCGAACGCACCCCGCAGGCCCCCACAAAGCCATCCGCTGCCAGGGAAGCCCTCACCTGCCCCTACTCCGGCGCTCAGAAATAGTCGGGAGTGCCGAGCAGTTAGGCCGAGTTCCGGAACTGCCCTTCTTCGTCCCAACGGGACGGCTCATGAAAGCCCGGCACGGAAGTGCCGGGTGAAATGCCGGAGACCACCGCGTCCTGTAGGGACGCCTCATGCGTCTAGCGGCTGCACATTCCCGCCCGGTTCCGATGCTACCTCAATGACGTCTGCGATAGGCGGGGCGTTGATGCTTCTTTTCAAACATCCCCCCGCGAACACTTCCTTTCCCTAACGCAAAACCTCGTTCAAGGTGTCGGCAATTTCCCCGACCCCGCCATGCCCGTCTTTTCCGTCCGCAAGTCCATCCGCATCGCCGCCCCCGCACAGAAGGTCTACGACCTCGTCCGCGAATTCAAAAGCTGGCCCGCGTGGTCGCCATGGCTCATCGCCGAGCCCGGCGCCAAGATGACCTTCACGCCCGATGGCCGCGGCTACGCCTGGAATGGCGACATCACCGGCAGCGGCGAAATGGAAATCACCGGCGGCGATCCGCCATGGTCCATCGACTACCGCCTCACCTTCCTCAAGCCGTGGAAGTCCGTGAACAAGGTGTCCTTCCACTTCTCCGAGCACGATCACGAAACCCTCGCCGAGTGGTCCATGGAAGGCACCCTCCCATGGTACATGGGCTGGATGAAGGGCATGATGTCCGGCTGGATCGGCGCCGACTACGACCGCGGTCTGAAGATGCTCAAGGACCTGATCGAAACCGGCTCCGTTCCATCGAAGCTCGATTTCACCGGCATCCACCCGGCAGGCGGATTCAAATACATCGGCGTGAAATCATCCTGCGCCATCGCCGACATCGGCCCCTCGATGGAACGCGACATGGCCAAGCTCATGGCATGGCTCGGCAAAAGCGGGACCATCCCATTCGCATCACCCTTCGCCATCACCCACAAATGGGACCCCGCGAAAGGACTGGCTGAATACACCATCGGCTTCCCCGTCTCGAATCCCGTCGACAAGCCCGACGGCTTCGTGACCGGCGAGATCCCCACCTGCCGCGCCTACGTCATCAAACACACCGGCGCCTACCGCCACCTCGGCAATGCCTGGGCCTCCGGCATGATGCACGGCCGCGCCAAAAAATTCACCGCCGACAAAAAAGTCCCCCTGTTCGAAATCTACGACAACGACCCCACCGTCACCCCCGAAGCCGAACTCGTCACCCGGGTCCACCTCCCGGCGAAATAATGTTCGTAGCGGAACGGCTGCGCCGTTCCGGCAGAGCGAGCCTTCCAACAAGATCGCCACCCCGCATCAGACCGCGGTCCGCAGCCATTCTGCTACAAGATCGGCCTTGCCCGCCATCCCGCGTCCCTTCATCCCCACGCATGCAATTTTCCGCCGTGCTCTTCGACTTCGATGGAGTCCTCGTCGACACCGAGTGGGCCATCTACGAGGCCTGGCACCGCACCTTCCTCGCCAACGGCCACCCGCTCCCATTGGAAACCTACACCCAATGCATCGGCTCCGACTTCGACACCTGGTCTCCCAAAATCCACCTCGAAGAACTCACCGGCCGCAGCTTCGACTGGCACCAGCTCGATGAAGACCGCCAGGTCGAAATCCGCCGCGACCTCGAACAAGCCGGCCCCATGCCCGGCGTCGTCGCCTTGTTAGAAAAACTCAACGCCCAAGGCATCCCCCTCGCCGTCGTCTCAAGCTCCTCCCACCACTGGGTCGATGGCTGGCTGGAGAAACTACGATTGATGCCGTACTTCCGCCACGTCGTCTGCCGCGGCGATGCCCCGCGCATCAAGCCCGCCCCCGACCTCTGGCTGGAAGCCATCAAACGCCTCGGCCTCCCCGCCAACGAATGCCTCGCCATCGAGGACTCCCTCAATGGCGTCAAATCCGCCAAAGCCGCCGGCCTCAACGTCTGGGCCGTCCCCAACCGCACCACCGCCTGCCTCGACTTCTCCATGGCAGACAACGTCGTCCCCTCGCTGGAAGGCCTATAAGGAGTGTCGACATCCTGTCGACACGGCGTGGACAGAATGTCCACGCTCCTTACCTCACATCTCCGGCCTCACCGGAATCCCTCGCTCCGAGAAATACCGCTTCGCCTCCCCCACCGTGTGCTTCCCGAAGTGGAAGATGCTCGCTGCCAAAACAGCATCCGCCTTCCCCTTCTCTAACACCTCCACCATGTGATCCAGATTCCCGGCACCACCGCTGGCAATCACCGGAATCCCCACACTCTCCGAAATCGCCGCCGTCAGCTCGCAATCATACCCCGCCTGCGTTCCATCGGCATCCATGCTCGTCAGCAGGATCTCTCCCGCTCCACGACGCCACACTTCCTTCGCCCACTCCACCGCATCCAGTCCCACCGCCGTGCGACCGCCGTGCGTGTAAACGCCCCACTTTCCCGGACCCTCGCGCTTGGCATCGATCGCCACCACGATGCACTGGCTGCCGAAGGCCTTCGCCCCCGCATCCACCAGCCCCGGATCCTTCACTGCCGAAGTATTGATCCCCACCTTGTCCGCCCCCGCCAAAAGCATCTCGCGCATGTTCTCCACCGAGCGAATGCCACCGCCCACCGTCAGCGGGATGAAGCAATGCTCCGCCGTCCGCCGCACCACATCCACCATCGTCGCCCGATTGTCGGATGACGCCGTGATGTCCAGGAACACCAGCTCATCCGCCTGCTGCGCATTGTAAGCCATCGCCGCCTCCACCGGATCCCCGGCATCGATCAGATCCACGAAATTGACGCCTTTGACCACACGACCGTCGGTCACGTCCAGGCAAGGGATGATGCGTTTGGCAAGCACGGCGGGAGGAAAACCCGACCCGGAGCCGGGGTCAATGTCCATGACCGGAAGCTCCGGACGGGCCCAAAGTCCAACCACCCCACCGCACGGACCCTTGCCAACGCCCGAACCTGCATTAAAAACCCGCCCGTGACCTACGACTTCGACGTCCCCATCACCCGCCAAGGCACCGGCTGCATCAAGTTCGACCGCAAGCCCGAGCTCGACCCCTTCTGGGTCGCGGACATGGATTTCGCCTCCGCCCCCGAAATCATCGAAGCCCTCCACGCCCGCGTGAATCACGGCGTCTTCGGCTACGCCCAGGCCCACGCCGGCCTGAATGAAGCCATCGACCTTTACCTCGAAAACCAGCGCGGCGTCACCGTCCCCGGCGAGCAAGTCGTCCACCTCGGCGGCCTCGTCCCCGCCCTCTCCCTCGCCGGCCGCGCCTTCTGCCGCGAGGAAGGCCAGGCCCTCATGACCTGCACCCCGGTCTACCCGCCCTTCATCGGCGTCCACCACGACGGCCTCGCCAAGCTCATCACCGTCGACCACGTCCTCGTTAATGGCCGCTACGAATTCGATTGGGACGCCATGGAAGACGCCGTCACCCCGGAAACCAAGGTCTTCCTCCTCTGCAATCCCCAGAACCCCCTCGGCCGCGTCTTCACCCGCCAGGAAGTCGAGGAGCTCGCCCGCTTCTGCGTGAAGCACGATCTCGTCCTCGTCTCGGATGAAATCCACTGCGACCTCATCCTCGACGCGGAAAAGACCCCGCACTTCTCCGCCCTCCAGCTCCCCGATGACCTCCGCCAGCGGACCATCACCCTGCTCTCCCCCAGCAAGACCTGGAACATCGCCGGCCTCGGTTACGCCTTCGCCGTCATCCCCGACGATACCATCCGCCGCCGCTTCTCCGCCCAACGCGGCCACACCCTCTCGGAGATCAACGCCCTCTCCTACTACGCCGCCGAAGCCGCCTACCGCCACGGCGAGCCCTGGCGCCAGCAACTCCTCGCCTACCTCCGCGAAAACCGCGCCCTCCTCGACTCCTTCATCGCCGAGCGCATGCCCGCCCTGAAAGTCGTCCCCGGCGAAGCCACCTACCTCGCCTGGATCGACGCCCGCGGCATGAACGTCGACAACCCCGCCCAACACTTCGAAAAAAACGCCGGCCTCTTCCTCTCCGACGGCGCCTACTTCGGCTGGCCCGGCTGGATCCGCTTCAACTTCGGCACCACCCGCGCCCGCATGCTTGCCGGCTTGGAAAAAATGGCTCGTGCCATGGTCTGAGAAAACAGCTACAGGGTGATATCCAAGCCTTGCAGCACAGCCGGTATGGTCAGGCTTTCATAGCCGCTCTCGAAGCCATTTCTCCGGGGCTATCGAAAGATATTTCGCGTGCCTCACTCTTGGAAAAAGAGCAGGCACGGCAGCTCTTTTCGTTCCTGCTGGAAAGAGCCTGCCAGTGCCAACATATGGGAAACATCACCCTCGGCAGGCTAATGTTAAAGGAGGTTCCGGAGAATGTCCGGGTGGCTCACCTCGAGGAAACTGCCCATCGAGTGCTCGACTTGGAGGACGAGTGGGAGTTTAGGCAGCTCCTTTGGGTCTATGACGAACTCGGCAGGGGAGAAGCTTTTGACCGTTTGATTTTAAGGGGCTTGGCGAGCACGGATCCTGATTTAAGGGAAGCCGCTCAGGACTGGATGGAGCGACCTTTACAGCGGAATGAAATTCCGCTCTCCCAGTGAACCATTGCCACCCCGCCCCTGATCCCTACACTCGCCCCCATGCGCCACGTCCTGCTCGCCCTTTTCGCGCTCATTTCACTCGCCTCCGCCGAACACGTCATCGTCACCGGCGGCCCGGCCATGCGGAATTTTGAGAACCTCCGCGTGCCCCAAGACCAGCACGACCGCTTCTGGGGGAATTTCGTCCGCGCCTCCACCCTCCGCATGGCGGAAATCCGCACCGCCTACGGCAAGGACGCCTCCATCGTCTGGATGGTCTACCGCCCCGGCTACCAGGAGCGCGGCCAGGAAGACCACCAGCCCTACACCAGCTGGATCGCCGACCTCGCCAGCAAGCGCAATGTCTCCCTCGTCTGGATCGATGGCGGCCCGAGCCTGATCTCCTCGCTCAACAGCCGCCCGCGCGGCACCGTCCAGACCTTCGACTACTTCGGCCACTCGAACCGCTACTGCTTCATGCTCGATTACGGCAATCACATCATGGGCGCCTGCACCGCCTGGCTCCATGAACGTGACCTCGGCAAGATCCGCGGCGGCATCTTCGCCAAGGACGCCTACTGCAAGAGCTGGGGCTGCCACACCGGTGAAAGCATGGCCAAGGTCTGGAAAAGCGCCACCGGCGTGAAGATGGAAGGTGCCACCGGCAAGACCGACTACACCGTTATCAGCCAGGGCAAACTCCCCCTCGGCGAAGGCTGGGTCCGCTAACCACCGTTTCCCCACCCGCCACTCTTCTTACCTCTTTCTCTGCGTCCCTCCGCGATCTCCGCGTCTCTGCGGTAAATCCACCGGTCCGACCTCATCTGCTTCTTCACCCATGCTTCTCGCCGAACTCCAGCGCCTCCATTCCCTGCCCCTCTTCGAACTCCTCAAGCAGGCCCGCGCCGTGCATGAGGCGAATTGGGAAAACAATGAAGTCCAGCTCTGCACCCTGCTCTCCATCAAGACCGGCGGCTGCTCGGAAGACTGCTCCTACTGCGCCCAATCCGCCCGCTACAACTCCGGCGTCGAGATCGAGCGCCTCATGAGCAAGGACGCCATCATGGAGCGCGCCAAGGCCGCCCGCGAAACCGGCTCCACCCGCTTCTGCATGGGCGCCGCCTGGCGCGGCGTCCGCGGCGGCACCCAGCGCTTCGAGCAAGTGCTCGATATCGTCCGCGACGTCTCCACCCTCGGCATGGAAGTCTGCGTCACCCTCGGCGAACTCGGCCCGGAAGAAGCCAAGGCCCTCAAGGAAGCCGGCGTCACCGCCTACAATCACAACCTCGACACCTCGCGCGAGCACTACCCGAACATCGTCACCACCCACACCTACGACGATCGCCTGCGCACCATCCGCAATGCCCAGGACGCCGGCATGTCCGTCTGCTGCGGCGGCATCCTCGGCCTCGGCGAATCCACCGAGGACCGCCTGAAAATGCTCGAGGTTATCTCCGAGTTCAATCCGCAGCCCGAGAGCGTGCCGATCAATTCGCTGATGCCCATGCCCGGCACCCCGCTCGCCGACAGCCAATCGATCGACGCCTTCGATGTCGTCCGCATGATCGCCGTCACCCGCATCGCCGTGCCTAAGGCAAAGGTCCGCCTCTCCGCCGGCCGCACCCGCATGTCCGACGAAACCCAAGCCCTCTGCTACTTCGCTGGCGCGAATTCCATCTTCTACGGGGACAAGCTCCTGACCGCGAAGAACCCCGCCGTTGAAGCCGACCAAAAGCTCCTCGCCAAACTCGGCCTCGGCACCCAGGCCCCGAATCCCGCCATGGCCGCCCCCGCCGCCGAAGAAGACCGCCCCCTCAGCCCGGCTCCCGCCTGCTGCGGCTGCGACTGATCACAGGAGTGTCTTCCACTGGGAGCGCGGGATTCATCCCGCCTCCTCGTCCCAACGGGACGACTCATAAAAGCCCGGCACGAAGTGCCGGGTAAAGCGGCTGCCTGCTTTGTCTCCCAACGGGAGACCTCATGCTTCTCGGTGCCTTCTGATAGGAGTCCGCTGGGCTAACCAGGTGGGCCGTCTGCGCCTCACATGGAATCTACCTTGGATCCATAGGGCTCTTCCCCGCATAAGGCCCGACGTTAGGACAAAAAGAGCCGCCACTCACCGGACGCCTCCGCAAAAAACCACCCTCACGGCTGAGCCACCGGCGCCGCCACATCGATCCGCAGGAAAACCCTCGAGCCACCACTCGGCACCGAGAACGTCACCGGGATCAATCCACCCGCCGCTTCGCCTTGCGTCAGCGTGCCGGTCGCATCTTCCCAATCCTGCAGATTGCCGGAAACCCGCACCTTCCACGTCGATCCATCGATGAGGACATAAGGATCAGCCGGATTGAAAAGATCGCTGGAGATACTGAACGAAAGCTGCGCCTGACCCGAAACATTCACCACCGACATCGGCGTCGACAGCACTGCGGAGCTCGCGGGATTGCTGCCAAAGAAGCTCTCGAGAATATCGCTGACACCATCCAGATCCGAATCGCCTTCCGGATCCGGCAAGACCTGCACCAGCGCCTTCGGCGCCTCAAGCGCGTTCGGAGAAGACGGCTGCTCTGCCACTGCCGCGACCCCCGTGGTCGTCAGCGCCTTTTCCACTTGGGCCGGAGTGAGCGACGGATTCCGCGAAAGCTGGATCAGGGCGGCCGCTGCCGTCAGCGCCGATGCCGGGCTGGTGCCGTCAGCATAAGCGTAGTTCCCCGGTTGCGGATCCGTCCCATTCAGGGTGCGGACATTTTGGCCCGGCGCATACAGGTCCACTGCGGTCCCCGTATTCGTGCCGGTTCCACCGGTACCCACCCATGGCTTGTTGTCGGTGCCGGAAGCCCCCACGGAGATCACGCCCGCCTTGGTCCCGTAGGCAGAGGGAATGTAATTGGCCGCCTTGGCCTTCTGGTTACCTGCGGAAACCACCACCGTGATGCCCGCTTGAACCGCCTGATTCACCAGCGACTCCAGGGCCGCGCTCTTGGCAGGATCCGGAGAACTGTTGGCAATGCAAAGCACGCTCGGAAGACCCGGGTTCTCCTCATAATCATCCAGCACCCGGAAAATCGCATCCTGCAGCCTGCCCAGCGTGGTCGTGGCGTTCGTCCCTGGGTAGATATTGTAGTTCACCACGTGCACCGGCGTACCGACCGCCGCTCCCGTGCCTGGCCCCACAATCAGTGACAGCATCTGCGTGCCGTGCACCACCACGCTGGAGGTGGTCGGATCACCCGTCGCCCGCACCAGTTCGGAACGGAAGGACTTCAGGTTCTTGTTCGCCGTGAACCAGGAGCCGATCGGGCTCACCCCGGTATCGATAATGTAGAGCCGCACCGGCGTGGTCGTCTCCGGATAGACAAAAGACGCATTGGTGGCCGAGGCGGCCTTGTTCAAGCGCCCCAATGCCCAGCCGGCATCCGCCACCGCGCCGTTCGGAGAGATCGGAATGTCCCGCTCCGCCTGCGCACAGTCCGCCGTCGACGGCTCTGCCGACACCTGCGCGAGAGCCAAGATTGGCAGCAGGAATCGGAAGATGCCGCGGGAAATCCGGAGTGCGGTTTCGGTCACGGGGCGAGGTGTTAGGACGCGCGCGATTTATCTAACTTTTTCCCCATTTGTCCAGCCCTTGTCATGATTGACCTATCATGCTTGGAAGTCTTAAAAACCTTATAATTTCAAGGGTTTGGAAGCTTGTATTTCTAAAAATAAAGAAACCCAGAAGGTCTATTTTAAAAAGATTCGTATAACTCTTTCGCTTTGCCTTGATAGCTCGGAATTGCTAATCATCGGCCGTTGTTGGAAGTCGGCATGCTCCCCCTGCCGTCCCCTCCGCTGTCGGCCATGCGCTTCCTACTCGCCGTCTGCCTCGTCGCCACCGTCCGTGGGCAATCGCTGCCGGGCATCGACCCGCGCTTGCCCGAGGCCCAGGCCACCGAATCCCTGCCCGCCGTGCGCGCCTCCGCTGAGGCCACTCCCGGCGGCGAAATCCTGGTGAAGCGACTGGACAAGGTGGTGCTCGTCGCGCCCGGAGGAGGCGAAGAGGCAGACCTGGCAACCGGCCTCTCAGCCACGAAAGACCTCGAGGTCCCCTCACCCGCCAGGCTCGCCAAGCGCCTCAGCCGCTTCTCCGGCCAGCCGCTCGATGCCAGCCAGATGGCCTCCATCGCCGATGAGATCCTCATCCACTACGACCGCGAGGGTTTCCCCGTCGTGGCGCTGGAGGTCCCCGATCAGGATTTCTCCCAGGGCATCCTCCGCTTTACCTTGGAAATCGGCCGCTTCGGCGAAGTCGGCGTCTCCCGCCCGAAATACGGCACCCCGGAAAAACTCGCCAAAGGCCTGCGACTCCGCAGCGGCGAGCCCATCCGGCGCGGCGATATCGATGAGCAATTGGGCTGGTACGGCCGCACCGCCTTCCGCCACCCGCGGCTGTTCGTTTCGCCCGGCGTGGAGCCCGCCACCGCCGATCTCCTCATCGCCTTCGAGGAAACCCGCCCGTGGCGCGTCAATGTCGGCTACGAAAACAGCGGCCCCGATCTCCTCGGTCGTGATCGCTTCCTGATCGGTGCCGCTGGCTGGACACCTGGCGAGCAACTCATTGCTTGGCAAGCCGTTATCGGCGCACCCGCGTCCTCCCTGCTGGCCAATGCCCTTCACTGGGAGATCCCCTTCCACGCCAGCCACCAGATCCTACAGCTCGATGCCGCCTACGCCGAAGTCGCCTCCCGCTACTCCACCGGCGGCATCCCGGTGGAAAGCGAAGGCTCGTCATGGTCGCTGGCCGCCCAGCAGAAGATCTCGCTGCCATCATGGGGAGGCTGGCAGCAAAAATTCGGTGCCGGCTTCGAACTGAAAGGCACCGACCAATTCCTCCTCTTCGGCGGCAGCAGCGTCTCGCCCGGCGAGGTCGTCTTCTTCCACGGCAAGCTCAGCCACGAGCTCAGCGGCCATTGGGAAGACGCCTCCGCCTCCTTCGAATCCAGCCTCATCGCCTCCCCCGGTGGTGTCAGCGGCAACAATGACGACGCCGATTTCCACACCTACGATCCCGAGGCCAACTCGAACTACCTCATCGGCCGCCTCAGCGGCGACGGCTGGTGGAGCCCCGGCAAGGACTGGCAGCTTCACCTCCGCGGCACCGCCCAGGTCGCCGACTCCCGCCTCCTGCCCGCCGAGCAATTCGCCGTCGGCGGCTACCAGACCGTCCGCGGCGTTGGGGAGCGCGAATACTCCGCCGACTCCGGTCTCCAAACCTCCCTGGAACTCCAGTCGCCCCTGATCTCGACCGGCAAGATCGCCGCCTTCCGCGTCCTCGGCTTCTTCGACTACGCCGCCCTCGAAATGCGGGATGGCCCCTCCTCCTCCCTCTCCAGTGCCGGCTTCGGCCTGCGCATGAAAGTCGCCGATTCCGTCGATGTCCGCTTCGATCACGGCTGGCGGATCGACTTCGCCGAGCAGGCCAGCCACGTCGGGATCAATCTGACCTTCTGAGAACCCGAATCATCGGCTTCTAAAAATTTTACGGATTTTTTGGAAATCCGCTCAGGTCGATTGCGATTGGTTCAGTAATGACGAGCTTCCTCCACTTCCAAGTTTCCCTGACCGGACTGCAAGTTCCGGGGGGTGCTTGCCGGATGGCCGGGGAATTGGAAGCGAAGGAACTCGTGGCACCGCGCGGCAGCTTCGGCTCCCCGGTGCCGACCAATTTCCAAAAGTCGGTCCGCCTGTCGGGGGGAACGGTAGCCAACAAGGGCAGAGAAACGCTCGCGAATATTGCCGGGGGGCATGCTTCACGACGTTACAGCCTTGGCTCCGTCTGGCAGGTAACCGGTCGCCGGGGAATGACGCCAGCCCGTCGGGGGATGGGTTACGCGTCAGCCCCCAAGCTTTCATGGGTGTCGCCAACATCATCGTTGTAGTAGTGCTAATGATGCCGTGGTCGGGGGATCGCGGCTCGGAGAAAAAGAAAAGACCGGATTCACGCACAAGGTATCCGGTTCATCAGAAGGTTGGGACGAATCACTCGGGGGGAACCGGGGACCGTCCCGGCCTTTTGTGTTTCCCGGCATGAGCATCCGGCCCGTCGCCATCGGGGCTGCTCGCGGGGTCCGCCGCCGGGAATTGAATCGACACCGATTCACCCGCAGGGCTTCCTAACAACGCTCCTGCACCCGTCTCCCCCGGCATGGACCTGCTGTTGAAAATCCGCTGGCGCCCCGTCATCGGCGATCCCTCGCCCATGGGCTGGTTCACCGTCACCGCCTACGCGCTCGCCGCCGTTCTCGCTTGGCGAGTGTGGAGTCAAAACCGCGAACGGAATCGCGTCTGGTTCTTCGTCACGGTGCTGATGGCCTTCCTCTGCTTCAATAAGCAGCTCGACCTCCAATCGCTCGTTACCGACATCGGCCGCGAGATCTCCCGCTTCTTCGGAGAATACGAGAACCGCCGCGGCTTCCAGAAGTTCTTCATCATCGCCATCCTCGCGCTCGTGGCATTCTTCGGTCCGCTCTTCGCGTGGAAATACCGCGCCTTTGTTAGAGGCCACAAGCTCCTCAGCGCAGGCCTCGTGTTCCTGCTGACCTTCATCGTCATCCGCGCCATCTCATTCCATCACATGGACGTCTTCCTGAAGACCTCGCGCATCGGCGGGATCAAGATGAACTGGGTCCTCGAACTCACCGGCATCGGCCTCGTCGCCCTCGCCGCAGCTCGGGAGCTGATGGCAGGCGTTACGATCCGGCTCAGGAGGTGAACGATTTCCGCAAGTGCGAGGGCAAGATCCCGAGCTGCTCGCGATACTTCGCCACGGTCCGACGCGCCACCGGAATCCCCTGCTCCTTCAGTTGTTTCGCCAGTGCATCGTCGGACAGCGGCTTGCCGGGATCTTCCTTCCCGATCAGCGCCTGAATCGCCTCTCTAACACCCGCGTTCGAGACCTCGGTCCCATCCGCCGTCTGATAGCCGGCGGCGAAGAACGCGCGCATCTCCATCAGGCCATGGGGCGTGAGCACATACTTGCCCGCCACCGCGCGTGAAATGGTCGTCGCATGCAGGCTGATCTGGTCCGCGATCTCATTCATCGTCAGCGGCCGCAAGTGACGCGGCCCCTTCTCAAGGAACGCCGGCTGATGCTCGATCAACTTCTCCGCGATCGAAAGGATCGTCTCCTGCCGCAGCGATAGCGAACGGATCAGCGTGCGCCCTTCACGGATTTGCTCCCGCAGGAAATGCCGCGCCTTCCGGTCATTGGAAGACTTCCCGAGCATGTCCTTGTAGAAGTCGCTGATGCGAAGCTTCGGCATGTACTCGTTGGTGAGACGCGCACGGAAGCCTTCGTCGGTCTTCTCAATGACCACATCCGGCTGGATGTAGGGATTGCCCGTCGGATCAAAATCACCACCAGGATTCGGTGTCAGGCGTCCAATCCGCGAAGCTGCTTCCGAGATGCGCTCAACGCTCGTTCCAAGCGTCCTCGCAATCTGCGGGTAGCGCTTTCTCGCGAGTTCCTCGAGGTGATCGCGGACGATCTTGTATTCGAGACTGTTCCCCTCGCCATTGCGCTCCAGCTGGAGCAATAACGACTCTTGGATCCCCGCCGCACCGATGCCCGGCGGATCGAAGCTCTGCAAAAGCTTCAGCGCCGCATCCATGCTCTTCTTCGGAATGCCCAGCCGCTGCGCCAGTTCTCCCGCAGGCAGATCAAGGAAGCCCCGCGGATCGAGGTTGCCGATCAAATGCCGCGCCGCCTGGCGGACATCGGGTTCCACCAGCGAAAGATCAAGCTGATGGGAAAGGTGCTGCTGCAGCGTCTCCGGCGCCACGATCGAGTTGTAGAGATGCTCGCGGCGTTCCTCGTCATCCGCGCTCCACGGATTCGAGCGGCGCTCCATGATCTCGAGGTCGCGCCAGTCATCGTCAGTCTCATTGAGACTCGCCAGCGAGTCCGCCTCCTCGGGATCCGGCGAATTCTCATCCAGCGAAATGGACTCCGTGATGTCCTCTAACACCGGATTGATCTCCAGCGCCTGCTGCACGAGCTGCTGGAGCTCCATCGAGTTCGCCTGGAGGATTTCCAAGCTGCGCCGCATCTGGGGAGCCAGCGATTGCTGCAGTCCCTGAGATTGATGGAGCGAGGCATCGGCCATGGTTCAAATTCCACAGTTTGCTGCGGACAGACCGATGAAAACCTACGATCAGGAATAGTCTAGCAGATTTCGTGCCAGCGGAAAAATATATTTTTCTTGCGACCTCGGCAGTTGTGTGGGAGGGCGGGGCGCGGTCGGCGCGAATGCGGGAATTTCCCCGCACCAGACGTCACCTCCCACCCCAAATGAATCGAGGAGATTTTTCAGCTTTTGAGAGCAAGATGCGCGCCGCAGGCGTGATGGAAGCGGCAATTGGTGCATTTCGCCACAACTACGAAGCACTTTGCCGCGACGAAACCGGTCTCATCCCCGAATCCGAGATCAAGCCCGCCCAAGGCCTCGCCGTCTTCGAACCCGGCAATGGCGAATGGGATCCCACCCTCCTCGCCCAGACCGTGGTCATCAAGCTGAACGGCGGCCTCGGCACCAGCATGGGCCTGCAAAAGGTGAAGAGCGTCCTCGAAGTCCGGCCCGGCGTGAACTTCCTCGATCTCATCGTCCGCCAGGTCATGGCCCTCCGCGAGGCCAGCGGCTCCAAGGTCCGCCTGCTCCTGATGAACAGCTTCTCCACCAGCGATGACACGCTGGAGTACCTGAAGAAGCACGCCGCCGGTGGCTTCGCCGAAGCCTCCGAGGTCGAGCTGATGCAAAATCAGGTGCCGAAGATCGACGAGGCCACCCTCGCCCCCGCCGAGTGGCCCGCGAATCCCTCCCTCGAATGGTGCCCCCCCGGCCACGGCGACCTCTACCCCGCCCTCGTTGGCAGCGGCTGGCTGGATCGCCTGCTGGCGGACGGCGTGAAATACGCCTTCGTCTCGAACTCCGACAACCTTGGCGCAGTCCTCGAACCCGGCCTGCTGAAGCATTTCGCCGACTCCGGCGCGCCCTTCCTCATGGAAGTCACCCGCCGCACCCCCGCCGACCGCAAGGGCGGCCACCTCGCCGTCCGCGCCGACAATGGCCGCCTGCTCCTCCGCGAGGTCGCCCAGTGCCCGGACTCCGATCTCGATGCCTTCCAGGACATCGATACCCACCAGTATTTCAACACGAACTCGATCTGGCTCCGCCTCGACCTCCTCAAGGAAGAGCTCGCCAAGGGCGGCGGTGTCCTCCCGCTGCCCATGATCAAGAACCGCAAAACCATCGACCCGCGCGACAAGAATTCCACCCCGGTCATCCAGCTCGAAGTCGCCATGGGCGCCGCCATCGAGTGCTTCGAGGGTGCCCAGGCGATCGAGGTCCCCCGCTCCCGCTTCGCCCCGGTCAAATCGACCGCCGACCTCTTCGCCCTGCGCTCCAGCGCCTACTCGATCAGCGATGATGGCCGGGTGGCGCTCGTCCCCGCCCGCAATGGCCAGCCGCCGGTCGTGAAGTTAGATGATTCCTATAAACTGGTGGATGCCATCGAACATCTCGGCACCCCCTGCCTCGCGGATTGTGAGGAAGTGAGCATTTCCGGCCACTTAGCCTTTGAAAATGGGGTGGTTCTGCGCGGAAAAGTCGCGTTTTCAGCCCCTTCCGGCGACGGGAAGGTTGTTAGATCGGGAACCTACACCGACGGGGAATTTCCTCTGTGAAGGACATTTTCAATTTGCCTACTTGCCATTATGTGCCGGGCTGATACCCGGACGGCGCGCATGGCGACCATTGGTGAGATCGAACTGTCGGCGGAGGGCTTTGATGCGGTGATTTTCGACTGCGACGGGACTCTGGTGCACTCAATGCCCTACCATTTTGAAGCCTGGTGCGAAGCACTGGCGCTCCACGGTGCGGGCGGCATTTTCAAGGAAGACGTGTTCTACGCGATGGGCGGCCGCCCAACGAAGGACATCGTCGTCGAAATCAACGACGAATACGGCCTGAAGCTCGATCCCGAGCGCGTCGCCTTCTCCAAGCGCGAAGCCTTCCTCAAGAAGCTCGATAAGCTGGAACTCATCGACGAGGTCGCCGCCTTCGCGGAAAGCCTCCGCGGCAAGGTCCCGATGGCCATCGCCACCGGCGGCACCCGCATGGTGATCGAAAAGACCCTCCAGGCCGTGGGCGTCTCCGACCTCTTCGAGGACGTGGTCACCGCCGACGACGTGAAAATCGGCAAACCCGCCCCGGACATCTTCCTCCGTGCCGCCCAACTCCTCGGCGTGAAGCCGGAGAAGTGCCTGGTGCTCGAAGACGCCCCCGCTGGCGTCATGGCCGGCCAACTCGCCGGAATGACCGTCATCTCCATCCCCGCGCCACTGAACTACGTGGTGAAGAAGTAAGCCCCGCGCCTCCTTCTCAAATTTCCCAACCCCGCCCCGGTTTACCGCGGCGGGGTTTTTCGTGGACACATCCCGCTGGTCCCCAATCCCCTGCGCAAACTCACCCACTCAAAGTTCGTCCTTCCGCAAGATTCGCTCTTGATACCGGGGGGGCTCCTCTTTTGACTCCGCCATGGCGGATATTTCCCTCGGATTGTCTTTCGACGACGTGCTTCTCGTTCCTGCGTTGAGCGAGATTCTCCCTACGGAATCGGACATTTCCACGTTTGTGACAGCCGACATCCGGCTGAACATCCCGGTCGTTTCGGCCGCGATGGATACGGTCTCGGAGACGGAATTGGCAGTGGCCCTGGCCCGCGAGGGCGGCATGGGCGTGATTCACCGCGCGTGCTCGATCGCCGAGCAGGCCTCGATGGTTTCCCGCGTGAAGCGCTCGGAAAACGCGGTCATCCAGAAGCCGCTCACCGTTCGCAAGGAGCAGACCATCGATGAAATCCGCGCCATCATGGCCGAGCATGGCTTCTCCGGCTTCCCGGTCATCGACGCCGACGGCCGCCTCGAAGGCATGGTCACCGGCCGCGATGTCCGCTACCTCGACCGCCACGACGCGAAGGTCGAGGACGTGATGACCAAGCGCGACAAGCTGGTCACCGCCCCCGCCAATACCGAGCTCGAGGAAGCCCGCCGCATTCTCTATCAGAACCGCATCGAGAAGCTCCCGCTCGTCGATGCCGATGGCAAACTCGTCGGCCTCATCACCGGCTCCGACATCGAGAAGCGCATCACCTTCACCAGCGCGGCCAAGGACCAATCCGGCCGTCTCCGCTGCGGTGCCGCCGTGGGCGTCGGTCCGGACTGCGTAGAACGCGGCCAGGCGATGATCGATGCGGGTGCCGATGCGCTCTTCATCGACGCTGCTACCGGTCACACCTCGCGCGTGATGGAAGTCATCTCGAAGCTCCGCTCGCTTTCCGACCGCCCGGTCGTCGCCGGCAACGTGGTCACCGAACAAGGCGCCAAGGACCTCGTCGCCGCCGGTGCCAGCGCACTGAAGGTCGGCGTCGGCCCCGGCTCCATCTGCACCACCCGCGTCATCGCCGGTGTCGGCATGCCGCAGTTCACCGCGATCCAGAATGTCTCCCGTTACTGCCGCGAGGTTGGCGTGAAGGTCATCGCCGACGGTGGCATCCGCTACTCGGGCGATGTCGTCAAAGCCCTCGCCGCCGGTGCTGACCTCGTCATGCTCGGCTCCCTGCTCGCCGGCACCCGCGAAAGCCCCGGCCAGTCGGTCTATTTCCAAGGCCGCCGCTTCAAGACCTACCGCGGCATGGGTTCCCTCGGCGCGATGAACAAGGGCTCCAGCGACCGCTACGGCCAGAACAGCTCCGGCAAGCTCGTCGCCGAGGGCGTCGAAGGCCGCGTCCCCTACAAGGGCCCCCTTTCCGATGTCATCTTCCAGCTCATGGGCGGCCTCCGCTCCGGCATGGGCTACGTCGGTGCCAATAGCCTCGAGGAACTCCGCAAGCGCGCCACCTTCACCCGCATCACCGCGGGCGGCCTGCGCGAAAGCCACGTTCACGACATCGTCATCACCGAGGAGCCGACGAACTATCAGCCGCTTGGCTGATAGTTCCCACACTCCCCGTCCTTGGGAACCATGCTCGAACTGTCCAAAGTCCTACTGATCTTCGTCGGCACCATCGTGGTGTTCCGGGTGATCCGTGGACTTTGGATGAAGGCCCAGGTCAAATCAGCCGTGCGGCGAGATCTTCTCCCGCCTCAGGCAACCGTGCTTGCTCTGACGGAGGAGCACTTTTTCCAGAGCTGCGGGTCGATCAGAAACGCCATCCGAACGAGCCTTTGCGACCGCAACTTTAGTGTGACCTATCGGAAGCCCGGCGGAACCGACCATAAGCTCGATATTATCGCAGTCTTCCATCCGGTAATCGGTATTCTGCGCGAGGTCGTGCTTAGTTCCGAACGATGGGAGCTTGTCATCGGTCCGCAGGGTGAAGCTTGATCCCCTGTCCATCTCCAGATTTCCTTTCCCTTTCCCTTCATGCACGACACCAATCACGTCGCAGTCCTCGATTTCGGCTCGCAGTATACCCAGCTCATCGTTCGTCGCGTTCGCGAGCTCGGCTACTTCGCGAAGCTTTACGCGCTTGAGGATTTCCCGGACATCGGCAAGCCCGGCGCCATCATCCTCTCCGGTGGCCCGAAGAGCACTTCCGAGGTGGATGCACCCGACCTCGACTTCGAAGCGTTGAAGGCCTTCGGCGTCCCGGTGCTCGGCGTCTGCTACGGAATGCAGCTGCTCAACATCAAGTTCGGCGGCACCGTGAAGGCCAGCAACCGCCGCGAATACGGCCCCGCCGCTCTGAAGCCCGATTCCTGCACCGGTCTCTACGAAGGCGTCTCGCCCGAGTCTCAGGTCTGGATGAGCCATTCCGACACGGTGGAGAAGCTCCCCGAGTGCTCCGTCGTCCTCGCCTCCAACCAGCACGGCACCCCCGTTTCCCTCAAGTGGGACGACCGCTTCTACGGCATCCAGTTCCACCCGGAAGTGACGCACAGCCACGAGGGCAATCGCATCCTCCACAACTTCCTTCTCACCGCCAGCAACCTCGAGCCCTTCCGCATCGATGACCTCAAGCGCGAGATCATCGACGGCATTCGCGCCGCGGTTGGCACCAAGCAAGTCGTCTGCGGTGTCTCCGGTGGCGTCGATAGTACGGTGCTCGCCGTACTTCTCCACGAAGCCGGAGTGAACGTCCGCGCCATCTACGTCGACCACGGCCTGATGCGGAAGAACGAGACCGAGGAAGTGCAGAACAACTTCCACCGCATGGGCGTGAAGATCGAGACCATCGATGCCTCCGAGCGCTTCCTCGGCGCACTCGTCGGCGTGGCCGATCCCGAAGCCAAGCGGAAGATCATCGGTGAACTCTTCATCGACACCTTCTGGGACGCCGTCGGCGATGCTGAAATGCTCGCCCAGGGTACGCTCTACCCGGACGTCATCGAAAGCGCCTCCAACGCCAAGTCGAAGGCCTCCAAGATCAAGACTCACCACAACCGCGTCGACCGCATCCTCGAGCTTCAAGCCCAGGGCAAGGTCCTCGAGCCGCTCGCCGAACTCTTCAAGGACGAGGTCCGCGCCCTCGGTGCCTCGCTCGGCATCGCGCACGATATCCTCTGGCGTCACCCCTTCCCCGGCCCCGGCCTCGCCGTCCGCTGCCCCGGCGACATCACCGAGGAAAAGCTCCACATCATCCGCGAGTGCGACGCCATCTTCATCGGCAAGCTCAAGGAGCACGGCTGGTATGAGAAAGTCTGGCAGGCCTACGCCGGCCTGATCCCGGTCAAGACCGTCGGAGTCAAGGGCGACGAGCGCTCCTACGAATGGTCCACCAATCTCCGCGCCGTCATCTCCGACGACGCCATGACCGCCGACTGGGTCGAACTACCCTCTCAAATCCTGCGCGAGACCAGCAACCGCATCCTCAACGAGGTGAAGGGCATCAATCGAGTACTCTACGACATCTCGACCAAGCCCCCGGCCAGCATCGAGTGGGAGTAATCCCCGGCCATGAAACCGAAGGTGACGATCACTGGCGTCCTGGGCATTTGGCTCTGCGTCAGCCTCGTCGCCGGGATGTGCCTCACCCAAGTTCCATGGGGCAAGCCCGACGGCTTCCACGGCACGGGATTTCCGTTTGCGCAGGTCTATTGGGATCTCCGCCCCGGGACTGGCCAGATGATCGACTACCCGAACCCTTTGGCGCCCGCACTTAACGTGGCAGCGGTTGCCGTCACCGGTGCCGCGGTGATTCTCGCCACTTGGTGGTCACTCACTTTATTCCAGAGATTCAGAAAGCGCCGGGCCTCCACTGGCACCTCAGAATGAAATCCTCCATTGTCTTGCGCCAGTGGATTGATGCTGATCTCGAGCCGTTCTCAGCGATGAACGCCGATCCAGAGGTCATGCGGTTCTTCGCGCATCGTCTGAGTGCCGACGAATCCCGGCAAGCCCTGCAGCGATTCCGCGACGGCATCGACCAGCGGGGATGGGGTCTATGGGCAATCGAAGTAGACGGAGAATTCGCGGGCTTTACGGGTCTGTCCGAGCCCAAGTTCTCAGCCCATTTCACCCCTTGTGTGGAAATCGGATGGCGTCTTCTCCAGAAATTCTGGGGCCAAGGCATTGCCTTCGCCGCAGCCCGGCAGGCGGAGGACTACGCTTTTTCGGCGCTGAAGCTAAAGCAACTGGTCTCCTTCACGACCGCATCGAATACAAGGTCGCGGAAGCTGATGGAGCGCCTGGGATTTTCTCATGACCCGGGCGATGACTTCGAGCATCCCTCCTTGGAGGCCGACCATCCCTTGATCCATCACGTTCTCTACAGGAAGAATGCCATCACCCAATGAGATCTTGGTAGAAGATGGCCTCTTCAATCAAGACTGCCGGTGTTTGGCCGCATTCGCCACATCCTCGGCCAACGCCGCGTGCAAGTTCTCCAGTATTGCCTCCAGGTTGACCTCATTGATGTCCTCTCCTTCTTCAACCCGCTTCACGATCATATCGCAGGGGAAAAGAAAGAGGCTCAGGTCCTGGTATTGTAAGGCATAGTCACTTCCGTCGTCATCGCGATAAATGACCCAGCGCATCCCAAGCTCACGCGCGAGCACGTGCCCGAAGACCATCCCGAACGACGTCAGCTCTGTCTCCACATCCTCCGTGTAAGGCCCCTCGCTCAGCATCGTGTGCAGCGTCGGAATATCCTCCCGCGTCCCCTTCAACCGCACCTTGGTTTTGAACTCCTTCTCAAGAATCTCGTTCACCCAAGCGGTGGCACCCTGAAGGGTCGCTTGCTCTTCGGCATTCGGAAGGCGTGTGGCAATCTTGGACATGAAGATGAAGCGTTGATCTTTCCCGGCGGAGGCTACCCCAGCTCAGGAAGCCTGAATGGATAGCCCGCCAGCGAGATATCGTGGAGGCGAGTGAGACGCAAGAGATCAGGACGCCTCGTTCATTTGGTGTCAAATTTCACCAATCGCACGAAGACTTCACGATCGTATCTTCGCACCCCGTGATAGGATCAGTGTCGATCTACCCGATGGTTGGCAACCTCCTTGCGATTCTCTGGCTTGCGCTTCCGCTTGCGACTTGGTTTTCGAAGCACCGTTTGCCGTGGGTTGAGGGCAGCACGGTTCGTTGGTTTGTCGGCTGCGTGGTCCTGAGCTCAGCGCTGTATCTGTGCGTGGTGGTGGCAGCCGAAATCGAGCTGCGGTGGGCGTGGGAGAAATATGACCTGGATGGAAACGGCGAATTATCCCCCAAAGAGATGACCCCGACTGCTCGAGAAGCCATGAGCCGCTGGTCGAGCGACACCGGACGGAACTTCGCTCTGATCGCAGCAATTCCGACGAGTCTCATTTGGTCTACCGTGAACCTTCTAGCTCTAGCCTTCCTCTCATGGCTTTGGTCGCGAATTGGCCGACGATCTTAGCCATGAAGACGAAGCATTGATCTTTCTCAGCGAAGGCGCAACCTTACGAAGATGGCTGAACGGATAATCTGCCAAGGTGATATCGTGGACACGGTGGCTGACGCCATCGTCTTTTCAACCAATGAGCACCTCTTCCTCTCCGGTGGCGCAGGTGCGAGCCTGTTGGGCAAGCACGGCAAGCCCTTGCAGGACGCCATGACCCGCGCCTTGGCAGCGAGCGGCTCAAAGATCGCCCACCGCGGCAGCGTCTTCGAGATCGAGCCAGCGGAAACCTGGGGCCGCATGTTCGCCGTCGTCGCCGCCAATGGCTTCTACGAAACCACCCGCGAAGACACCGTAGAAGCGATTCGCCTGGTGCTCCAGCGTTGCTCGGAAATCGACGGCTTGAAAACCGTCGCCATCACTGCCCTCGGCACCGGCTACGGCAATATGGAGATCGAGGACTTCGTCGCCCTCTTCTGTGGGATCGACATCCCACAGCCTTTGGAATCGATCGAACTCGTGATCCCCAGCGAGCTCTTCTTCCGCGAAGCATGTCTCACGAATGACCGCTTGGGGAATCCGGCCAAGATTGCCGGTTGATTTACGAGCGGAATCCCGTACGCTTCCACCATGAAGACGGTGACCGCCACCTCCGCTCGCACGGATCTCTACAATCTCATTGATGCGACCTTGTCGGACCATGAGCCGATCCAGATCACCGGCAAACGAGGCAATGCCGTGCTGGTGGGTGAGGACGATTGGCGTGCGATCCAAGAGACTTTGCATCTCGTGAGCATCCCGGGCATGCGCGAGTCGATCCTTCAGGGCATGAAGGAGCCCCTGTCGAAGTGCAGCAGCGAAATCGACCTGTGAGCTACGAACTCGCCTTCACCCGTCAGGCAAAGAAGGACGCAAAGAAGCTCAAGGGCACTCCGCTCGCCACCAAGGCAAAGGAGCTTCTGGAAGTCATCCGTCTCGATCCCTTCGCCAATCCCCCGCCGTTCGAAGCCTTGGTCGGCGACCTGAAGGGAGCCTATTCTCGGCGGATCAACATTCAGCACCGCTTGGTCTACGAGGTGTTGGAAGAAGAGAAAACCGTGAAGGTCCTGCGGCTTTGGACGCACTACGATTAAGGCTTTTGCCACGGCGGTTGATTTCCACCCCGCGCGAGTCACCATCGTAGCATCAGCGACTCCATCCACATCACCGGCATGGGCCTCGCGGGCTGCAGCCTCGCCTGGCAGCGGCATTTCCGCGGCGAGCCGTTCACCTGGGAAGACGACGATCGCCCCGGCGCAGCATCGAAGGTCGCCGCCGGCCTGATCAATCCCGTCACCGGCAAGAACTTCAGCCCGAGCTGGCGGATCGCGGAATTCCTGCCGGAAGCAGAGGCATTCTACGCGCGCGTCGGCGAGTTGTTAGGAAAGCAGCTCTGGTTTCCCCTCCCCGTCTGGCGATTGGTCGCGGAGGCCGAATGGACCAAGGTCGATTCCAAGCTCGAAGAAGCCGAGCCGTGGATCGACCGCATCGAGGAAGACGTCCCGGGATGGAGCCGCGCGATCATCCTCAAAGGCGGCGGCCGTGTCGCCACTCGCGAGTTCTGCGAAGGCACCCGAGCCTATTTCGCGGACCAGCGAAACACAGGATCAGGCACCCCAATTCTCTGCGAAGGCGCAGCCGGCTTGATGGCCGGACGCCTCGGACGACACCGCTGCGCCAAGGGCGAGATCCTCACCCTCCGCGCCCCATGGAAAAACGACCGCATGCTCATCGGCGGCGGCGGCTGGCTGGTGCCCACCGGCGGCGACACCTTCAAGGTAGGATCCACCTACGTCTGGGATCGGCTCGATGGTGAACCCACCCCTGAAGGTCGCGCACGAGTGGAAAAGATCGCCCGCCTGTTAGGCGGCGAGGATTTTGAAGTCGTCGCCCACGATGCGGGCGTGCGCCCCATCGTTAGAAAGAGCCAGCCAGTGATCGGCCCGCTGGAAGACGGCCGCATCGTCTTCAACGGCCTCGGATCCAAAGGCTCTCTTTACGCCCCCGGCGTGGCCCGCCGCTTGGCCGCTTGGCTGGCAAACGAAACGGACATCGAGCCTGAACTCGATGTCCGCTGCTTGTGAGTCGTTAAGCGTCGACGGAACGTCGACACCCCTTACTTCACCTGCCGCGCGCTCGCCTTCAGGCGCAGCGCATTCAGCGAGATGAAGCCAGTCGCGTCGTCCTGATTGTAGGCTTCTTCCTGGCCGCCTTCCATGGTGGCGACGGCTTCGGAGTAGAGGCTGTGCGGGCTCTTGCGGCCGGCGTTCATCACGTTGCCCTTGTAGAGCTTCACGCGCACTTCGCCGGAAACCGTCTGCTGCGTATGAGTGACCAGCGCCTGGATCGCCTCGCGTTCCGGAGCGAACCAGAAGCCATTATAGACGAGCTGCGCATACTTCGGAATCAGACCGTCGCGGATGAACATCGCCTCGCGGTCCACCGTCAGCGCTTCAAGGTCGCGGTGAGCGGCGAGCAAGATCGTGCCGCCCGGCGTTTCATAAACACCGCGGGACTTCATCCCGACGAAGCGGTTCTCCACGATGTCCACCCGGCCAACGCCATTGCGTCCGCCGAGCAGGTTCAGCACGCGCATCACGCCATACGGAGTGAGCAGTGCGTAGCCATCCTTCTGGCCGGTCACCTTCACATCGCCGAGTTCGGCAACGAGCGCATCGATGTTCTCGTGCTTGATGCCGATCGCGTTGCCCTTGTCGAAAAGGATCTCCACGTATTCCGGCGTGTCCGGCGCGTCTTCCGGAGCCACCGACAGCACATACATTTCGCGGTCGGCCGGAGTGGTCGCGTCATACCAAGGATCTTCCAGCATGCCGGCTTCGAAGGAAATGTGCAGGAGATTCCGGTCCATCGAATACGGCTTCTTCATCGAAGCCTTGATTGGGATGTTCTTCGCCTCGGCGAAAGCGATCATCTCCGCGCGGCCCGGGAATTGCGCGCGGAATGAAGCGTCGCGCCAAGGCGCGATGCACTTCACATTCGGCGCCAGCGAGGCGGCGGAAAGCTCGAAGCGGACCTGGTCATTGCCCTTGCCGGTGGCACCGTGCGCGATCGCGTCGGCGCCTTCCTTGAGGGCGATGTCCAGCATGCCCTTCGCGATGCACGGGCGGGCGATCGAGGTGCCGAGCAGGTAGCGGCCCTCGTAGATCGCGCCAGCCTGGATCATCGGGAAGATGTAATTGGCGGCGAAGTCCTCCTTCAGGTCGCCGATGTAGCACTTCGAGGCACCGGTGGTGAGCGCCTTCTGCTCCAGACCATCGAGCTCGTCGCCCTGACCCACGTCGGCGCAATAGGCGATGATTTCAGCGTTGTACTTCTCCTTGAGCCAGAGAAGCAGAACGGAGGTGTCGAGACCTCCCGAGTATGCGACGACGATTTTCATGGCGGCGGGAGGACAGCACGAGCCGCCTTGGCGGACAATGACGAATGACGATTTTTCAAATGACAAATGCGCCCCGGAAAGGCGGCCAGATCCCCGGCCCGTCCGGACGGCACCCTTCATCCGTCATTCTCCTCCCCATGGGTTGCGCGAGTGAGGTGAATGGTGTGAGGTGCGCCCCGTGTTCGCGACTTACGTCCATGACCTGAGCCCGGTGCTCGTCCGCTTCACCGATGCCATCCAGCTCCGCTGGTACGGGCTGGCCTACCTGGCAGCCTTCCTCGTCGGAGCCTGGCTGCTCAACGTATTGGCCAAGCGCAAGCTGTGGGTGCTGCCCCCCGGCGCGGCGGGCGATTTCATTGCGGCAGCGGCCATCTTCGGCGTCTTCATCGGCGGCCGGCTCGGCTACATGCTGTGGTATCACACCCGCGAACACGGCTGGGATTGGCTCACTGAGGATCCGCTGATGGTCTTCAAGGTCTGGGAAGGCGGGATGGCCAGCCACGGCGGTATCCTCGGACTGGTGATCTTCACCTGGTTCTACGCCAAGAAAAAGAACGTCTCTTGGCGTGGCCTCGGCGATGGCCTCTGCGTCGTCTCCCCGCTCGGCCTGTTCTTTGGCCGCATGGCGAATTTCATCAACGGCGAGCTCTACGGCCGCACCGCCGAGGGCGTCGCCTGGGCGGTGAAATTCCCTCGCGCGCTCGTGGAGCAGAAAAACGCCGAGGGATTGAATCTGGACTCCGCCCTCACAGCCGCGGGAGATGCTTCTGAAAAGCTCGCGACCCTGTGGTCGGAGCAAATGCCACCGGACCGCATCGCCTTCGAGCAGATGCTGGAAGTCCAGCGCCACGAACCCGCGGTTACGAAGGCCATCGAGCCCTTCCTGCTCCCCCGCCACCCGTCCCAGCTTTACGAGGGCCTGTTGGAAGGCATCGCCCTCTTCGCCATCCTCTGGTTCGTCCGCACCCGCTTCCCGAAAGCCCCGGCTGGCGTGCTCACCGGCCTGTTCTTCATCTTCTACGCGCTGTTCCGGATCTTCGCCGAGCAATTCCGCGAGCCCGACTCGAAGATGGTCGGCATGCTGACCAGCGGTCAGTTCCTCTCGCTGTTCATGATCGTCGCCGGCACCGCCTTCATCGTTTCCGGAAAGCTGATCCCCGCGAAGACCAGCCCGGCTCCAGCGCCCGAAAGCTGATCGCCGGTCACGGCAACGCCGTCGGCTGCACCTTCTCCGTGGTGAAACGAACCACCACGAGATAAGCGCCCTGCTGCATCGAGACGCCGAGCAAGGCCGAGCCGCCGCTCTGCAGCTTCCACAGGTGCGTCGGCAGGAACATGTCATCCTTCACCTGCTTGACGCCCGGGTAGGAGCCGGCCTGGACCGGCTTGCCATGGAGCGCGCCCATCAGCTCCACGAGTTGCGTCCACGTGTCCTTGAGCTGCGTCGGATACACATCCGCCGTCTGCCCCTGCGTCTGCAGCATCACCTCATTCAAGGTGTCCATGGCGGTCCAGTCGAAGAAGAGCTCGCAGTGCAGCCCGCCGATCTTCTGGCGGGTGTGATACACGCCATTGATGCCGGTGCGGCCCAGATAGGTGTCGTCGAGGGTGGTTTCGACCGCCTTGCTCTCCTTGAGCTTCTTTTTGACCGTATCGATGCTGTCACCGAAGCACAGCGTGTCGAAAATCGCCTTCGGATCCGGTGCCGCTTCGGTTTCCGCGCCCGCTTTCCCCCCGGCATTCTCCGGCTGGGCGGCCACCCAGGTTTTGTCGTCGGGATGGAGCTTGGTGTAGGCCACGGTGAATACCTTCCCGTCCTCACGGCGGATCGTGACCTGCTTGTCATCGTGCGAGACATATTCGCCGCTGAAGGAGCTTGCCCCGTCGGCGCTCTTCCACGTCCGCGATTCCGCGAAAAGAGGAACGGCACTAGATAACAGGAGCGTGAGGAGGAGTGATCGCATGGGTGTGTGTGGTGAAAGAACGCCGCCGGGGACCAAAAGTTGACAAAAAAAATCCCGACAGCGGTATGAAACCGCTGCCGGGAAAAACTTAGACGATTTGTCCTACACGTCCTACCGGATTACCAGCGCTGGGAGCGGGTGTGGTAGAAGTAGCTTTCGAAGCCCAGTTCCGGCGGGAACTCGGAGAGGCCATCGTGCGGGTTCATCTGGATGCGATTGTCTTCGCCGCAGCGCTCATACGGCTGCTTGAAGGTGCCGCGATAGGTCGGGCAGGTGAAGGTGAAGACTTCGTAGAAGCCATAGCCGAGGCGGCGGAGGGCGCGGCTGGTGCCATCCACGACGCCGTAGGACCAAGCAGCCTTGCGGCCGTAGTCATCGGACTTGCGGACCATTTGCTCCGGGATTTCCATGAATCCGTAGAGAATATTGCTGATGCCGCGGCCGAGCTTGCGAGCCGACGTGTAGGTCGATCCCGGAGGAGCTTGGATGTCGGCTGATGCAACGCCGCCAAAGGCGAGCACGGCGGTAGCGAGAACGGCGAGTTTTTTCATGTGCTGGGGTTAGCCTAGGAGTGGCTTTCAGGGGTTGGCAACGGGAAAGTTAGGCACACGGGAAGTTCCATCGTCAAATTCCGGACAGTCGAACGAAGAGGTAAATACCGAGTCCCTACTTTCTCGATGCATTCCGCTAGCCGGGCAACCGGATCTTCTCAAAACCGGGAATCCCCGCCTTCACTTCTGCCCCGCCAAGCCACCCAGGGAGTAGCGCGTGAAAACGAAATCATGCGCCGCAGCTGGCTGGTGACAGGTGTAGCAAGCGGCCAGCTTAACCTTGTCAATCAATGGCTTGCCATCGGCCTCACTGAATTGCGCGTAGCCCCAGCCTCCGGTGGCAGCATACTTCTTGGCATCCTTGAACATGAACTGGACGCCATTCTTGGGCGCCCCCGCCACGTGGGACTGGGCTTGGCCGAAGGCCTTGTTGTTCTCTTCCGAGGGCACCAGCGCCCACGCGATCCGCGCAATGATCGCCCCATCGGGAAACGGCAGCGTCCCCTCGCGATAGGCCTTGATCGCGATGTCGTTGCCCAGCACCGCCCGGATGTCGTCCTGCTTCCCCTCCTCCCGAGCCACGGAAATGAGCTTCCAGTCGCGATAGCCTTCCGGAATCTGCATCAGGCCCGGATCCGGACGGGCAGGATCCGCGGCCTTGGAATCCTCGGCCTGCGCGCTCGCACGGCCACCGATCGTCGCGGCGGATAGGATCAGCGAGGCCGCAGCCCCGGGATAGATGAAGTATCTCATGGCTTGTTGTTGGTCGAAATCCACCCCTCTCCCATCTCCAAGGGGCTAAATAAAAGAACCCGGGGCAAGCGCTAGCTCAGCCCCGGGCCTGAATCTTCAGAGAAGCTCCAAAATCAGAGCTCCAGCGTGATCACCTTCACGATCCCCGGCGTGCTCTTCAGCAGGTCGAGCAGCGAGGCCGGCGGCTCGGAATCGACCTCGATCACCGTCAGCGCGCGCGTCCGATCGGACGTGCGAGCCAGACCCATGTTCGCGATGTTCACGCCGGCATTGCCGAGCGCCGTGCCGATCACACCCACGATACCCGGGCGGTCATCGTTCTCCACAAACAGGAAGCGGCCCGCGATGTTGCAGTCCACGTAGAGCTTGTCGATTTCCACGATCCGCGGCGATTGGCCGATCAGGGTGCCAGCCACGCGATAGCGCACGTCGCCCTTCTTCAGCTCCACCACCACCAGCTCGTTGAACTCGGTCTTGGCGTTGATCGTCGACTCGGTCACGTCCAGCCCGAGCTGGGTCGCGATGGCGGGCGCATTCACAATGTTCACCTGCCCGTCAGGCCGCGAGGCCTCCAGCAGCGCCATCAAGGCCGTGCGCGAGACGAGGCCGGTATCCTTCGTCGCCAGCGGGCCATGGTAGGACACACGCAGCGCGTCCGGGTTCTCCGGTCCAAGCTTGGCAAGCAGCTTGCCCAGCGCCGCAGCCAGATCGAGGTAGGGGCCCACCGCCGCGCGCGTCGCCGCATCCAGCGACGGCATGTTGATGGCGTTCTTGATCTCCCCGGTGACGAAGAAATCGCGAAGCTGCTCGGCCACCTGGATGCCCACGTTCTCCTGCGCCTCATTGGTCGAGGCGCCGAGGTGCGGGGTGTAAACCACGTGCTTGTTCAGCGTGAAAAGCGGGTGGTCATTCGGCGGTGGCTCCACTTCGAAGACGTCCAGACCAGCCCCGGCGATGTGTCCGGATTCGATCGCCTCCTTCAGCGCGACTTCATCCACCAGGCCGCCACGGGCGCAGTTGATGACCAGCGCGCCCTTGTTCATCAGGGCAAGGCGGTCGGCATTGATCAGGCGGTTGGTTTCCGGGGTCAGCGGCACGTGCAGCGTCACCACGTCGGCACCCTTCAGGGCTTCGTCCGGGGTCTTCGCCAGCTCCACCTTCAGCTCATCGGCGCGGGCTTGGGTCAGGAAGGGGTCATAAGCGACCACCGTCATGTTGAAGGCCTGCGCACGCTTGGCGAACTCGGTGCCGATCCGGCCCATACCGAGGACGGCGAGGCGCTTGGTATTGAGCTCGATGCCTTGGTAGGCCTTGCGGGCCGCCTTGAAATCACCCTTCAGCACCGCGGAGTGCGCCGGGCCGATATTGCGGGCCGCGCTCAGCATCAGCGTGAACGCGTGCTCGGCGGTGGAAATCGTATTCCCGGTCGGCGTGTTCATCACGATCACGCCGTGATCGGTGGCAGCCTTGCGGTCGATGTTGTCCACTCCGACGCCGGCGCGGCCGATCGCCTTGAGATTCTTGGCAGCGGCGAGCACCTCAGGGGTGACCTTGGTTTCGGATCGGACGACGAGGCCGTGGTAGTCGCCGATGATCTTCAGCAGTTCTTCCGGTTTGAGACCGGTATTTACATCCACGGAGATTCCCGGAGCGGCAGCGAGAGCCTCGACACCTTTCTCCGAAATCGGATCCGAAACGAGCACGCGGTAAGTGGCCATGTCGGGAGCCCCATAGGCCTGCCCGGACAGGCTGGCAAGAGCAGGTGGGGCACTTTCGCGTCACCACGCCGGACTACCTGGAAAATCAAAGCCCTGGGAGGGGTAAAGCGCAGTGTCGCAGGCAAACGGGGAGGAGCGACTGCTCGCCCTTGCCGGACCCTCTCCCTACGGAATCTCTTGGGTTTGTGCCGGTGTTTCCCTGGGTTCAAAGGAACCGGCGATTTTCGTGAGGAGAGTGTCTCGGCAAGGGCAGCAACCTGCAATTAACGCGGTATTTACAAACGATACTAATTGCGGGCACGGCAAGAGATTTTTCTGACTTCCCACGAAAATTTTAAGCGAAATCGCGAACGGACTAAACCCTTGTCAGGAAAAGCCCTACAGCTCCGCAACTTCGTGAATGGTGCCATTTCAAACGCTTCCGGAGATTACGTGCGGAATTTACACGAGCCTCTCGCCCACGCCCTCATTTACCGCCTCATTTTCGGCGGAATCGGCAGCGCATCCCCCTGCAACACCCGGCAGGCATTTCACTATTCCCGTATGCCTATATGGCGGAATTACGGGAGTCCTGGATCACATCCAAATTTATCCCATCCCGGTCCCAATCTCTTCCATCCATGCCATCCTCGTAATCCGTGGTTGAATCTCTCATCGCCCACCAACCGGCCTCAAAATCAGAGCCCGCCATTCCTAGCCGAGGAATCGATTCCGCTCTTGGCTCCCTCGGACTCTCCCCCTAGCGTCCCTCTCCCATGTCCGATCAGACCCGACCTTACTCCTCGCCCATGCTGGACGGCCCAGACCGCGCGCCTTCCCGCGCGATGCTCTACGCGGTCGGCTTCAAGAAGGAAGATTTCGCCAAAGTGCAAATCGGCATCGCCTCCACTTGGTCGCAGGTCACCCCGTGCAACATTCACATCGACCGCCTCGCCAGGGAGTCCGCGAAGGGCACCGACGCCGCGGGCGGCAAGGCCGTCATTTTCAATACCATCACCATCTCGGACGGCATCTCGATGGGCACCGAAGGGATGAAATACTCCCTCGTCTCCCGTGAGGTCATCGCCGACTCGATCGAGACCGTCGTCGGCTGCGAAGGCATGGACGGCTTCGTCGCCATCGGCGGCTGCGACAAGAACATGCCCGCCTGCGTGATCGCCATGGCCCGCATGAATCGCCCGTCCGTCTTCGTCTACGGCGGCACCATTCTCCCCGGCTGCGCCACCATCAAGGGCGAGCTGAAGGAGCTCGACGTCGTTTCCGTGTTCGAAGCCGTCGGCAAGCACGCCTCGGGCGAATATTCGGACGAGGAGCTCGAAACCGTGGAATCCTGCGCCATCCCCGGTGAAGGCTCCTGCGGCGGCATGTATACCGCGAACACCATGGCCTCCGCCATCGAGGCGCTCGGCCTTTCCCTGCCGAACTCCTCGTCCCAGACCGCCGTCTCGGACGAGAAGATGCAGGACTGCTTCGACGCCGGTGCCGCGGTGGTGAACATGATCAAGCTCGGCATCAAGCCGCGCGATATCATGACCCGGAAAGCCTTCGAGAACGCCATCACCGTCGTGATCGCCCTCGGCGGCTCCACCAATGCCGTGCTGCACCTGCTCGCCGCCGCCCACGCCGCGGAAGTGCCGCTTTGCATCGATGACTTCACCGAGATCGGCAAGCGCGTGCCCCTGCTCGCCGACCTGAAGCCCTCCGGCAAGTATTCCATGGCCGCGCTGGTGAAGATCGGCGGCACCATGCCGCTGCTCCGCATCCTGCTGGAAGGCGGCCTGCTCCACGGCGACTGCATGACCGTGACCGGCAAGACCCTCGCGGAGAACATCGCGAACTCGAAGCTCTACTACCCCGAAGGCCAGGAAATCGTCCGCCCGGTCAGCAACCCGATCAAGAAGGACAGCCACCTCCGCATCCTCTACGGAAACCTCGCCCCCGGCGGCGCGGTCGCCAAGATCACCGGCAAGGAAGGCGAGCTCTTCACCGGCCGCGCCCGCGTCTTCGATTCCGAGGACGAAGGCATGAAGGCCATCCTCGGCGGCGAGATCGTCGAGGGCGACGTGATCGTCATCCGCCGCGAAGGCCCGAAGGGCGGTCCCGGCATGCGTGAGATGCTCGGGCCCACCGCCGCCATCATGGGCCGCGGACTAGGCAAGAAGGTCGCCTTCATCACCGACGGCCGTTTCTCCGGCGGCAGCCACGGCTTCGTCGTCGGCCACGTCACCCCGGAAGCCCACGAAGGTGGTCCCATCGGCCTGCTCGTGGACGGCGACATCATCACCATCGACGCCGTGAACAACACCCTCTCCGTCGATCTCGACGAGGCCACCCTCAAGGCCCGCCGTGACGCTTGGACCCAGCCCGCTCCCCGCTACACCCGCGGCGTGCTGGCGAAGTATGCCAAGCTCACGACCAGCGCCAGCGAGGGCGCTGTGACCGACAAGTATCTCTGATCCCAATGGGGCCCGGAGGACCAACGCGGTTCTCCGGGCTTCAGATCCATCAATTCTCCCCGTTCGCCTGCAGCGCCGCCTGGCTCTCCAGCACGGCAAGCCGGCTGTTAAGATCCTGCATGCAGGCAAACAGGCCGCGCAGGATGGTCGTGAGACGTTCCGCGCTTGCCTCATTCAAGGCCCCCAACTCGGTGGCCAAGGCATTCATTAGGTCGTCCGGCGTGGTCGAAGACATGGTTACTATCGGGGGAAGGGAACAGAACCCCTTGGGAATCATGCATTTCGCACTAGAAATACTTACTTCCGGCTAAGGTTGACTTATCTTTTCCAAAATCGGACAAAATGGCAAGCGAGTGTTTTAGCGTAGTTCTACGTGCTTGACGCGTTTTGCACGCCAAACGGCCGTCAATTAAACGTGGTCGAGGCAACCGACCGCTACTCAGAGCTTCTTCGCCCCGGCCAGGGTCATCCGCACATCGCCGATGAAAACCTCCGAACGCAGCTCCACCGGGATCCGGTTGGCATCGTCGGACAGCCACATCGTCGTGCTCTTCATCTTCTTGTAGGGCAGCAGTGTCTTGGTCTTCGGCTCGATCTTTTGGAGGGAAACCGAGAGCTTGATCGTGTCCCGGTTGGCGAATTTCTCCCTCCCCAGCACCTCTACCCGCATCAGGTAGGGCTTGTTGAAAGGCATCAGCGGCATCGTGAGCGTGTCGCCATTGTCCAACTTCTGGCTGCGGACATGAAGCATCGCCGAGACGATGTCGTGCACCGGGGTGAACACAAAAGTGCTGTCCAGCTTGGCCTCCACACCGGTCTTGACCACCTTGGTCACGTGCTCGCTGGTCACCTGGGTGCCCGCCCACGTGCTGCGGGTGGTCACGATTTCATCCCCTTCGTTTTGCACGCCCACCGACGCGCGCGGCCTCAGGGTCGCGGGATCGAGCCGTGAAATCAGGGCGATATCGCTCTTGTAGAGCTTGGAAGCCACGCCCGTGCTGCCACCCGTCACCCGCGTCACGTAGTCGGTCGGGAACTTCGGATCCGGCTTGCCGAAGGTGAAGGTGAGCTTTCCGGCATCCACCATCCCATTCCACGAGAGCCGGTACTCGAACTCCTGCGGCACCAGCTTCGGCTGAGGGCCCAGCGTGGCCGGGGTCACATCGTCTTTCCAGTCGGCCAGAGCCGGCAAGCTCAGGGCAAGAATCAGTGCAGCGACTTTCATGGCATTTCAGACTCCGCCCAAAGCGCGGGTATTCAAGCGAAGACTGGCTGGCAGGCTTGTCACCGGAGAACACTTCGGGGATGTTAACGACGTAGCTTCTAACCCCGATGCCCCCGATTCGTCGCGCTCTCGCCACCCTGCTGATCCTCGGCATGGGAGCGGCCCGTGCGCTCGATACGAACGACTTGGCCGCGGCGGAAAAGGAACTCGAAGCTCTCGTCGCCGACTGGGAAGCGGCGTGGCAAAAAGCACCCTCGGACGAAAACGCCATCGAACTCGGCCGCGCGCTGCAAGCGCTCGGCGTCATCGAGCGACAGGCCGGCAAGGCGGAGGAGGCCCTTCCCCATCTGCAAACCGCGGTCGAGCGCCTCGCCACCGACAGCCCCGCGGGACGCTCGGATGCCTTGGAGGCATTGGCCATGGCCGAGCAGGATCTCGGAAAAGGAACGGACGCCGAGAAACACCTTCGACAAGTCATCGAACTCCGCCCTGAGGGAGCCGAGCGGCTACAAGGCACCGACAACCTCGCCCTCAACCTCCTCGCCCAAGGAAACTACCCGGAAGCCGGCGAGCTGCTCCGCCAAGCGCTCGATGCCACCCCGGCCGATGACGTCGAGTCCCGGGCACGCCGGCTCGGCAATCTCGGCCGCTACCTCCACGTGCTCGGCAGCCACGCCCGTGCGGCGGACACTTTCCGTGAGGCGCTCGCGCTCAAATTCGAGAATCCCGAGCTGCGCCTCTCGCTTTCCAGCCAGCTCGCGCTGTCGAACCTGCGCTTGGGAAAAACCGAAGAAGCCCGCAAGGGCATGGAAGAAGCCGCCAGCGAAGCACGCACCTTTTACCACGACACCCCTTTCCGGGCCGTCCCCTTCATCAACAACCTCGGCGCGCTCGATCTCTCCGCCGGCAATGCCTCGGAGGCCCGCGCCTCTTTCGCGGAGGCCCTGGCGCTGTTGGAGAAATCCTTCGATCCCCAGCACCCTTCGCTGATCACTCCGCTGAACAATCTGGGAGCCGCCCAACAAGCCGAGGGCGACTACAAGGGCGCGGAACAATCCCTGCGCCGGGCCGCAGCGCTCCAAGAGAAGCACCTCCCCCGCATCCACCTCCAGACCGCCGAGACCGCCCGCAATCTCGCCCGGAATGCGCTGCTCTCCGGCGCACCCAATGCCGCGGCCGAAATCAATCGCGCCACCAACATCGGCATCTCGGTGATCGAATCCGCCGCCCCGGAAATCGACCGCGCCACCGAACTCGGCATCGCCGTGCTCGATGAACTCATCGGCCACGGCAGCGAGCAGGAGCGGCTGAATTTCCTCCAGCGCCACGATCTCGTCTCCCTGCCCTGCGCCACCGGCGATCCCCAGCGCATCGCTCATGTTCTGCTCGCCACGAAGGCACGCCTCTTCGATGCCATGCTCTCCGGAGGCAAGACCGATGCCGTCCCTGACTGGCAAACGGTGCAGAAGTCACTCGCACCCGGCTCGGCGCTGGTCGATGCCACGCGCTTCACCGCCCTCGACGGCACGGACACCTACGGAGCCGTCATCCTGCTTCCCCAGGGCCCGCCGAAGTGGGTGCTGCTAGGCACCGAGGAGGACCTCCAGCGCTGGCTCGCCGCCTTCCGCGAACGCCTCGCCTGGCGGGCCAGTGCCCTCGCTGGCAAAAGCAATCCACCACCCGCGCTGAAGCTCCGCGGCATCCTCCGCTCCCTTCATCAGAAATTCTGGGAACCCATCGCCCGCGAGCTTCCCGCCGAGACGCAGCACATCGCCTTCTCCCCGGACGGCGCGCTGCATTTCCTGCCCCTGCCCGCACTGATGGATGAGGGCATGCAGCCGCTATGCTCGCGCTTCCTCCAGGTCGCCACCGTCACCAGTGGCCGCGATCTCCTGAATCCCGCCGCAACCACGAAGCTCTCCTCATCGCCATGGGAACTACTAGGAGTCTCGGAGTTCCCGAAATCGAAAGAGCCTCCCGGCGATGACCCTTTGTTAGAACTTCTCGCCAGCCTCGCCGACATGCCGGGCACCGCCGACGAAATGAGCCGGCTGGAGAAGCTCGCACCGCGCGGCTCCGAGTTCCTGCGGAATGAAAAGGCCAGCGAACAAGCACTCGCCTCTCTCCCGAAAGCACCCGCCGTGCTGCACCTGGGCTGCCACGCCTTCTTCCTCGCGGATGACCTGTCACCCGCCACCGACCTCGACTTCGACGAGCACGCGGACCTGCTCCACGCCGGCGGCCTGCTCTTGCATGGAGCAGCGCTGAGAAAGGCAGACAGTCCGCTCTTCTCACCGGACGATGACCTCCTCTTCCCCTCCGAGGTCGCCAAGCTCCCGCTGCAAGGCACCCGCCTCGTCACCCTCTCCTCCTGCGAATCCGGCGCCGGCACCGCCGTCTCCGGCGAAGGCCTGCTCGGCCTGCGCCGGGGCTTCGCCCTCGCCGGTGCCCGCGAAGTCGTCGTCGCCCTGTGGCCAGTCTCCGACCGCTCCACGCCCGAGTTCATGGAGCGTTTCTATCAGCTCGCACTCGCCTCCGATCGTCCGGCTCAAGCACTCTGGCAATGCCAACGCGAGTTCCTCGCCAAGGCCAAGAACGACGACGAATTCGAAGCCGCCGTGCTACGCTACGCCCCCTTCGTCCTGAGCCAGAATACGCCGCTCGCCACCGGCGCGGAAATCGCCGCCGCGCAATCCACCAGCACACCCGCGACCAAGCCCGCCTTCCCCTGGAAGCGCCTCGCGCTCGTGCTGCCGCTGCTCCTCTTCGTCGTCGCGCGCCTCTTCAAGCGCCGCACCGCTTAGCGCGTCACCTCGGTGCCGATGCCACCGTGCGTGAAGATCTCCAGCAGCAACGCATGCGGCAGTCGGCCATCGATGAAGTGCACCTTCCTCACCCCCGCATTCAGCGCATCCACCGCGCTCTTCACCTTCGGGATCATGCCGCCGGAAATCGTTCCGTCCGCCATCAGCTCATCCGCCTGCGCGCGGCTCACCGACTTGATCAGGGTCTCCGGCTTTGTCGGGTCCTTCATCAGCCCGGGCACATCGGAAAGATAGACCAACTTCGCGACCCGCAACTCCTTCGCGAGCGCGGCCGCGGCAAGGTCCGCATTGATATTGAGCGGACGCCCGGTCGCAAGTTCCGCAGCGAGCGGCGAGATCACCGGCACGATGCCCGCGCGGTGCGCCGCATCCATCTGCCCGAGCTGGCAACCCACCACTTCCCCCACCCGGCCGAGATCCACGCGTTCGCCATCCTTGCCCGTGGCATGCATCTTCTCGCCGAGGAAAACATCCGTCCCCGCGATGCCCACGGCCTTGCCGCCGAGGTCACGGATCATGCGGACGAGGCCCGGATTGATCTCATTCGAGAGCACCTTCTCCACGATCGAAATCGCCTGGTCCGAGGTCACGCGGAAGCCGCCGACGAACTCGGCATCCAGTCCCGCATCCTTCATCGCCGCGGAGATCGCCTTGCCACCGCCGTGCACCACGATCGGATTGATGCCGGCCACCTCAAGGAAGACGACATCGCGCATCACCTTCGCCACCAAGTCCGGATCCTCCATCGCCGAGCCACCCATCTTGATGAGAAAGGTCTTCCCGCGGAAGGCCTGCAAATACGGCAGCGCTTCGATCAGGGACTCGGCTTTTTCGATGGGATGCTGGAGCGACATGGGAGCGAGGATCTTGGATTGGAAATCTGGAAATGTCAGGAAGCCGTTTCGTCGTCAGCCGGCTCGGCTTCCACGTCGTCCGTGGCTTCGGCCTTCTTCCGCGTTGCCTTCTTCGCGGCCTTTTTGGCGGGAGCTTTCTTGGCCGCCTTCTTCGCCGGAGCCTTGGTGGCCGCTTTCTTCGCAGCGGCTTTCTTGGCCGCCTTGCGGGCCGGCTTGGGAGCCGACTCTACCTCATCCACCGGTGCAACCGAATCAGGCCAGTCATACACGGACGGGTAAATGGGTTCCGTCTCGGGCGCGGGTTCGGAAATGACCAGCTGCGCAGGAGCAGGCAGCACCACCGGCGCAGGTCTCACGATCTCCGAGGAAATATCGATCACCGGAGAAGAGCCCGCCGCTACTACGACCGGAGCTTCAGCTCCGCCCTTCTTCGCAAACGCCAGCCCGAAGGCCGTCAGCCCCGGCGACAGGATCGCCAGCGGCGGCAGCCACAGGTTCTGCCGCGAGGCGAAGAGATACAGCAGCTGTGCCCCGATCCCCGCCAGCATCAGCGCCGTGATGGCCCGCCACGCGATGTGCCGCTGGCAGGTCGCCCACGTGCCGAAGAAAACCATGCCCAGCATCAGCGCCAGCTCCATCAGCGTGTCCGGCCGCGGCAGCGTCACCGCCTGCTGGAAGCGCTGCGCCTGCCGCAGCGCCTGCACGCTCGCGGCCAGCCGGTCCGACCACGCCTTCTCCTCGGGCGGCAAGTCCGCCCGCACATCGCGCGTGACCAGCGGCTCCGCCATCGGCGGCAGCGAGTTCTTCTCGTAAATCAGCCGCATCGCCGGGGCCTCGATCGTCTGCACGTTCGCCGCCACCGCACCCCGGCCGAAGCCATCGATGGGAATCACCGGGCCATCCATGCCGAGACGGACCTCCCGCCCGACATTGACCAGCACATCGGCGGGCGTCAGCCCGTTCGCGGCGATCTCCACCGCCAGCGGGAAAGAGAAAATCACCCGGTCTCCCCACTGCGCGAGCAGGGCCTGCTTCCCATCCCCCGGGTCCTTCTCGTTCTCTAACAGCGAGAACCCACCCAGGGTCTTCTGCCCTCCAAGCTCCACATTCGGGATCGAGACTCGGTTCACTTGCGGCAACCCCGAAACCTTCCCCTTCGCATCGCTCGCCGGGATCGACCAGCGAAGGAAAGGCGCGGCCACCGGCTCCGGCGCGGCACCATGGGCCAGCGGCAGTGCCAGCACCGCCGCATCGAAGCGGTCCAGCTGCTTCCGCAGCGCCCCCATCGCCAGTGGATCCGTCTGATCCCACACCATCAGGTGGCCCACCCCGAGCGTCTTGTGACCGACATCGGCCAGCCGGGCGAAAATCAAGGCATGATCGACTGCTGCCAGCGGCGAAGCACTGAACCAATGCTCCGGATCCTCATCGATCGTCAGCACCCGCGGCGGCGGTGGCACCACCGGCGGCACCGCCTTCCGGCGCGTCCACGGGGTCTCCTGGCTGCCCTGGCCATCGAGAATCGTATCTACCGGATCGATCTGCAGTGCGATCTGCTTCACGATGAACCGCTCCAGCGCCCGCAGCGGCGGGATCAGCGAGGCTCCACCGAGCGCGAACAGCCCCACGCCGAGCAAAATCGCGGCGTTGGTGAAGGTCCGGCTCGACGGGGTATTCACGGCGCGAACTCTGTCGCTTTCGCGAGCACCGGCGCGAGGGGTTTTTCCAGCGGCGTCCCCGCGGTCACCTCCGCCAGACTGCGTGCGGCCGGCGCGACGAACTGGAGATACCACTCATCCCCCTTGTTCCTGGCGATGTTTCCATACGCCCCCAGCGCCTGCATCAGCCGCTGGGCCGCGCACTGGCGGAAGATCGTCGTCTCCGGCCGGTCCTCGGAAATGTCCTCCCAGATCGAGAGGATCGCCTCCCGGTCCTCCGCCGAGTGATCCATGTAGGGGTCAAACACGAGCGAGGCGATGTCATACTCCTGCCGCCCGCGGCGCATCCCCTGGAAATCGATCCACCACGCCTTCCCGTCTTTCAACAGCAGGTTCTGCGACTGGAAATCCCGGTGCACCAGGTGCTTCGCCGAGCTCCCGAGACGTTTCGCCAGCGCCTGGAAATCCTCGTTTTCCCGAAGCCCGGAGGCATCCATCCCCAGCAGGTCCTCCACCAGGTGATCGAAGAAATACTCCTGCTCCCAGCGATAGAGCGACTCATCGAAGGCTGGCATCAGCTCGAAATCCTTCGGCCCTTTCGAGTAGAAGAGCTTGTCGATCTGCTGCAGCGCCGAGCGGTAATATGGCTCCCGCTCCGCAAACGGCCGGTCCTTCAGGGACAGCAGATCCGTGTCTCCCAGGTCCTCCACCAGCGCCACCCGGCGGTGCGGGATTTCGTGGAAAATCTCCGGCACGTTGATCTTCGTCGCCTTCAGGAACTTCGCCACCGGCAGGAAATTGTCGCTGTCCGGCCGCTCGTCCGTCCAGTGGATGCCGATGAACGGGTCCTTCCCCGGCGTCGCAACCCGCACGATCGTCCGCCCCGAAGCGCCCTTCTTGATCGGGGTCAGGGTCACGGACACAGTCGGGGCGATCCCCAGGTACTGGCGGGTGGCGTAGAGAATCGAGTCGGTCGGCATCGCGGCGCCGGAGTTTTCGAAAGAACTCCCGCGGGACAAGGGGGAAATTTCAGCCGTCAAGGGGTGCCGACGTTCCGTCGACCCGGCCGGGGCCTCCCCTTCCCGGGCCCCTCACCTCAAAACCTCTTTCGCAATCATCACTATCAACCAAACCAACCCGATCCCCGAAATGCCAAAGAACAAGAACTGGACGATCCGGTCCGTCACCGGATTGGTGACCAGTGTCCGGTCAAAAACGTGGCCACAATGTTCGCAAACCTTGGCCCGCTGCGTGTCGGGATTCCACGCGGCCAATCTCCCGAGAAACTGAATCCGCCCCCAATCGGCAGCCTCCGTTTCGATCTCGATGCGCTTGGTCGATTTCTGACAGGACGGGCAGACACACAGCTCCGGCTCGTCCCGGATTTCAGCGCTGGGCCGCGATTCGGAGTCCATCAGCAAACGAGCCGCCAAAGTAGCCCGTTCCTCCGCCGTGAGTTTCGCCGATTCCCTCTCGATTTCCTCCAGAGTCATCGCCGTCAGGCTATCAGGTCACCGTTCTCCTGCGATGGGAATTGCCCCGATCCATTGGAATGCCCTCGGCGCAAACCAAAGACTTCCTCTCATGGGAGAAGGGTGGCCCGTCGCTTGGAAACCCAGCGCTTGTCGTCATCAGACAACGAGCCTCTCGGCACAATCGCATCCCGGATGGAGAGCAACACTTCCTTCGCGTCGCATCCATACAGCCCTGCACCCCAGCAGGGATTTGCCTCGATCACCGCCCATTCGCCGCCGCTCAGGCGACCGACGTCGAGCGTGCATGCCGACGGCAGCGCCACACGAGCATCCGCCAGCACCATTCCGGCGAAATCCCGGGCTCCGCTTTCTTCGTCCTCTAGAAAGCTCCACTGCCCGCCTTCATCCTGGGCGAGTTCACCATCCCGCCAATAGGGGCTGAGAGTAACGATGTTCCGCTGCCGGACGAAGCATCTCACCTCGAGCCGGAAATCCACGATGCCCGAGCGCAACACGGGGATGTCCATGTCCACGTGCTCGTCGGTGGGAAGCTCGTTTCCGGAAGGATAAACCTTCGGCTCGAAGATCTTGCCATCGGCAGGTTTGACGAAGGCGGGCGACGTCCGCGCGCGTGCTTCGCCCAGCGTCATCAGCTCGATGTCCCGCAGCAGATGCTCCCGGGGCAACGTCGTCAGCCAATCGATCGATGGCTCTAACAGCACTAACCCGGTCTGGTCAGCCACCGCTTCAGCAAAGAGCGGCTCTCCGTAAATCATCACCGGTCGCCCTGAGATCGCGAGATGCTCTGCAACCCGCCAGCCTTGGATTCGCTCAGGCGTCCAGCCGAGCTCCAGGCACGTCCGCCACACGGTGACCGAATCATCGGTCATCCGCGGTCCTAACAGGACAATGGGTGTTTCAGGGTTCATCGGACAATTCGGTGGCGCAATCTGATACCAGAGCTTAACCGCCTCGTAGGGGGCACGACAAGCATGTGCACCCAGCTACACGGACGGAATCACGAAGGCGCCGGGTATTCCGAGATCTAGAGTCGCCAGTTCGGCACCGTGACGCGCCGCCAACGCCAGCAAGTGCGCATCGGTTGTTCGCGAGGCTCCCGCGCACCAATTCGCAAATCCCATGGTCGACGACTGATCATCTGGCAGGAACGCATGAGACCCGCCCAATGAGCCGATCATGGATTGCAGCGTCTTCACGGCGTCTTCCACGGTCAGACGTCCGGCAGCACGCTGGAGAGAGACACGGACAAAACCAAGTTCCGGGATGGATGATGTCACCAGGGAATCACTGGTCGACGACTTCGTCGACGCGATCCATCTGACAACCCGCTTGTGGTCGGCGTGATCCGCCCAGCCCCACGCGACCAGCACATTGACATCGAGCAGGTAGTTCACGGGAAATCAGCGAGCATCTCGCGCACGGCTTCCGTGGTCAGTGGCTCGGCTCCAGCCAATGGAGCAAAGATCTCCGCACCGGTGAATTCGCAGCGGATTTTCTCCACCACTTCACCTGGCTCATTTCCCATCGCACGACGACGAAGGAATTCGGAGACCGTGACGCCGGCGAGCTTCGCTTGTCGGCGAATCTCCCTCGCCTCGTCCTCGCTCACTTTGAAGCTCAAGGTGGTCATCGGTATTACCGTATTACAGATATTTCCCCATTTCAAGTCTGTTCACCCAGCCGCCCCTCACTCATCCACCCGCAACTCCACCACCGCCTCCACATCCAACACCCGCTGCGCCAGTTCCCGCACCGAGCTCTCCATCCCTGCCAAGGCCGCCGGATCGAGCTGCTCGGGAACAGGCATCCGGACCGGTGCCTGAAGATTCGCCAAGACCGCCGACGGGCTGCGATTCCGGCGGGCGATGGTGCGCGGCAGAGGACGCAGCGCGCGCTGGAATTCATCCCAGGTCCACCCCTTCATGCGGAAATTCGCTATCATCTCCCGCAGGGTGGCCGACGTTTCCTCCGCGTGGCCTTCCTGACAAGCGACGCGCACCTCCAGCCACTCGATGCCATCCTTCACCGGCCAGCTCCGCATCACCATCGGCGCATAGCTCTCCCCTCGCTCTTCCCGCATCACCTGGCGAACCCGGAGCTGCAGAAGCTCCTCTAGCAAACGTCGCCGCAGCATCTCTTCCGCATCGCCAGCCGGCCCCAGCGGAAACGAAAGCGTGACCAAAGCCGCCGCCTCCGGCGCATCCAGCGGCAGGCGGGTGACGCCCGGCCCGGTCACCGGCGGCGGCGGAAACGGACTCGGCGCGTCCCACGGCGGCCGCTCCGGCAAGGCCCCGAAACTCGCGGCCACCGCCGTCAACGCGGCCTCCGGCTCGAAGTCACCGGCGAGACTCACGCACACACGCTCGCCCGCCAGCTGCGGAAGCAGCCAATCCGCGACCTGGCTGCTGTCCGACTCCATCAGCCCATCCGGATAGAGCTCGAAGCGCGGATCTCTGCCGGTGTGTTGCCGCCAGCGCTCCCTCGTCGAGGCGCTGAAAAAACTGCGCACGTTTTCCTCCCACGCCTTGGTGTGAGCGCTCGGCTTCCAGACCGGCGAATGGGTGGCGAGACCGGGTCGCTGCACCAGCGCGGCCAGCAGATCCAATTGGCGGCGGAGCTGGCTGCGATCGGTTTCCCCTTCCCATTGCAACGAATCCGACTGCGCGCCGAAGAAACGGCTGACGTCCTCGTCGGCAAGCGCCGCAGTGAGCTTCAGATCATCCCAGCCCTCCAGTGGATACCAGCGGCAGAGCGACCGGGCCGCCGTCGCCAGTGCGGCCTTTCCCGGCGGCAAGGACTGCCGGCCATAGCCCACATCCACCTGCACTTGGACAAAGCCTCCGAGCGAAGGAATGGGCGCCAGCCGCACCAAGACGTGATTCGATAGCTCCGCTTCCAGATAGCCGCGGCTCTCCTCCAATTGGCGACGGATGATCTTGCCCGGCGGGCCGATGGGCTCCGGAGCCCACCTCGTGGCTTCCGTTCCCTGAATCATCCCCGACGCCGGGTCGCTCATGGCACGAGTCGCCGTGCTGGACAGCCACTCGTCTTTGGAAAGATCGGCTGGGCCACTGAATAGGATGCGCAACGGCATCGGCCACTCTGCCTTCAAAACAGCCTCGCACTCTTCCCTCGTGATCGTCGCTAGATCCGCTTGCGAGCGATTCAGCTCATCCTCCGGCAACTCCACCAGCCGGCCGGTCCGCGCGCCATCGGCCAAGCGCGTCGCAAGATCTGCCGTGCTATCGATCAGGCGCGATAGCAATGCCTGCCGCAGTTCATGCCGGATCTCTCCGCGTGCCTCTGCGAATTCCGTCGGATGAAATCCACTCGCCACCGCTCCCCTCAAGCCAAGGATCAGCGGCCTCAGGATCCGCCGCGTATCCTGCCGGCTCGCGGTGGCGGATACTTGAAACCACCGCATTCCCGGCATCACTTCCACCCCTGCCCCCTCAGGCGGTGATCCGGCGATATCCCTGCCTTGGAACTCCCGCTTGAGGCGGTGCTCTAACATCTCAAGCGCCACCCATCGCACCAACTCGTCGCGCCGCTTGCCGAGGCTGTCCGGCTCGCGGTCGATCGGACGCGGCGAAGCAAGCGTCAGCGTGACCTGCTTCGTCGTTTCATCGTCCACGAACGCGACCGGCGCGGAGCTGGCGGCCATCGGGTCACCGAGTGCAGGCTCGGCAGGCGCCGGTCTCGCCGGGATCTCCGCAAAGTGCCGCCGCAGCCGCTCGATCATCGGCCCTGCTTTCAAGTCGCCCACCGCCACCACCACCATCCGCGAGGGCACGTAGTTGCGATTCCAGAAGTTCCACAGCGCCGCACGACTCGCACTCTCGATCGACTCCTTCGTGCCGCCCGGTGAACGTTTCAATGCCGGCACGCCCGGCAACAGCGCAGCGGCTTTCCGGAAAAACTTCGTGCTCCCCGGCTTCTCTTCCAGCTCCCGCAACACCACCCGTCGTTCATCATCCACCGTCGCGTCTGAAAAAGTGATGCCGCCCGCAGTGCGGCTCAGAAAGCTGCAGGCAATATCCAGCGCCGCATCATCGGCCGCCGGCAGATCGAGCTGATACAGCGTGTGATCGAGCCCGGTGTGGGCATTCGTGTCCGCCCCGGTCGCCAGGCCGAGCCGCTCGAAGACCTCCATCGCCTTCCCCTGTCCCGTCTCTTGAAACGCGAGGTGCTCGATGAAGTGGGCATAACCGTCCTCTCCCGGTCCCTCATGCATCGATCCCGCCAGCACCAGCAAGCGCAAGCTCACCTCACCCGGCCCCGCCGGATGCTCCATCACCAGGTAGCGGATCCCATTCTCGAATGCCCCCGACTGCTGCGCCGGATCCGCCCGCAGTTCATCCGGCGGCGGCCGTTGGATCGCGAAGCGCTTCGACCACCCCGCGATGTCCTCCGTCCCTGCCTTCCTCACCTTCGTCAACCGGGAAGCCTGGGCAGGAGCCGCCTCCACTCCGCCATCCTCATGCCGGCAGGTCCCCATCACCAAAGCCACGCCCGCCACCACCGCCACGGCGGCCAGCCAACGCGAACGGCGGGAGCGAAACAGAATCACGCCTACCTGTGTGACGAATCCGCTGCCGGGTGTCAAAGATCCCCACGAAGTTTGGCGATGACCTTTTCCATGGCCATGCATAACTTGGAGCCATGCGTTTCCCCTCCTCGCGCCATCGCATCCCTTCGCTGCGGATCACGGTAGCGACGCTGGCATTGGCGGCCACCGCATCATCCCAGCTCACGCCAGATCAGATCAAGGCGCGCGAAACCCAAGGGCGGGAGGCCCTCAAGAACCGCCACACCGTCGATGAATATGGTGATTTTGGCGTGGCCAGAAGTATATCGACCTTTCCGATCACGGAACTCTCAAGGGAGCTGAAAGTGAAAGCCGGAGCGGTTTCACTCTTTCCCGACCTGAAGGACCACGGCGGTGAAAGGACTGCGGTCTACCTCCTGAACGCGACCGACAAGCCCCTGAAAAACGCCGATTCCAATTTCCTCCGCTGCTTCGCGGAGGTGAAGGACGGCGACCACTGGCGGAGTTGCCACGACAACTCCATCGACTGCGGAGTGGGGATGATGCCACCACAGGATCTGGCACCCGGCCACGGGAAGCTGCTCCTTGGATGGGACCCGGCCGTCGGAGACATGACCGGCGAGTTGCGATATTGTGTCCAACTCCGTGATCACCGGCCCGTCGTCTCGGCATCCTTCAAGGGACACTACAGTTCGGAGCAATTGAATCGCGCGAGCCCACCCCGGGGCTTCGCCGGGAAAGCCATCGCCAACGGGCTCGATGGCAAGGACTGGAATTCGCCGGAATACATCTCAAGCGACCTGACCCACTCTCCCGAAGAATGCCTCGCCGCGGCCGAGCTCGACCGGGTCTACGACGAGTCACCCCTGACCAAGGCAGCCTTGGTCCGCTGGAAAACAACTCCCGTGACCGGAGAAGAGATGGCCCGATGCCACGCAGTGGTGGAAAAGCTCCTGCGACAGCCATGGAAAAAAAACTGGCTGGATGCACCCGCCCTGTTTCGGCGCGGCCACGCAGCGCTTATCCGTCCTCGTGGGCAGGCGGAGTTCGGTTCGCCGGAGAACTGCCGCGCCCTCGTATGGCGTTATCTGCGAAGCGTTCCGGTCTACGGCGTCCCGATCAACGTGAATCCGGCCCGCTGGGAGCAACTCGAAGCGATCCGGCTTTCCGGAAATCCATGGGGCGTCGATCACAAGCTCGCGGCCGCCCTGCTGGAGGAAGCCATCGCAAGCCTGCGGTCACCGGATGCCGCCGAGCGGGAAGCCGCAGGTTCCTTCCTGGAAGGTGAATGGATCACACCGGACTATCTGCCTGACGAGCGTTGGTCGTTCATCATGGAACAAGATGCCGCCAGCGCCCGGATTTCGGCGTTCCGCGCCCTGAAGCGGCGGGGAAAAATCCAGCAAGCTAACAAGTGGCTGGGGTATCATTTGGATCTGCCTCCCAAGGAGCTCGCGTGGCTATGGCCAGCCTCCGTCGAGGAGGAGGGAAAACTTGCCGGATGGGAACTGGCGATCGCCTTGCATCTCTTGGAGACTTCACCTCTCGATGCCGCCAGCCCCCTGTGGCAGAGGCGAAATAAGATCGAGGAGGCCGGAGGAAAGTTGCCGGCGGAACTCTGCCAACCCTTGCGCCGGTTCCTGGCGAAAGAGGCGGAAGAAAAGCGACTCGCAGGATCACCTCCACCAGAGCCAGGAGTAATGGGATATGCTGATTCTCAGGTCTGCGATCTCGATAGCCTGCTCCGCTTGCTTGCGGCTTGGGAAGATCCCGCCGACACCCCTTTGATCAGAAGCTACCTCGCGCATCCCGCAGCAAGCTACTGGGAAGCCCCGCTCACCCGCGATTACACCTTGAGGTCCACGGCAGCCAAGCTTCTCAAGGAGCGCAACGAAAACGTGCCGGAGGGTATCGTTTTCGAAGAGCTGGTGAAGTGAACTCACGGCACCGGTGCCAGCCTCACCGCCATCGACGTCGCATAGCGTTGAAACCCGAGCGCTTCAGCGATGCGGATCGATGGCGTGTTCGCATCCAGCGTCCGATACTGCGCGAGCAGGCCATTCGTGAGGGCTCGACGCGCAAGATGGGCAACGGCACTGCGGCCAAAGCCCCGCCCCCGATAACCGGGATGCGTGACGATGTAGAGGTGAGCAATGGTCTCGCCCCATGTTTCATATCCTGCGAGTGCGACCAGTTGGCCATCGTGGAAGACCCCCGAGCAAGGAACTTCAAGGGATGATCCTCCATGATCCCATTCCTCTTCGCCGCAGGCTTCACGAAGATCCTTCACGGCAGCGGCGTCAGCTTCATTCAAGGCGCGGGCTTGCGAATCATCGCCGCAAATCTCCGTCGTGTAGCCGAGATACGCAGGACCAAGCACCAAGGCTGCAACCGGTGCGAGCGCCGCAGCGAATTGCTCCGGCGTGCAGCCGTTCTCCAGACCTGCGAGCAACCCACGAAGCTCTTCCTCGCGATCCGGCGGCACCGACACGGTCGCCGTTCCATCGCGAAACAATCCCAGCGCTCCGCTATAGCCGCGCAGTTCCTCGCCATGGGTGACGACATCGAACGGCTTTGTTAGAAGCTGATCCGGCAAGCAATTCAGGTGACCTGCCCAGTAACGGTCTGCGGTGGAAAACACACTTCCCTCCTAACAACCCAACCCCGGATCAGCGAGAATCAATCACCGCTCCCCCAGCCCATGCTTGATGAACCGCCGCGCCTCCACCGCATAGCCCAGCCGCACGTAAAACGCATGCGCCCCCGGCCGATGATCGCCACTCGTGAGTTCCATCCGCTCGCACCCCTGCTTGCGCGCGAAGGCTTCAGCCTCTTCCACCAGTTGCCGGCCGATTCCCCGCCCGCGCATTTCGTCGGCCACCACCAGCGCCGTGATTCTCCCCAACGCCGCATCGGAAATCAGCGTGGGCACGCAATGCACCGCCACCACGCCAACGATGCGTTCATCCATCGTCGCCACCACAATCGATAGCCCCGGCACATCCGCGCAGGCTGAAATGCGGCGGACAACGGCTTCCGGTGCCGAAGGATAACCGAGTTCTGAAAGCAGCACTGACAGCTCCTCCGCATCTCTTGGTCCGGCAGGACGAAGGATCGCCGCAGGCGCTGCATCTTCGGAAGCAGGTGGCGTCATAGGATCGAGTGAAGCGACTCCGCGGGATCTATCAGATCCATCGTGGTCCGCACTCTCCGAGTGCGGCCGAAGTGAGATTGGAGCGGACTTTACCGATCGCTTCACCGACCTGTGAACCACACGTTGGGCGTGCGGACTACCAGGTCACGATCCGCGACTCGACAACCTCCCCCGCCCCAACCTTCGCCCCCGGCCACACGACCGAGTCCCGCACCACCGCCCCGGCACCAATTTCCGCCCGGGGCCCGATCACGCTCCGCTCAATCACGGCATCCGGCGCCACGACAGCCTCCGCATGAATCGCCGGAGCCAGCGCCAGCTCCCGATGCGCCGCAAGATAAGCCGCCGGATCTCCCAGATCCGCCCAGTGCCCGTCATCCAGCACGACCCCACCGAGTCGGCCCTGTTTGGCCAGCTCCAGAAAAGCCGGGATCACCGAAATCTTCTCCCTGCCCGGAATCAGCCCAAGCAGCTCCGGCGTGAAGCAATAGATCCCCGAGAACACGTGCGTTCCCTCGGCCCGTCCCAGCTTCCCGCGAATGTCGATCGCCTGCTCTCCATCGATCGCGATGTGCTTCGCATCCCCCTGCGACCGCAGCGCCAGCGTCACCGGATTCCCCGAGGCCTCGTGCGCCGCGATCAGCCGGTCGAGTGGCAGTGAGGAGAAAATGTCGCCATTGTGAATGAGCACGCTTTCGCCTCCAGCCCACGCCTCGATGTTCTTCACGCCGCCGCCTGTTTCCAGAACGTCCGGCTCATGGAAGAGATGCAACGGAAGTCCCTGCCAGGTTCCCTTCTTCGAAGGCAGACCGTTTCCACCCGCGATCCCCTCGCCATCCGTCTGCCATGCACCACCCACCCGCAGCCATTCTTCCGCCAAGTGGTGCGTATTGATCGCGAACTCCTCGATCCCCGCCGCGCGGCACGAGTCCATCGCCCACTCGATCAGCGGACGGTGGAAAAGCGGCACCAGCGGCTTTGGCAGCAGGTCGGTCAGCGGACGCAGCCGCGTGCCGAGACCGGCGCCCAGGAGGAAGGCCTTGCGAATCACCCGGCGGATTTGCGCGGCCAGCCCCCGCCGGGCAAGGGATTTCGTGACCAGTGAAAACACATTTTCGCCGGATCCGTTCTCCTCTGGAGGGTGAGAATCTCCCTTCGCCGCCGGCCTGCCCTGCCCGGCGGAAATTTGTCCTAACCCTCACCCATACGGGGAGGGTCACATTGGGAGCTTGAGAAATTTCCAGATTCAGTCCGTATTCGCCCCTGCCGATGCACCATTCCAGTCCTCTAATCGCACTTATCGTGACAGTAAGTTGCGTTTCCGCCGTCCCGGAAGGCTTCGTGATGAAGGAATTCGCCGGTCCGCCGGACGCCGACTATCCGACCGCCATCACCGCTGCCGCCAATGGCGACGTCTACGTCTCGTCCGACCAAAACGGCTCCCTGGGCCACAAGGAACACATGGGGCGGATCATCCGCTGCCGTGACAAGGACGGCGACGGCAAGGCGGACGAGTTCGTCAAGTTCGTCCCGGACGTGAATAGCCCGCGCGGCGGCCACATGGTCGGCGATACGCTTTACCTCATCCACCCGCCCTTCCTGAGCAGCTTCCGCGACAAGGACGGCGACGGCGTGGCGGACGAGAAAAAGGACCTCGTCACCGGTCTCGGCGGCGGCATCGAGCACCCGCGCGGTGCCGACCACACCACGAATGGCGTGCGCATGGGCATCGATGGCTGGCTCTACATCGCCGTCGGCGATTTCGGAGCCCACCCGGCCAAGGGCACCGATGGCTCCACCTACATCCTCCACGGCGGCGGTGTGCTCCGCGTGCGTCCGGATGGCTCGCAGATCGAGCCCTACGACCTGATGGTCCGCAATATCTGCGACACCGCCATCTCCCCCGAGCTCGATCTCTTCAGCCGCGACAATACGAACGACGGCAAGGGCTGGAACACCCGCTTCCACCACTTCACCCAGTTCGGCGATCACGGCTACCCGCGCCTCTATCAGAACTTCGCCGATGACGCGATCAAGCCTCTCGCCGACTACGGCGGTGGCTCCGGCACCGGCGCGCTCTGGCTCAGCGAGCCGGGCTTCCCGCCGCAGTTCACGGATGCACTGTTCTCCACCGACTGGACCACCGGCACCGTCCACTACCATCCGTGGAAGCGCGAAGGCGCGAGCTTCTCGATCGAGCAAAAGGACTTCGAAAAGCTGCCCCACGCAACCGATGTCGATGTGGATGGCAATTCCCACCTCTACCTCGCCGACTGGCGGAATGGTGGCTTCGACTACACGCCGGACCAGAAGGTCGGCAAGATCTTCCAGGTCACCTATCCCGGCCTGCCCGCCGCGAAGTATCAGGACGTGAACAAGGCCAGCGATGCCGAGCTCGTGAAGCTCATCGCTTCGCCGAGCGCCGTGCAGCGTCTGGAAACCCAGCGTGAGATCCTCAGCCGCGGCAAAAAGCCGGAATTCGCGGAAGGCATCTTCGCCGTCGCGAAGGATACCAAGCTCTCCGTGGGTGCCCGCACCGCTGCCGTGTGGACCTTCAAGCAGCTCTACGGGAAAGATAGTACCAAGTATCTGACCGAGCTCGCTGCCGACGAGACCATGCGCGAGCAAGCCCTGCGCGCCATGACCGACCGCAGCGGCGAACTCGCCGGCGTGCCGGTGAAGCTCTATGTGGATTCGCTGAAGGACAAGAACCCGCGCGTGGTGCTCCAGGCCCTGATCGGCCTCAACCGCCTCAAGGCAAAGGAAGCCGCTCCGGCGATCCTCGCCGCGTCGGGCGATTGGCGTGAGGAAGGCGTCTCGCCCCGCCTCAAGCTCACCGCCGTGCAAGTGCTCGCCACCCTCGGCAATATCCCGCCCTGCCTGAAGGCAGTCGAAGACACCGCCACCCGCAAGCTGGCGCTGCAGGCGCTCCAGAAGGTTCACACCATGGAAGTGGTGAATGGCCTGCTCGGCCTCTTCGGCAAGTCCGCCGACCTCGAGCTGCGCTACGATGTCCTCTCCGCCCTCGCCCGCCTCTATTTCCAGGAGAAGGAATGGGACCTGAAGAGCTGGTGGAACACCCGCCCCGATGACCGCGGCCCGTATTACGAGACCGAGGAATGGGAAGGCACCGCCAAGATCAAGCCGGCCATCGAAAAGGGCTTCGGCATGGTTTCCCCGGAGCGCCAGAACGCGCTGCTGGACATCCTCGGCAAGAACCGCCTGCCGGTCGCCGAGCTGAAACTCGCCGGCGTCGACCCGGTGATCGCCGCCCTCAGCGCGAAGGAGCTTAATCCGACCCAGCTCATGCTGCTCGTCTCCGCGGCGAAGGAGCCGAAGCGCCCCTTCCCGCAGCGTGTGGAAGCCTACAAGGCGCTCTCGAAAGGCGGCGAGGATTCGTCCATGCCGCACCGTCTCGCCGTGCTCGCCACCTGGAGTCAGGAAAAGAATGCACCAGCCGAAGCAGCCCAGCACATCAGCGACTTCGTCAATGCACCCGACCGTGGCAACCAGATCGGCGCCCTCCGCGACATCGCCGCGAAGCAAGGCAATGCCGTCAGTTGCATCGCGTGGAAGGCCATCCTCACCGTGCTGAATAGCCCGCTGGCCAAGCCCGAGGCGAAGAAGAAGATCAAGGAAGAGCTGGAGAAGACCCCGCGTGAAGTCGGCTTCTTCCAAGCCATCGCCGATCTCAAGATGTCCGGCTTCGACAAGCAGATCGAGGAAGGCATGAAGTGGGATAACTCCGAGCTGATCAATGCCGCGAAGGCCGCCAAGGAAGCCGTCGCCGCCGCCGGCCCCGGAGGCAAGAAGGTGGCTGAGCTGTCCGTCGCCGAAGTGGCCAAGGCCGCCATGACCGGCAAGGGTGATCCCGCTGTCGGAGCACGCCTCTTCACCGCACAGGGCTGCATCGCCTGCCACGCCATCGACCTGAAGGCCGAGCAAAAGGGTCCTTACCTCGGTGCTGCCGGTGCCAAGTTCACCCGCGACTACCTCATCGATTCCGTCCTCGAGCCCAGCAAGGTCGTGGCCCAGGGCTTCCAGACCTCGATGCTCAAGCTCAAGGATGGCACCGCCAAGATGGGCTTCGTCACCGCTGAAGTCGACGGCGTCGTCGAAGTCCGCGACATCACCGGCCAGGTCGCCAAGATCAAGCGCGAGGACATCACCGAGGAGACTCACATGCCCTCCTCCATGATGCCCCCCGGCCTCGCCGCCGGCCTCTCGGTCGAGGACTTCACCTCGCTCATCGAGTATCTCTCCTCGCTGAAGTCGACGGGCGGCTGATCTCCACAAGATCATCGACCTGCCAAGTCTCAGAAGGCCGCCCGGAAACGGGCGGCCTTCTTTTTTCAAAAGCCAAGCACTCTACAGCCCCAACGGGGCGAGATCCCTTAGCCCAGCCCATCGGGCTGGGTCTCCAGCCCGCAAATCAAGGCGGCCTGAAGGGCGGCGAGACGTGCGCGGCGCGCCCTTGTCGAAAAACTCAAAACCACCGCGAGCGCCACATTTTCACCACCCACCACAATTGTAGTGGACAACCCCACTACAATTGTGGTGAATGCACTCAAGCCATGAACGCACCGAACATTTCCGAATCCGAATGGGCCGTCATGGAAGTGCTCTGGGACCACTCTCCCCGCACCGCTTCCGAGATCGCCAAGACTCTCCGCGAGAAAACCTCCTGGGCCGAAAACACCGTTCGCACCCTCCTCACCCGCTTGGTCGAAAAAGGCGCACTCGCCATCGAAGAGCAAACCGGCTCACCGAAACTCTACTCCCCCGCCATCAAACGCGAAGCCTGCGTCCGGGCCGAGAGCGAGTCCTTCCTCGAACGCATCTTCCAAGGAGCCGCGAAACCGCTGCTCGTCCACTTCGCCAAGAATGCCCGGCTCACCCCGGACGAGGTCAAAGAGCTGAAGAAGCTCCTCGATCAATCGACCCAGAACAAATCCTGAATCCCCGAAAACCATGAACCTGTTAGAGACTGTATTCGAATGGGTGGTCTCGACCACCATCCGCGCCTCGCTGGTCGCCGTCGCGATCCTCGCGATCCAGATGATGCTGCGTCCCTGGCTGCCCGCCAAGTGGCGGCACCCGCTGTGGCTGCCCTTGCTATTGGTAATGGTGCTCCCCTTCGTGCCGGCGCTCCCGGTGCATCTGATTCCCGCACGTCATGCGACTCCTCCGGCAGCCGCTCCGGTGACATTGCAAGCCTCCCCTGCGAACACCGGTGCTGAACAAGCCCCTGTGGCAACGACTACCGCCATCGCCTCTAACAACGTCGCGCTTCTCCCGACCCTCTGGCTCGCCGGCCTCCTCATCACCATGACCGCCGGCATCACCGGCTATCGTTTGAAGCTCACATCCATCCGCACCCACGCCCTCACTCCTGATCCTGACTTGCAGGAGGAAATCGAGGCCGCAAGCAAGGCCGCCGGCCTCTCGAAAGCCCCCCTCGTCTGGCTCTCCCGCGAGGTGGAAAGCCCCGCCGTCTCCGGTCTGCTCCGCCCCGTGCTCCTGCTACCCGCTGGATTCTCGGCGACCTTCACCGCCACGGAAACGCGCCTGATCCTCCTGCACGAGTTCAGCCACATCAAACGCCACGACCTCGCCCAAAACTGGCTCCTCTTCGCCCTCCAATCCCTCCACTGGTTCAACCCCGTGATCTGGTTCGCCTTCGCCCGTCTGCGACAGGACCGCGAAACCGCCTGCGACGCCCGCGTCCTCGCCCTCGATTCACAGGACCGCCGCTCGGAATACGGCCACGCCCTTTTGAAGATGCAGGAACTCCCCGCGGTCCCCGGCCTTCGCCTCGGCTTCGTCGGACTCTTTGAAAATCTCTCCGGCCTCCGTTCGCGGATCTCGGACGTCGCCCGCTACCGCCGCAGCCATCCCGCATGGCAAGTCACCGGCAGCCTGCTCGTCGCCACCATCGCGCTCTTCGGCTCCACTCGAGCCCAGGAAAAGACCACTGCCGGCAACGAGGAAAAGACGACACCCACGCCCAAGAAAGAGGACGCCCCGCCAATGACCCCGGGCCAAGCCTACATTTCGAAGAAGCTGGATACTATCATCATCCCGCTGGCGTCCTTCGATGACACCTCACTGGAGGAATCCATCGACTTCATCCGCATCCGGAGCGTGCAGTTGGACGAGGGTGAGAAGGATCCCACGAAGAAGGGCATCAACTTCGTCATCCGCAAGGCGCGCGGCGCAGATGGTCAAGAAACGTGGACGCCGAATCGTTCGACGCTTCAATTGAAGAACGTCTCGCTCCGCCGGCTTCTTGAGGAAGTCGCCGAGCAATCGGGAACGAAGATGAAGATCGACGACTTCGCGATCACTCTCATTCCCAAAGGAGAAGTAGACCGCCCCGCCGATCCTCCGGCACCCCGCCCCGAGCCCCTGAAAGGCAAGGCCGCGGACGCCGCGCAGGAAATCATCATCCCGGTGGTCGATGTCGAGGACGTCACGCTCACCGAAATGGTGGACTTCCTGAACAAGCGATCGAAGGAACTGGCTGGCACGAAGGCCCCCGCCATCAATATCGGCCCCGGCACCAAAGGCGATACCAGGATCAAGGAGCTACGGCTGAAAAACGTCCCACTCGTCGAAGCAGCCCGCTATGTCGCCGAATCGACGAAGAATCAGCTCAGCGCGGACGACACCAGCATTCAGATCGGAAAGTAAGGAGCTTCACGATCGGGCGTGGCCGGCGGGGAGCGCCGGCCACGTTTTTTTGTCCATTGCTGCCGCAAGGCTTTCCCCTGCGGCCTATGTCCCCTCAGCGACGGCCCAACCGATGGCCGACCTCACTTCCAAGGTGCACGGATCCTGCGACACTCCGGCAAAGCCCGCGAACAGCTTCATCGGGATCTTAGTGTCGAGATAGTCCCACACGAATGGTGCAAGCGACATGCCCGACGGAAACCTATCACTGCAGATTCCTTCGTGAACGAGTCCCCCGACGCCCGCGTTGCGGAAAAGAAATGGCTCACCCGCCGGTCTTCCCTGGTCCTCCAGGTAGGGAAAGAACGCATTGATCCAGCCGCTGATGAACGGTCCGCCCGAGCTATCGTTGAATTTGTAGAAGGACCTCCAGAACTGCCGGTCCTGGTTCCCTTCGGCGGATCGGACGAACTCATCGAGCACCGGACGGAGCACGCGCACCCACCATTCGAAATCGAACTCGGCCAGTGCCTCGATCCGCTGGCGGATCATCCTCCAATCCTCCACTGTTCCCAGCAGGGTGATCCGCGGGATGCCGCAGCGGGTGACCACGGTGTAATCAAAGTAATGGCGCATGGCAGCCATCAGGACGATCTCCGATGCCGCCTTCTCGATCGGCCCTGTCGTGGAGAAGCCCGACACCAGCAGATCGCGGGTGCTGCCGACATATTCTCCGATCCTGTCCGAAAACTCGCTGAAGCAGCCCTGCCAATCGTTGTCAGGAGAGCCCTTGATGAACTCGTCCCGGAGCACGACGATCTCCACCTTGCCTTCATGGGCGACGAGCCGCTTCCTGAGATCCTCCGCATGCTGATCAACATGAAGGGCGAAGCCTTGGGCGATGCACAGCCACACATCGTCCGGTGAAAGCACCAACGGATGGTGATCCATGAAAGCGTAGTGGGCGGCCGCCACGAATCCGTTCACCCCGGCGTCTTCCACGAGCAGCGGCAAATTGCTCGCATACGCCTCCACGGGATGCTTGAGGCGAGACTGCAATGCCACACGCGGAGCGCTGGCAGGCAAAGGCTTCGTGCCCGGCTCCACATCGCTGACGTCAAAGGTGATCATGGCGAATCGCGGAGTTCATTGGTTACCCATCCATCCACCTCCCGAGCGCCCGATCCAGCACATCCGTCCGCTTCACCCGGAACTCCTCTCCCAGCTCTACCGTCGCACGGCGCCCCGCACTATTCTGGAAGTGCAGGAACACCGGAATCTTTCCAGGACTCGAGGAAATCGCCTCGCGGATGTCCTGCAAATCCCGCTCCGAGTGACGCGCGGTCCACAGCGTGAGTTCCACCGCGCCTTTGCTTGCTGTGCTACCGCGCGGCTTGAGCTCGTTGATCTCGGAGCCAGTCAGGCGTCGCGAATCGGTTCGATCATCCACTTGGATCTGCGCCTTGAAACGAATCACCTTCCCCGCAGCCAACACCCCGGCATCACGCGCGGGAACGAACGATTCGCCCCACATCACCACCTCGGCGGATCCGGTAAAGTCCTCCACCACCATCACCCCAAAGGGCTTGCCGCTCTTGGTCACCTTGCTCTCCAGCGTGCGGATCATCCCCGCAAACGGAAACCGGTCACGCGGATTGCTCACCTCGATCTCATCCAGCAAGCCGAGCTTCATGTATTTGTCCGAGTCCAGCACCCCACGGAATTTATCCAGCGGATGGCCCGTGACATAGAAGCCCAGCAGCTCCTTCTCGTGTGCGAGCCGGTCGTCCTTGCTCCACTCCTCCACCGCTACGACGGTCATCGTAGTAGCCTTGGGAGCGGCCCCGAAATCCATCGCATCGAACATCGACACCTGGCCTTGCGCCCGGTCCTTCTGCGCCGAGGACGCACTGGCCACGATCTGCTCCAGACGCGAGGTCATCCCCGCGCGCGTCTCATTCGTCCAGTCGAAGGCACCGGCCTTGATCAGGTTTTCCAGGATGCGCTTGTTCACCGCCTTTGAGTCGAGGCGGTTTGCAAAGTCCTCGATGGTCGTGAACACCCCATTCTTCTCGCGGTCGGCAATGGCCGTCGCCATCGCGCCTTCACCCACGTTCTTGATCGCGGCGAGGCCATAGCGGATCGCGAAAGCACCCGAGGCCAATTGCTCCGGCGCGAACCGCAGCTTCGACTTGTTCAAATCCGGCGGCAAAATCTCGATCCCCATCCGGTGACACTCCGCCACGAAAACGCCGATCTTGTCGGTGTTGTTGATTTCGTTCGAGAGCAAGCCGGACATGAACTCCACCGGGAAGTTCGCCTTCAGGTAAGCCGTCCAATACGAGATGTGACCGTAGCAAGCGGAGTGCGACTTGTTGAAGCCGTAGCCCGCGAACATCTCGATCTTCTCGAAGATCGCGTTGGCCAGCTTCTCATTGATATTGTTCACCCGCCCCGCGCCCTCGACGAATTTCGAGCGCTCCTCCGCCATCTTCTTCGGGTCCTTCTTACCCATCGCGCGTCGGAGAAGGTCCGCACCGCCGAGCGTGTAGCCCGCGAGCACCTTGGCCGCGTTTTGCACCTGCTCCTGGTAAATCATCACCCCGTAGGTGTTGCCGCAGACCTGCTCCAGCAGCGGGTGCTCGTAGAAGGGCTTCTTGCGCCCCTTCTTCACCTCGATCATCTGGTCGATGAACTGCATAGCGCCCGGTCGATAGAGCGCAAGAAGGTCGATGATGTCGTCGATCTTCTCGATCTGGTATTTCCGGCAGGTCTCAACCATGCCACCGGATTCCAGCTGGAACACACCCATCGTCTCGCCGCGGTTCAGGATGTCGAAGGTCGGCTGGTTATCGAGCGGCACCTTGTCGATCTCGAAGTCCGGCGTGTGAACGCGGATGTGCCCCACTGCATCCTGGATCACCGTAAGGTTCTTCAGGCCGAGGAAGTCCATCTTCAGCAGGCCCACCTCGGTGATCGCGCCCATGTCATACTGGGTCACGACTTCCCCCTCATTGCCGCGGGTCAGCGGCACGTGCTCGTCGAGCGAGCGGTCCCCGATCACGACGCCTGCCGCGTGAATGCCCACGTTTCGCGTCAGACCTTCCAGCTTCAGCGCATACTGCCACAGCTCTTGATAGGTCGAGGACGCCTCCACCATCTCCTTCAGCTCCGGCTTCGCCTCATACTCTCCCTTCAGCGTCACGCCCGGCTTGGCTTCGATCATCTTCGCCAGCCGGTCCGCATCACCATAGGAGACGCCCATCACCCGCGCCACGTCGCGCAACACGCTCTTCGCACCGAGGGTGCCGTAGGTGATGATGTGGGAAACACTACGTTCACCGTACTTCTGGCGCACGTAGTCGATGACCTCGGGCCGACGGCTCTGGCAAAAGTCGATATCGACGTCGGGCGGGCTGACACGCTCGGGATTCAGGAAGCGCTCGAACAGCAGGCCGAAATCCAGCGGACAGATATTCGTGATCCCCATCGCATAAGCGACCAGCGACCCCGCCGCCGAACCACGACCCGGCCCCACCGGAATATCATGATCCCGCGCCCACTGGATGAAGTCCGCCGTAATCAAGAAGTACGACGCGAACCCAAGCTGATTGATAATGTTCACCTCATACTTGAGGCGCTCCTGCACTTCCGGACTCGCCGCCCGCTCCGCCGTGTAACGCTTCAGCAGGCCTTCCTGACACCAGCGCATCAGATACTCCTCACGCGGCGAACCATCCGGCGAATCGAACTGCGGATACTTCTCCGAACTCGTCGAATCCAGCTTGATCTCCACATTGCAGCGCTCGGCGATCTCCAGCGTCGCATCACAAGCCCCTGGAATCTCCGCGAACAAGGCCCGCATCTCCTCCGCCGACTTGAAATACACCTCCGGCGTGTAGCGCATGCGGTTCTCGTCGATGATCAGTCGGCCGGTGCCGATGCAGATCATCACATCGTGCGCCTCATGGTCGCTGCGATTCACGAAGTGGACATCGTTCGCCGCCACCGGCTTCAGCCCGAACTCCGCCGCCAGCTTCAGCAGCCCCGGCGTGATCTTCCGCTGCGGCTCCAGACCATGATCGTGGATCTCCACGTAAACGTTCTCCTTGCCGTAGATATCCACCAGCTCCGCCATCGTCTCGCGGGCCTTCACTTCGTCGCCGAGCAACAGCCACTCATTGACCGGCCCCGAAATGCAGCCGGTGAGGCAAATCACGCCCTTCGCAAACTCCCGCAGCGCCTTCCGGTCCACCCGCGGCTTCCCATGGTAGAGCCCCTCCAGGTGCCCCCGCGAAACCAGCTTCTGCAAATTCGTCCACCCCTCATCCGTCTCCGCCAGCAGCGTCATGTGGCACGCCCGCTTGCGGCCCGGAATGTCTTTCTTGTCCTCCAGATTCTGCGGCGCCAGGTAGATCTCACACCCGAAAATCGGCTTCACCCCCGCCTTCTTGCAGGACTGGAAAAACTCGATCGCCCCGAAAAGGTTCCCGTGGTCCGTCATCGCCACCGCCGGCATCCCATACTCCTTCGCCTTCGCAGCCACCTCCTTGGTCCGGGCAAGCCCGTCGAGCAGCGAATATTCAGTGTGCAGGTGAAGGTGGACGAAGGAATCGGACATCGGAATCGGGCGCGCAGGAATTTGGACGCCCCGGCCCGGGGTGGCAAGGCAGCGCGCCACGATCCTTGATAGCTACGTGGAAAAACTGCTAACAGACCCACCGTGACCGACCCCGCCGAGCGATTCATCGAAGCCGCCGTCCGCCCCCTGGCGGACAATGCGGAGCTTCAGATGATGGCGGCCCAGGAGCTTCGCGCCGGTCTCCCTGCCGACCCCGCCCCCGAGGCGATTTCCTTCGAGGAGGCGACTGCCAATCTCACCAAGCCGCGAATCCCGCCTTGGATACTCAGGTCATGCCTCTTCCTGATCGTCGCCTTGGCCATTGCAGCGCTTCTTCCGACCGTGCGCGACTGCCTGAAAATACGCTTGGCGCTGCACGCTCTGATTTTTCGCGGTGAAGACCCAGTCCCCCTTTTGCCGGCACTAAACTTGGAGTGGCACCCTGTGGCCCGACTCCCGGCAACCTTCGGAGAACGCTCTCCCCAGCAGAGTCTCTTGTTGTTCGGCGACCTCTCGAAAAGACCGTGGCTCGATCGCTTTCAGGCCCTGCGAGACAGCACCCCGGCAGATCCGGCCTTGTTCGCTGACTATGCCCGCGCTTCCTACGAGGACTCCAAGGCTCTGCCCGCGAATTTCCTCACAAGCGCAGACCGGATCGATCCCGGCAATGGCTGGTACCAGCATTTGGCGGCAGGAGTCGCGGCTCGCAAGGTCACCAAGCTCAACGAGGTTCCCTACCATATCAGGAAAAAAGGCGGCTCGTTTCCCCCCTATCTCATCATCGACGCCCCGAAGGCCGCGGAAGCACTCGATCTCCTGCAACAGGCAGCGGCGATGCCACGCTACGAGACCTACGAAGACCGGATGCTACTGCAACGCCTCGCAGTCTTGCCACCGGGTGACAACTGGTGGGACCGGAAATTGGCCTACGACTATCTTCTCATCTATCGACCCGGCAGCTGGATCAGCTCTCGGCCCAATGAACTCGCCAAGCTCGTCGCCGCGCGCTCGTGGGAGCTTGCTTCCACCGGGGATCGCCATGGTTTGGAACAGTTGGCCTCCTCATGGGAGACCTGCGTCATTCGCGCAATCCAACACTCGGAATCCACGCCTCGCCAGATCGCCAACGCGAGCTATGGAGTGACCATCGCGTCTCACGCCATTTCCAAGGCAGCCCGGGACTTGGACCTTCCGGCTTTGGCAGCGCGCCACGAAGCGTGGCATGAGGCGATCAAGGCCCGGAACACGAAGCCCAACGAGCAGAACCTCGACCGAATCCGCGAGCGCGGCGGGCTGCAATTTGCCGATCTCTCTTGGACCAATGCCCCCTCCTTCAACGACTCCGAACTCGAGCCCGGTCGCCTGGCGGACCACTCCTTGATCCGGCGCTTCGCCTGTGCAGGGATGATTGCGGTCTTTGCCGTGGCCGCGTTCCTGCTGGCAGTCACGCGCTTTCTCCGCGGCAATCAGGCCCGGCGGCTCTCCCATTCGCTGAGCCACGTGCTACAACCGGTCGACTATGCTTGGATCCTCGGCGGCGGCGTGCTTCTGCCCTTCGCCGTGCTCCTGTTGCTCGACCAGGCGACTCCGCTGGGGCTGCAAGAATTTGGCATTCGGGCAAGCGGATGTCTCGAAGGCACCCTTCTACGATTCCTGATAACGGCGGCTGTGATGCTCACCTTCCCGATGCTGCTGGCAGGACGCAGGCTCGACATGCGTTTGCATTGCGTCGGCTGGAATCACAATACCGTTCGCGAGCGGTGGATTCTGGTGGGAGCCGCGGCTATCCCGGCGATCACCATTCTTGTGACCGCATTCCTCCGTGCATCGGCGCTATCCTCGACCGTGTTCCAGATCTTCTTCTGGGTCGCAGCAGCGATGGCACTCGGCTTCCTCGTGGCATTGCTGACCTGCGCCGTCGAGGCAAGGCGAAAGGTCTTGTTCTGGCTCGTCTGCGGACGGGCGGCACTCCCTGCCCAGCTCGTTGCGATCCTGCTGGCGGCATTGGCATCGTGGACCTTCCAAGCCCGGGAACTCCATTGGGTAAAAATGGATACAGTGAGCCGATGGGAACCCGGCATCCCCGCGACCTCTCTCCGTGAGTATCAGGCCGCCGAACAAATGCGGCGCGAACTGCTGGAAATCTTGAAACAATGAAAGGCCTGCTCGAACTCCTCGACGTAAAACCCTGAGAGGCCCCTTTCCCCATACCTCCAATCTGCTAGAGAATCGCCAATGCCCGACCCCGCCGAGCGCTTTATCGAAGCTGCCGTCCGCCCCCTGGCGGACAATGCGGAGCTTCAGCTAATGGCGGCCCAGGAGCTGCGGTCGGTCCTCTCGCAGGAATCCGGAGAACACCGGGGAGATTCGCTTGAGCAAGCCGCCGCGAATCTGGAGACGGCCCGGCCAAAATCGCGGGCCAAGGTCATCTTGTATGTCGCCGCAGCACTTGCCGTGGTTCTTGCCGCCATTCCGCTGGCACGGGACTACGTGCGACTCCGGCTCGCCTCCTATGATCTTTTTGCGATGACCGATCCGGCTGCAATCGGTTTGCCGGGCCTGCCCTTCGGCCCCGATATCGATCAAAAGGTTCCCGGACTTTTTGGCCCTCTAACGGCGCCTGAGCGCTTGCTGCTATTCGGCGATCCCTCGCAACCCAGCAAAGCCGATGTGATAAAAAGCCTGTGGGACAGCGACCCCGGAAACCCCGCGCTCTTTGCAGACTACGCCCGGACAGTCGCCTCCGGGCCAGACATTCCGCCCGATCTTCTCAAAACCGCAGACCGCCTGGATCCGCAGAATGCCTGGTTCCGCTACCTCGCGGCAGGAGCAAAGGCGCGGGGAAATATCAACGAACTCCCTGTCCCCTCCCACGTCCTCAAGCTGAATCCGAAAGCCCCGAGGTATCATATCTTCGATACCGCGGGCCAAGCGGAAGCCATCCGGCTTTTCCAGGAAGCCACCCGCCTTCCAAGCATGAAGTCGTATGAACACGAGCTTCTGCTCCAGCGCCTGAAAATTCTTCCTCCCGGAGACGATGTGCTCGGACGGAAGCTCACCGCGTCCTACCTCCACATGGTGGTGCCAAGAACAGGAGCAAGCTTCGGGCACCTTTCCCAAGCCATTGCCGCTCGCGCCGAGGAACTTGCCATCGCCGGTGATCGCGAGGGCTTTGTGGCACTCACGGATGCATGGGAAATCTTCGCCCGACGCTCGATCGGAAATGACGGTTCCATCCTTTTCCCATTCAGCTCCCTGCCCGCTTTCACACGGGCAGCCCGCATGCTCGGCCTTGCCTCGCAGGAGGCCCGATATTCGAGCCTTGAAGCAGCCATCGGGAAACGCAAGGAAGCCCAAAGTCAGCGCACGGACAAACTGGTGAAGCAATGGCGAGGGCTCGCGGAGGATGCAGGTGGAGGCATCCTTCTTGCCGGAGCCGCTGTGGAATCTCCGCCGCCGATCAGCTTGGCCGATCTCATCCCGGGCGAAATGGCCGCACGCGAGATGTGGCGGCGCATCGCCTCGGCCATGGTCGGCGTAGTCGTCCTCATGGTACTGCTGCTGGCTGCTGGAGGCCGCTTCACCCGAGGCAAGCAAGCACAGGCCCTTTCCGAGGCTCTGGTCCAAGTATTGCGTCCCTCCGATCACCGATGGATCGTGGGAGTCGGCATCATCCTCCCCATCGTGATTCATCTGCTTCTGGAGTGGCTGCTGCCCCTCACCACCGCATCGGCCACGCAGGAGGCTGGCCTCGCCACCTTTCTCAGATTCGGAGCCCTTGCCGGAGCGATCCTTCTTCTCCCCGCCCAATTCGCATCGCGACGGCTTGGCCTCCGCCTCGGTTGTTTGGGTTGGCCGCGTCCACGGGTCCTGTCGGTTGTCGCGAGTGCCACCATGATGACGATCGCCACCGCTACCGGATGGAGCCAGAGCGAAGGAGCGCATATCCTTGGAGGAACGCTTGTCATCGCACTGCTTGCCGTGATCATCATCAATCTCGCGGTGGGAGTTCCCACCTGCCCACGCCATCATGCCGTGCGCTTTCTCACTTGGGGACGCAGCCTCGTTCCCGCGTATGCCACGGGGCTTCTCTTGATGGCCCTGCTTGTCCCTTTCCATCACGCCCGGGAGAAGCATTGGACCAAGTTGAACGTCCTCACGAAGATCGAACCCCGCATTCCAGCGGCAAACCGCTACGAGTATGAGGTGGACCAGCAGGAGAGGAAGGACCTGCTTGAACTGCTGGATGCATAACCCTGAGAGACCGCGAACACCTGAAGCCATGAACCTCCTCCGCCTCCACCACGCCGCCATCATCGCCTCGGACTATCCGCGATCGAAGGCCTTCTACACCGAAATCCTGGGCCTCCGCATCATCGCCGAAACCTATCGCGAAGCCCGCGACTCCTGGAAGCTGGACCTCGAAATCGCCGATGGCACGCAAATCGAGCTCTTCTCCTTCCCCGATCCTCCGAAGCGACCGAGCTACCCGGAAGCCTGCGGCCTCCGCCACCTCGCCTTCACCGCGCCAGACGTCGCCGAAGCCGTGACTCTGTTAGAATCGAAAGGCGTGAAGGTAGAGCCCGTGAGAATCGACGAGCTAACCGGCAAGCGCTTCACCTTCTTCGCCGACCCCGACGGCCTGCCGCTGGAACTCTACGAGGCCTAATCCTCCATCGCCCGCGCCTGCGAGCCCATCTTGTCCACACCGCTCCAATCATCATCCTGCGGAACAAGCTCGATCACCTCGCTCCCCCGCGCCGTGATCCAGCCGCGCGATTGCCAGTCGGCAAACCACCCTTGCACCTCCTCCGGCGTCGGCTCCGGCTCCACCGGATCCGCGAACAGCTCTTCCAGCGAACGCCCCTCTTTCAACCGCCCTAACAAAACAAACTCCACCGCATCCAGCCGTTGCATGTGAGCGCCCTTCGGCCCCCGCCACACCGCCACCCGCGTCACCTCCTCCTCACACGGCTCGAAGCTCTCCCACGCATAACAAAGATCCGCCGGCACCGGCATCTCAAGCAATCGCACATGCGGCTGCAGCTCCAGCACCTCGCTCGCGATCCGCTCCGGCGGCAATGGCTCGCGCTCCGCCGCCTCGAACGTCTCCATCGCCGCATACTCCAGCTCCGCCACCGCGGTGAACCAGCGACGACGCATCGCATCGATCCCCTCCCATCCGGAAACGAACCGCGCCACCGCCCGCCCCAAATGCCGCAGCGTGTAGCTCTCCGAAGGAAACGCCTGCAAATACCCCTCTAACAAACTCCAGAAAGTCTCCTCCCCCGCCATTCTCCGCAGCACCGGAAAATCATCCGCCACCGAATCCAGCACGCGGAACCAGTACTGCCGGTGATAAAGCTCCAGCCGCTCCGCCGAGGACAGGTTCTCGCCCGCCTTCATCAGCTCGTCCGCCTTCGCCAGGAACTCCGGCAAATGCCCCTCGCTGCATGGCGGTAGCTCCGTGCTCCGCCGGCTCGTCCCCCGCAGCGGCATGTGCAGCGCGGCGAAGAACTCCCGCTGGATCTCTTCAAGCGGCTTCATGCTCTTCCTTCTTCGCCAAGGCCGACTCGCGCCACGCCTCCGACTTCTTCGCCTCCGTCCACACTTCATCGAACGATGGAATGCGCCCGTCCCACTCTAACAAAGTCGCCACCGGCCCGCAGCGCTCGATCGCCCGCTCATAGAGCTTCCACACCGGATCGACCACCGGATGGTCATGCGTGTCCACGATGAACCGCTCATAGCGCGAATGCCCCGCGATGTGGATCTGCGCCACCCGCTCCGGCGGCACGAAATTCACATACTCCATCGCATCGAACCCGTTGTTCACCGAGGAAACGTAGATGTTGTTCACGTCTAACAGAATCCCCACGTCCGCCAGCTCCGTGACCTCAGCCAGGAACTCCCACTCGGTCATCTCGTTGCCGTTGAACTCGCCGTAGCTGCTCACGTTCTCCATCGCCAGCGGCACCTCCAGGAAGTCCTGGATGATCCGCAGATTCTCCGCCGTTTTCCGAGCCGCTTCGAAAGTGAAGGGAATTGGCAGCAGGTCATGGCTCATGCTGCCATCCACGCTGCCCCAGCACAGGTGATCGGAAAGCCACGGCGTCTTCGTCCGCCGCACCAGCCGCTTGAGCCGGCGCAGATGGTCGAATTTCACGCCGCCTGCATCCCCCGGATACATCCCCACGCCATGCTGGACCACACGGTATTGATCTAGGATCTGATCGAGCACCGCGAGCGCCCGCCCGCCTTCCACCATGTAGTTCTCCGAAATGATCTCGAACCACCCGACCGCCGGCTTCTCCGCCAGGATGTGGTTGTAGTGCGGCACCCGCAGGCCGATGCCCGTAGCCAGTTCCACGCCTGCCGTGAATCGCGAGCCGCTCATAGGAATCGAGAAACCAGATACAATAGACCAGAAACCAGATCGGAGTAAAGGAGAGCGTCCACCCGGGCCTCTGGCTTCTTTGCTTAAAGACGGAAAAACCCCGCGGCACCGAAATGGCCGCGGGGCGATCCGTGGAACGGAAAATCAGAGAATCGCGAGCTTCTCTTCCTTCTTCTCCTTGTCCTTGTCAGGGCAGTCGTCCTTGTCCTTGTCCTTGCCGCCGGACATCACGAGTTCTTCCTTCTTCTTCTCCTTGTCCTTGTCCTTGTCGGGGCAGTCATCCTTGTCCTTGTCCTTGCCGCCGGACATCACGAGTTCTTCCTTCTTCTTCTCCTTGTCCTTGTCGGGGCA